>JBMFIM010000006.1:0-44299 GCA_049976305.1 Candidatus Micrarchaeia archaeon | reverse complement strand
GCCGCTTTCGCCAAGCCAGACCTGCTGGTTTGTAACAGTGCAAGTGGCTGTTGCTGCAGGCACGCACTTAACAGCGCTTGTGCCCTGTACTGTTGCAGTTACAGGCGTCGAGGTGTATGCCAAATTGCCTATTACCGCAGCAATGTTTGCTGCCACAACGCCGTCGCTTGGTGCTGAATGAGAGCCTACTACTATCTGCACTACCGGCTGACCTGCGCTGTTTATGATCGGTATGTTGCTAAAGGAAACTGGTCCTGCGATAACCGCGCCCATCAACAAGGCGCCAGCCAATACCGCAATCCTCTTTACTCTGTGTGTATTCATTCTATCACTTAACTGCAAAATACATGAATGACAAAGTATTTAAATATTTCTAAATCTTGGTGTATAATCAATACATTAATTTGCCAAATGTAGAAACAAAATTCTGCATTTGACGAAGATATTAGACAGACGTAGAGAGGAAGAAAAGTTTATCTGCTTTTTTATTTGCTCTCTTTTGCTTTTTTGAACCTCAGAAATACTATTATATATATTGGCGTATATTCTATTATAGATCTGATGGCGAAGGCTAATGCCTTTGAAGGCTTATTATTAGTTTTAAGTGTGGCGGCCTTCCTTTACGCCAAAGCTTCATTTCCTTTAACTGTTACTGGTTCGCACATAAACTCATCGGCAGGAACCACATATAACCGTCTGCAGAGCTTTGTTAATTTGGGCCTTACAAGCAGTAGCGGAGGCTCTGGGACTTCTTGCAGCGATTACTGCAATGCCGGCATAAGCCCTACTTCATATTCATCCTCTGGCTGCGCCTATACGAGCTATACCTATAACACCTACGCAACACAACAAATTGGAGGGTATCTGCCGTGCGGTGTGCAAGAGAGCATAACCACAAGCTATCAACGAAGCGCGTACATATTGGCACCTAATACCTTGCCACAAACCTATGAGTTTTCTCCAGCCAATGAAGTAAACTACTCGAATAGCCAAACAGCTACAGCTTTGCTTATTTGCCCTCTAACTAGCGACAAAAACCCAACAACCCAAGACTACTTTTATACATATCCATATACTGGCCAATTCCCCTATATCGCAGGAGCTGCTTGCGAATCTACGACAAGCCAACTCCAAACCAACGTAATATTGCCCTTGACAATAACGTGGAGCAATACGCAATTTGCAAGTGGAACAGTAGGCAACATGAAGGTGTTGAACCCAGCAGATTTGCAGATCAACATACTCGCAATGTCGCCGATGCTGGAAGGCCTAGACATAATTTCAAACGGTTTCACATCAAATACCTACATCTTCCAGCAGGTGCCTTCAGTGGCACAGCATGCAATTTGGACTTGGTATGCGCCGTTTGCAGATTTCGACAATGCGCAGCCGAACAAGTTGCACGTAAGCATTAACCCGCAGTATGTCGTCAGCTATTCCTGCAAGTATCCTTTACCTTATTGCACATACTTACCCTCATTTTCCTTCTCTGGCAAGAGCCAGCAAACTGGCTCTGCAACGGTTTCTTCTGCCTCTACCACCATTCCGACGCAAATGCTGTTTCAATCATCAGGCTCGACATCTACGGCCACTACTACAAGCATTACTACAACAATCACCACTTCAACCACAACAAGCAGCACGAGCACAACCACAAGCATAATCTATTCTGCATACGACTGCTACTACACCTACAATTACCAAGCAAACCTTGACCTGCAAAATATGCAAAATACGCAAATACCATTCAACGAAATTATACAAAACCAGCAGAGCAGTGGAGAAGGCCAGACAAGCACCAACATTTTCTATACTAGCGTATTGCCCTATTTCCAATTCAACTACCTGCTGCCCTCTCCTGGAGGCGAGCAACTTTGGAATAGCTATGATATATTCAGCCCCTGGAATTACTACACTCCTTCGAATACAGAGGAGCCTTTCCCAATAGACACGCCCAGCAGGTTCTACATAAACTACAACGGCATACTTGTATCTTCGCCAAGCAATGTCATTTCTTTTCCTAAAGGCTTGCAGCAGGCAATGTCAAGCATAGCAGGCAACATAAACAAGCTGCTTAGCAAAGCCAACAAAGGCAATTCCGTACAAGCTCTTAACAACGTCCTCAGCATGCTGGGCATGAAGAGCCCTTATGTCGCAAACCCGATCTCAATAGCGGCGATACCAAACGACTACGTGTTTGTGCTCAATCAGTCAAGCAACAACCAGTATTACCTTACAGTTCTGAGGCTCATTCCTAAAGGCTACTACAACATGAGCAACTATCCGCCTTCCTATTCTAACATACCAAACCAGACAGACCAGCAAGAATGGAACAATGAATGGAATGCATACTGGGCAAATGTAATAGAGGCGCAGAACACAAGCACATATGTTGTAGCAAGCTATGACATAAGCAGCATAGCGTCAAGAATACTGTCGAGCATGAGCACACCTTTTACGCCGTTCAATGTGACTGCCGACGATAAAGGGGATGCATTCATAACAGGAGAGATCAATGGAGGTCATCCTTTTATTCTAGGCCTGATTACTACTCCGACAGGCATTGAGGTAGTAAACACTACCGAGTCTTGGGCTGTTAGTACACAAGTACCGGTGCTGCCTGAGATTGCCGCACCTCCGACAGGCGACATGCTGTTTGCTGCAACGCCGAAAAAAGGCTATATTTATGAGTTCACAGTAGGCAATTTCATAAACTTCACAGGCAACATGAGCCTTTCGTTTGGCACTTCGATGCCTAGCCTGGGCCAGCAGGTGCTTGTAAACATAACAGACTATCTATACAACGGGGGCCTCTACGGCGTGAAGTTCAATGGCGTAGCAGCGCCGAATGTGATTGCAAGCGCGCACGGAGGCCAATTTGATCCGCAAACAGATTTTGACAAAGCAGCATTCCACCATCCACTTGGATTGGAAGACATCAACGGATATTTGTATGTTCTAGATGATTGGGCTGGTAGCTTAGGTACTTACGACTGTGGTCTGTTTGGGGTTAACTGGAATTTAGATGGATGGGTTGTTGGCAGATGCCCCGTAGCTAACTATAACATTCTCCTTCTTCGCGTTATCAACTCTACAGGCTACAGCGTGCCCATTAACCCAACCATGTTCAATGACGTGTGGCAGGAAGAGCAGTGCACAACTGTTAACTCTATAACCCAAGCAACGGTGGACATATCAAATATCTACACCTCCTCTTCCTCTACACCTCCTGCAGGCGTAAGCTGCGTACCGGCGGATGAATGCCACTTTGTTTCTACAGAGATTTACAATGGATACGGAAACAAGTATTCATGGTCATGCGTTGCAAATACACAGACAAAATCCTCTACCTACTATTCCCTATCTAGCACAGCCACAAGCAACTACACATATCCGCCTTATGGCTGGCCGCTCTCTGCCAACATAACTATCAAGGGCGATACAGTAACCTTCTGCTCTTCCTCCTCATGCAACTATTGGCCAAACAACCTTCCTAGCAACTACCACGGCGGCTACTCCCCAATAGGCCCTGAAATTTCATCGAGCTTTGTTGCGCCACAGCTAGGGTTCTCAGTCGACTACAATTCCACAGTAGACCTTATAATGAAGAAAACTCCGATTCCACAAAGCATATGGGGCCAAATCAAAAACGCACTATGCACGATAGGAAGCTGGCTTGGCTTGACTTCCTGCTCAACCCCCAACTCACCACAATATGACGAGCTTGTGCTCAACGCAAGGGTGAACGTACAGAACTATACCAAACTTTTCCAAGGCCAGCCTCCATACTACTGCTATGTTGATAGCAGCAAGTACAGTAGCAATAATAACAATGGCGTATGCAGCGAACTGGATCAACTAAAGTATATGCTGCCTCCTGTTTATACCGTCTCCAATCCATTCCGATATGTAGAGAATACAGGCACAACGCAGCTAATAACGCTGCCTGGCTTTCTCAATTCTTTCCAAAGCTCGCCTAGTATGGGGCCTGCCTACTATAACAAAGGCCCGCCTTCCTTAAGCATACAGTATACCAATGTGCCGTATGGCGAAACAGATCAAATATTTTCCACAGCTTCATCCTCTGGCGACCAAGTAGAGCTTCTAATAGGAGGCAATGTTGTAGCTAGCGGTACGGGCTCTGTGGTATATACCATTTGCTCATCGCCTAGCACGTGCATAGCTCCCGGCACAACAAGTGTAGAGGCAAAAGATACAACTACTGGCCAGCATACAAAAACCACCATAACAGTAAACACCAACCCGGTGATAATGCCCTCAATAACCAGCGTGAGCGTGCAGCAGCAACAGGGTAACAAGATTTGCATAGCAGCATCGCCAGTGATAACTGCAAACACTCCTTACCAACCATCTAGTATAACCTTGAAGATCAACGGAGTGCCCGGCGCATCTAACACCGCAAACCCAGGTCCGGTAAGCCTGGATATTACAGATTACTGCTCAGAGCTGCAACCTGGCACAACCTATACAGTCGTTGCAAGCTCTTCTAGTGGGTCTTCTACAGGCTATGTTGAAGTAAGCGGCCAAGCGACTGGCATGCCTATGATTTCTACGAACCTCAAAACCTGGATAAATGGCGAGCTTCTGGTTCCATACTCTTATACTTACTCCTTTGCCCAAAACTGGGGCCCGGCAGTGTTCGAATATGCTAAAGCGCAAAATGCTATAACAGGCCAGTGGGTTACCCTAGATGAGTGCAACCCGCCGAGTTACCTTTCTCCTCCTTACACGCAGCCACAAACGCCATCACCACAGTATTCAGAGCAAAAAATCTATACTTTTGCACTTACAAAGGCCAACTCAAATAATTTTGAGACCGTCTTGGAAAATGCAGGCACATACCTAAACGACATTTACACGCAGAAGCTTTACGTTCCTAACCTAACTTCAACAATAGTGCCTCCTTACGTTTTCTACGAAATAGAGAACAACAGAATGTTCGGCTATGTACGTGCGAACATTACCAACTGCGACACGATTTCAAGCACATTTGAGGACTGTTCGCAAAACAAGCAAACAATATTGAATAGTTTGCAAACCCAACAATACCAGATAGTCCAGTATTACTATGAAAAGCCAAGCCAAAAAGCTACAGCAAAGCTATTCAACCAGTACCAAATAGTAATGCCTGCCTATCAGACAATTGAAACCAGTGGCGTTTACAACTTAATGCCAAATGCTAAAGCCCCTCTTAAATATAACTACCTGCAAGAGTTCGGAGAAGTGCCGCTGTTTGATTTCTATCAACAGGTTAGCTCAATAAGCAACCTTACGCTCAACCTCAACAATTATCTCGGGTTCCACCTCATAAACTTATTGTTCAACGACAGGTTCAACAACACAATTTATACACCTATAGCTATTGATTTGGCGAACCCTGTAGTGATTACTCTTTCCACTAAACCGCAAGTCTCTTCTACAAACTTCAATCAAACAGTAATTCAGATTACAGGCTCTGCGTATGTGCCGCCATTTGGAATAGCTGGCGGACAGAGCCAGCCATTGGCAAATCAGCCCATATACCTCTATTATGACAGGGACATTAACTTTGTAGGCTACAACGCAATTATCAATCCTGTCAACGCCATATTGTGCGCCTACGCCTATAATGCGCCTCAGATAGGTACGATTGCCATGCCGAGCCAGCAGCCTGGATGCGAACTCTCAAATCCTGAATGGTTCGGGCTTACAGCAAATGCAAACACTATCACCTATGCACCGTCTTTCAATGCACTCGGAGAATGCAACCCTCCGCCAAACAGCATGTACGCGCAGAACTACAAGGCATGCAACATCTATAATAATCCAAATTGCGGCTATACGCCATTAGGCAACAGGATGTATTGCGTGCCTATCTATCCAAACGGCACTGGCGTATGCACTTCGCAGCTCGGCCTGTTCGCCATAGCAACAACAAATGCAAACGGCGATTTCTCAGCCAATGTTGTAGCTTGCGGAGGCGGATCTGCGCTCGGCAACGCTCAAATAATAGCAGTTTATTACGGAACACCTATGGAGCCTTTGCAGGCAAAAGTTTTGCCTTTGCCTTTACAGGCAAACACTGTCAATTTGGCACGCCCATACCCTAGTGCGTTAACAGTAAACGAGCTCAACTACTACTATGCACCAAACACCTCCTATGCCACAGTCCAGATAGGCGAATACTATCTTACTTTTGGCGACGTAAGCGGCATTTTAGGTGCTGGAATCGTTGCAGCAGTATTGGCATATTTCCTCTATAGAAAAAGAGAAAAAGGTAATGCTCCGACCGGGATTTGAACCCGGGTCTAAGCCTCGAGAGGGCTTTATCCTTGACCACTAGACGATCGGAGCTGCAGGCAGAGAGTTAACAACGTGAGCGGGAAATCTCTTTACAGGCACATAGAGCGAACCGCAGTATGCAAAGGTGCATATGCCTTTTTGTTCCATCAATCATACCTTGTTCGCTTGGGAAGCCCACGCCGTTTGCGGGTGGGTGGATATCACATAATTGTATAAATATTAAAATTAGTATTTTTTAGGCTTTGCTTAGGCGCTTGCATGCTCTGCGAAAAATATGCACCTGCTTCGCTTAATGGAATAGTGGGCAATAGGCAGGCGATTGAAGCTTTGAAAAGATTCGGAGAGGAAATACTACAAGGCAGGATTCCAAAGCCGCTTATGCTCTATGGCCCAAGCGGAGTGGGCAAAACAACAGCGGCAATAGCACTTGCAGCAACCTATGGCTTTGGCATTTTGCTTCTCGCAGCAAGCGATTACAGGGACGCAGACACACTTAACAAAAAGCTTCTTCCGGCTACGCAGTCAAGGGGCCTTTTTGCAAGGACAAACCTCATAGTGTTCGATGAAATAGACGAACTGTCGGAGAAGTTCGACAAGGGAGCCCAAACTGCAATACTCAGCATGGTGAGGAATAGCAAGCAGCCGATAATGTTTATAGCAAACGATTATTGGAGCCAAAAGATCTCATTCCTCAGACAGGTGGCAGTGCCTGTTGAGTTCAAGCAGCTGAGCACAGACGAGGTTCTTGCCTACATAACAAGGATATCACAGAAGGAGCATGCAAACATTGGCATGGATGCGCTCAAGGAAATTGCGCTGCGCAGCAATGGCGACATGCGCGGAGCAATAAACGACCTTGAGTTTGCAATAAGCGGCAAAAGCAATGCGCTTGAAGCCTTGGGAATAAGAAACAGGAAATACGAGATATTCAAAGTGCTAGATTCCATATTTCTCTCAAGAAGCTTTGGCAAAGCTCTCGCTGCATTCGAAAACAGCGATGTGGAGTTTGAGATGCTGCTCAAGTGGATAGACGAGAACATACCGAACAGATACGGCACAGAAGATGCGCAGAAGGCCTACGAGCTGCTTGCGCATGCTAGCATGTACGAGCACAAGGCTAGCAGGCTAAGTTATTATGCGCTAAGAAAATATGCAAGCGTGCTCGCATCTGCAGGAGTGAGCATATCTTCAAGCGGCTATGTGACGAGGCTGAAGAGCTATTCCTTCCCCAAGCAGATAAAGCTACTTAGCGAAACCAAAGAAAGCAGGCTTGCAACGAGCTTGGCAATTGCCAAGCTCTCGAAGGGCATGCATGCAAGCGCCAGGAAGCTGAGGACAGAATTTCTGCCCTTCCTAAAGCTTATGCCAAAAGAAGTTGCAGAGCCTTTGCTAGAGGCCATGGGGCTGAGCAAAGAAGAAGCAGCAAGCTTGGCTAAAAGCTAGAAAAGCTCGAGCTCAAAAGCCATCGCTGGGGCCTGTATGCCGAAATTCTCAAGAACTTCTGGGTGCAGCTCGCCGTAAAGGCCTACTTGCTTGCCGTCTAGCGATATGCTTGCACACCTGCCAGGTATGAAAGATGCGTGGTCAAGGGGCTTCGTTTCAAGCTTCTTCCCCAAAAAGCTTGCAATGGCGCTTACCACACTGCTCAGCTCATTGAAATCTATCGCTGAATCAGAGACTATGCCTGCAAGGTCATAAGCCTCTTTCACCTTGCCAGAGTCGAGGTAGAAGCGCATATCAAGCTCGAAAAGCCTGTGCGGCAGCTTATCGTGCTGCGACTTGGCCAAACCCAAGAGCAAAGAGGGCAAAAGCCATGTTCTCATCATCGTAACGGTAATGGCTTTGGCGTTCGCAAGCCTTATCTGCTTTGAATCTGGCTTGAGCCTCATCTTTGTATAGTTCGTCTCCTCGTTTGTAAGGTAGGAGCTCATCGTCTCGAAGAAGCCAAGGCCATTGAGCATATGCCTAAGCTCGTCAGCTGTTTTCTGCCTTTCGTTTAAAGCACCCTGCCTTATGCTCACAACAGGAATTGGCTGAATATAATCGTAGCCGTATGCTATTGCAATATCCTCTACTATGTCCTGATCGTTTATTATGTCAGCCCTGTAGGCAGGCACTGTAAACCTTATGTTCCTTCCAACAAGCGCAGCCTGAATGCCCATCTTGTTTGCCAAGCTTATTACGTTGTTGAATGCAAGCCTTACCCCAAGCTCGTAGCTGAACCTTGAAAGAGGAATTGAAAGCTCCAGCGTTGACATACTTGGCGTTGCATACTGCCTGCCATTCTTTTTTATGCTTACCCTGTATACCTTAGCCCCCATGTCTATCATGTTTGCAGCAACTATGTCAGCAGTCTTCCCCACAACAAAGCCGTTTGTTCCGGTTATGTCTACCAGCATGTCTGTAGTCTTTTCTGTTACCATGGTCCTTTCCGAGTTAAGGACAGGTATTAGGCTAAGGGTTCCTCGCTTGTCCTTAAGCGCACAATAGTACTCTCCAACATTGCAAAGCTGCGAGTAGGCTTTGCCCTTGCTGGTATTTTTCAGCACCTCGCTGTATTTCATTCTTCCGCTCCTCAGGGCGTCGTACTCCTCGTCGGAGAAGGCGTCATAAGTCAAAGGCGGCTCGACCTTGCTGAGGTCGTGAAGACCTATGGCAACGCGCTTCCTGTTTCTGCCGTAGGTGATAGTAAGCTTCTCTGTAAAGTTGATAAGGTCTAGCAGGGAATCGTTGCTTAGCTCAAGCCCCTTCACAACCATCGCGGCGAAAAACGGCCTTATCTTAGCAACGCGCCTGCCTACGCTTACCTCAAATCCCTGCAAAGGCTCCCCAACCTTGTATTCGAAAGAGCTTCTTTTGCCTGTGAAGTAGCGAATAGACCTCGCAAGGCCGACTGTGCTTATAAGGTCTGGCCTGTTTGCCTGGTACTCTACCTCTATGCTTTCCTTGCTTGCATTGTCCAATGTCATGCCCAATGAATCGAGAAGCTTTGATAGCTCTTCATCGCTCGGCTGATAGCCGAGAAGGCTATACAGGTATTTTCTTGAATGCGAGGATGTAGGCATAGTATCATCCCAAGCTGTATTTTCTAAGCCAGCCGAGGCTTGGAGTGTACAGATGCGCTATGCTGCCTATTGACTTGTTCTCAGCAAGCGCTATCCTTTCTATGCCAAGCCCCCATGCAAGCACCCTTATGTTCTTGCGCCTGCTGCCTGTAACCTCTCTTCTTATAACCCCTGCGCCTCCCATCTCCAGCCATTCATCTCCCAGCTTTGCGTCCACCTCAACGCCAGGCTCTACGAATGGGAAATACGAGGGCTTGAACTTGACCTCTACGCCCAAAGCTTTGTAAAGCTTTATCAATGTGTCGAAAAGCTCTGAAAGCGTAAGGTCCTTGCCTATTATTATGCCGTCTGTCTGGTAGAAGTCTGCCAGGTGCTTGTAGTCTATGTTCTCGTTTCTGAAAACCCTGCCTATTGTGAACAGCTTTATGGGCAACGAATAAGCGTTTGGGTTCTTGTTTAGGTCATGCATTATCTTGTAGATGAACCTGCCGCTTACGCTTGTAGTATGCGGCCTAAGCACAACCTGGCTTGCTATCTCCTCTTGCCACTTCAAGTGCCAGCTGCGCTCATGAACCCTGCCAATGTGGTTTGCAAGCTCCTTTTCTTCTAGCTCAGCATGGCTAGGGCTTTCGACAAAGAAGGTGTCTTGGACATCCCTTGCAGGATGGTCCTGTGGCACAAAAAGGTAGTCGAAAACCCAGAATGCAGGCTCTACTATAGGCCCCTCTATTTCCTCAAAGCCCATGCCGAGATAGGCAAGCCTTATCCTGTTTATTATTCTTCTGAGCAAATGCTCCCTAGCAGGGCTTGCCGGCTCAATCTTTGCAGAGAGATTGTACGGGGCGAAGGTCTTGCCACGCCATGAGCCCTCTTTGATCATTGAGCTTGTAAGCTGGACTATCTCTGCAGAGCCCTGCGAAGCTGCGGCCTTGCCCTGCTCTGTTAGCTCAACGCTCTCTATTTCTCTCTTTTCAGACACGCTGACAAGGTGCCTTGACAATAGCTCCTTTATTGCATTTGGCATGCTTTGCTTCAGCTGAGAAAAGGCCTCTGCATCTTTAGCCAATTGCCTCAGCGCCTCGCCTGCCTGCACAGGCTCTCGCTTTACAAGCACAAGCCTGCCATTTTCTAGCTTTGCCAAGCCTTTGGCTTTAAGCCATTGCAAGCCTAGCTGATCCTCTTTGGATTTTAGCTCGCTCAAAACCAAGCTACCGCTACTTTCAAGCCTCTGCATAAGCCTCTCTTCAGGCAAGCCCTGCCTAGCATATGCCATTCCTTCTTCACTTATCTGCACTATTTCTCGCTTGCTCTCCTTTACCTTTACTGCTCCTTTCTCCTTCAAGCTGTTAATTGCCCAATTTAGAGAATCTTTGCCTAGGCCTGTTTTTTTAATAAGGTCTTCGTAGGAAAGCCTGCCATTGGCAGAGATCAGTGCTCTGAGTACGGTAATTTCATGCTTGTGCAACAAGTTATCTACCGTGCATAATTCTATAAACTGCGAGCGCTATGCCTGCAATTACTATAATGAGAAAGGCGATCACAGCCGGCCTGTGCCTATAGTAGACATTGGAGAAGAACCTTGTAACTTCTTGCTGCAGCGATTCTGTGACTACATATGAGAACTGGAACTTGTTGAGGGGCTCGGCCTCAAACCAAGAAAACTGCGTAGAGTTGGCATAGTTGCCTACAGGGTAGTCAGGCAAAGGATAAACTGGCATGAGCACCTTAGCGCCTTTGGGAAGGAAAAGGTTCAGGGTTGCATTTTGGAATAAGGCCTCGCCACTTGCTGTGTGCTGAAAGTTGAAACAAGAATCATTGAAAGTATATTCAAACTTTCTTGGCGCTATCTCTTTCACGCTAGTAACGTTCTCCGCTACATAATACATGCTTATTGTTGCGACTGCACCATTTCCCTGCGGGATTGCAGGGCCTGGCAACAAAGTAAAATTCTTGATGCTCGACCTGGGGTTGAAGATATGCTCCACAAGCAGGTTTGTATTCAGCACCTTTTGCCAAATGCTCAGCGTCTGGTTTACTGCAGCTCTGTCCTGCATGTAGCTCTGTATTGAAGAATTGCTGATAAAGAACTGCAAATTCTCAACAACCTTAGCGGATGTTGAATTGGACAAATAGACGCCGACAGTCAAGTGCGTGACGTTGAAATAGGCAAAGCTTCTTGCAACAATTAGGCCAAACGCCAAAATCCAAAGCAATTTTTGCGCACGCATCGGATATTATTCCAAAATCAAGATTAATAAACTTATTATGCTAATGCACAGACTCCTTCAAAAAGTAGCCACTGTATTTTTGCGCTTGGAGCATGGTAAACCTGATTGGCCTTCAGCTGCGCAGTTAGTGAAGTCCAATATCATTTTCTCCAGATCGGCAGGCCAATATACATACCTAACGTCAAGGCCCCTTTTTTCTAGCTGTTTGGCAAATTCTCCTTTGTTTCTTGTGCTCAAGAACACAAACGGGCTTCTCTTCCAAATTGGTGCCAAAGATGCGAGTACTTCATCTGTGTTTGAAAGGTCGCCATCACTTATTAAAACTGTAAGCACAGGCTCGCCTACACTACCATAGACCTGCTTTACAGTTCCAATGTCTAGAGTAGTGCCTCCGTTTTGAAACGCAAATAGAAACCGCTTGAGCTGGTGTAAATCTTGTTCGCTCCCGGAACGCCAACCACTCCACACAGTTGCTCCGGAGAAGTTTATTATTCCTATTCGCATCTCGCTCAAGGCTCCAGACTTTTGAAACGAGCCGATAAAAGAGTAAAAAGCCCTAACAAGATAATCATATTCGCCCTTATTGAGGGCGGTGTCCTTAAGAGTCTGATAAAATTGCATAGGATCATACTTTTCCTTCTCTTTGGCAAGCTCAATCACACTGCCCCAGCTCATGCTTGAAGAAGAGTCCACTATAAAAACCAATCTTTTAAACTGAGAACTCTCAAAATTCTCGCGGCGGTGAAGACTTACTAATTCGTTACGAATCCACTTAATATCCCTAGGGCTTATGTCCCTATTAGCAATCTTGCTAGCCAAGTCTTTCTCGCCTTCGGTGTAAAGTTCGCTTCCCACCTTCGGTTGCCAAAGCTCTCTTTCAGGACTTTTTACTACTGTTACCTTGTTGTTTCTGGTTTCT
The DNA here is from genome assembly GCA_049976305.1 of Candidatus Micrarchaeia archaeon. Classification (GTDB taxonomy): domain Archaea; phylum Micrarchaeota; class Micrarchaeia; order Micrarchaeales; family CABMGC01; genus JAGDXZ01. The sequence continues at coordinate 31,784 of JBMFIM010000006.1, read as the reverse complement.
TCTCTATATATTTTGTCAAGAAGCGGAAAAAGTTTGTCAACATCGCTAAGCAGTTGCTGCAGGTCAATCTTCGAGGATCCTGGTGCGGGCATACCGATAACATCAAATGTTTTCACAGCAGTAGGGCCATTCACCATAAGGGGCGCGAAGTACTTAGTTATTTCCTTGGCTTTGTAATACCACTTTTCCCTGTTTAACAATTCCATAACAATTTCATGCTTTTCATGGCTACTTAACGAACCTAACCTGCTACTATATTTTTCAGACAAATCTCCAAGAAGGATTTTTGCAATTTTTTCAGTTGTGTATTCTACCTTTGCAAGCTCTTCCTTTTGCAATATTCTCGAATTCTTATCTGGCATGAAAAAGAATTGAAAAACGTTGATAAGGAGCAGCGTAGGCAAGTTGATCTCCGCCCTTCTCGACTCATCATACAAAAATGCAAACTCGCCGCGCTTGTAAGTAAAAAGGAAGAAATCTCTTAGGCCTTCCCTGTACTTCTCTGCGTTCTTATTTTCGAATTCGGAATAGATGTTTGCAATATTATCTACGAAATCTGCAAAAATGTTGACACATTGATCCCGCGCCGCTTCTGGCAAATTTAAGCCCAGATCCTTAAGAGCGTCATCCACTGCTTTTCTTATTTCCCACCAGCCAGCAATATCTCTAGGGCAATATCTCCAATGCCCAAATTCATGGTTTATGATAAACTCGCTAAGACGATCTGCCACCTCAGCGCTAAACTTTACTCTAGGCACTTCAATATTTGCAACCCAACTCGGAATGTCGATGCTCGCGCTTATCTCGTCCTCTTTTGTATAAGACACCTGAAGTTGGACTTCTGCTATGCGATACCTTTGCGCTCTATCGCGAAGCAGGCTCTTTAAAGAGGTCATCTTCGCACCTGCTCCTTTTTCCTGTATTTTGCAAAAAGCCTTTTCATGTCTTCCACATCGCTAAAGTAGGCATACGGGTAGGTCTGCAACACTTCGTCTTTAACCTCTTGTGCCTCTTGCTTATTTGACGGGAAAGCATTGCTAGCCTCAAAAGACAGGATGTCTTGCATAGCTTCTTCAATATAGCCTAGCAACAGGTCCAGACTTCTTGTATAGCTGCTGTCCCCTTGAATCTCCACCCACTCTTCATCTATTAGCTCGCGTGGGCTAACCACAAACCTAGCAGCAGCCATCATGTCTTCAACCTCTACCATTAGAGGGGTATCTCTATAAATATAGTTACGATAAATAGCGAAGGCCTTTGCAAGATCGGTAAGCGCAATCAGGCTTCTGTTCGAAACACCGCGGACAGAGCCGCATAGATTTCCAAACCTTTCTGCAGCGTGGCAACCTTCGCAAATCGACTTTGAAAAATCTTTTATTCCGGATTTGAGTCCTGTTGGAGATCTGTAGCAGTAATTAAGGTGAGACAGCATTAATGCATACTTCTCAGCTTCTTCGCTAATCTGAACTTCATCGAGCTTTTCAAACAAGAAAATGATTTCTTTAGTCAAATTCATTTTTGCTATTTTTTCCGCGTTGAAAACCTCTTTAGATTCAAGCATTGAAACAATGTCGCGCGATGTTGGCGGGTAATCGTCAAGGTTAAGCCTGATCGAAAACCTATCGGCTACCGCAGCATCGAGAGGCAAGACACCGGTGTACTCGCCGCCTACATTTATGCACGCAATCTTTTGCTGATACCTGCCACTTCTTGTTTGAATGCCTACTGACACTCGCCTTCCCCCTTCCAAGTTCAGAACACCGTTGTTGAGATATTCTTGTAGTATGTTCAACTGCTTGGGATTCACTCTGTTTATCTCGTCTACAACCACAAAAGGTGCTGACACATAATCAGTAATTTTCTGGGCGTTTCCAAGTGTACCTTCCTTCATTTCCCCAAAATTTATATCGATGAGCTTAGACAGGTCTGTTTCTGGCGAGATCTGAAGATATGCTTCGCTTCCAAACACTCCGCGGCCGTAAGCCCTTGCCGCTGTCGTCTTTCCTGAGCCTGTCGAACCAACAAGAAGCAGGTTGTGGCCTGAAATTGAAGTAAGTATAAGGAAGCTTGGAAAAGAAATTTCGATTGCCCTGCCATCATACTCATAAGAAACTATGCTCCTGCTCAAGCGGAATAATTTCAAACTCTCGGCGCTTGAATTTAGCAGGTTTTCAAGTTTTTTGTATATCTCAGACTCATCTTCTTCTGCCCGCCTCGCACCTGCAAACTCTTTAATCATTGCAAAAAATTTTGCAAGATTAGATTTAAAAACAAAATCTACAAATTGCTGCAGCCCTCTGTTCAGTACAGATGCTCCTTATTGACTTCTTCCACACCCTGCCTTTCCTCCCTAGAAGCATATGTGCTTGTGCGCTCAGGAACAAATGCTTTTAAATTGCCGACAAGGTTTGGATATGCCTTCTTGAGCTCTTCCCACATCCTCAATGCAATTTGTCTATATTCTGGATGCCCCTCTGGCGTGCTTCTATTCTCTATTATATAAACTGCTTCACCAAAACTCATTTCCATTTCAAGCCTTGCGCCTGCAGCAAGAGGAAGAAGAAGCTTGGCCTCGGCTCCAAAGCCCATTTCGGAGAGCCTTTTTCTTGCTTCTACATTTTTCTTGATAGCCCTTTCAACAACCTCGAATATGGGATCTTCCATGAGCTCTCTCGGAAAATAAAATACAGCATCGGTTACTTGATAATTTTTAATGGCGTCTCTGTGTCTCTGAAGATCTCTCAATGTGCCCACGCTTACTTCTATATCGAAAAGCAGCGAGCCTATGCCTAATACGGTATTGTTTAGCGCATTATACTTGCCCTGGCGCAAACCAGTAATATTGCGTATGTAATCAGGCACCTCCTCTGGCCTCTTTAGAGCCATTAAGCCAATCTTTTCAACAAGCTTTGCCTCTTCTTCGCCATGTAGCTCGACCTTCTCAGATTCAAAATCTTTAATATTTGGCATTGTGTTCGAAAGTTCAATTCCTTTTACGCCTGCATGATAAGCAAGTTCAAAAGCATCCGGGTCTATGCGCGAAGCGAAGGAGGGCACGTTCTCTTTTGCAACCTGCTTGAGGCCTTCGCCAACAAGCCTGTTAACAGGATCATTGCTTGAAAGCATCTTTTTTGTTATGCTTTCCAAACTTTTTGCATTGATAGACAAGAACACAACAGTCTGCTTCCCCATAGGCACAAGCCCTCTGCACAAATCCCTTGCGCTCGGCTTTATGACATCTTTTATGTACTGCTCCTCAGGCTCTTTTTTATGCTCTCTAATATAGGCTTCGGTGAGGCGTTTGGACATTGCCTCCAGCGCCTTGCTCATTGCGTTGTCAAGCTCTTTAACTGCTTCGCTGTAGATTGACAAAGCTTCGGCGTTACCTTTTATAGACTCAGGCACATACATCTCGTCGAAAGAGACATATCTGGTAGAACGTTCTTGCGTAGAAACAAACCTTTCATCTTGAATGTTCATTACAGCAGAAATGGGCGCAACGATGGCAATAAGAACGTGGCCCTGCTCAAGTATGTTGTTGTGCCCCAATACCCTTATGATATTGTCCAAAGCGCTACGGGCATTCCGATTGCCCTCTCGCTTCAGCGCCGCTTCTATTTCTTCCTTCTTACACTTTCCTTCGCGCAAAAGACTGTTTATCTCAGCAAGCTTGCTTCCCCGCGGAAGCATCGAATCGCTTTTCTCTATTAGTCTTTCCAAAATTGTTTGCCCTTCCTTGGGGCTTAGCCTGCTAGCATTCGCCACATCGAGATAAGCAAGCGTTTCAGGATCTGGATCTATCTTGTAATATAAAATGCTGACCTGCCCGTTTCGATAGATTTTATAGACTACCTTGTCTGTTACTTCGAAAGCATTTGAGGCTTCTGGTGAAAGCATTGCATCTCTTTAGCGCATTAGCCTTAAAATTCTTTTCCAATGACAAATGGTACTGATCTCCATTTCTTTTTATTTTTATTTTTTTAAGAGGAATAAGTTTCCATTGCTTATTTTATGAGGAACACTTTTTTCTTATGAGGCGTAGAAAATACATGTTCGGCAGACACATGCTTGCCGATTTTCTGTATTTCAACCTCTTTTATTTCAAATCCGGCATTCATAACAGCGCCCTCAACCCATGTCCTGTTAGAGATCGAGTAGAGGGCATCAATTACAAGAGGTACGTTGATGAATTTGGAGTAGTCCTTTAGCATCTGTATCACTGCCTTCTCAATCCTGCTCGATGTTACAAAAGATTCTAGAAATTCTATCGAGTCTACAATCACGCCTGGCTTACCGTTTATTTTGACTGCAAATAGGTAAATTCTTCCAACAGGAACTTTCTCATCTTCTCCTGCCCGTTTCCAGTAGCAGTTGATAATGCTTGCCTCAGGATTGCTTGCCCAGCCGAAGTTTGCCGGAAACCATTCGCCGGAAGGAGCTGTGCAATCGCCGCTGTATCTGCCTCCAAAGATTATGTCCAAACCTCTTCTTGCAGGCTCGAAATAAAGGCTTCCTTCAAAATATTCGCCCAATTCTCTTTTTATGTTTATGATCTCATTCTCAACCTCCTCAAGCCCTTGCCCGAATTTCTTGACTTCAGTTATATACGCCAGCAGCAGCTTGACGGCCTTGCCGATTATCTCTTCTTTGCTTTTGTTTTCATCTTGGAGCTCTTGCATTAGCTTAGAAATCTGGATTCTGAAGTGTTCGCCTGCAAGCAGGGACAAAACAGAAAGATACGCTGGTGCTATTTCTTCGTATTCTTTGGGATTTATGCGCTTTGTAGATTCAACTGAAGGGCGTATGCTAGTCCATGCATTATAAAACGCAGACCAATTCTGGCTGTTCAGATAGTTCCTACGCACATAAAGCAATTTTGCCCTAAGCTCTTTACCGCCAATGCCCTCTATCTTGTTCATGTAGCCTTCGATTTCTTTGATAAGATTAGAAGCGTCTGTGTGGCTGGGAAAAAGTTTGGCTAGGAGACTGGCCAATTTACCAATCGTCTCTTCAAGCCATGCTTCTGAATCTGGCCGAGAAGCGATTGCATAAGCCCTTTTTTCTTGCATACTGCCAAAATTAGGCAATATTGAGGAGAGCGCAAAGAAATCGGCGCGGGTTAGAACTAACTCATGAAAATCCTTTCTTAGCAGATCTGGATTAGACTTGAACATTTCCAAATTCAACAGCACTAACTTAAGGTTGTCAAGTCCCCACTCACTAATGCTGCTTGGCAATTTTTCTATCGGCAGATTGAAGGTGTGTGCCAGGTATTGGTTTATGCTTGAAATGATAAGGCCGTTTATCCTCTCTTCGTCTAAAGACAGCAAAATGTGATATGCATCAGCAAGATCTTGAAACTTGGTTCCTGGGAGTTTTGCCATATACACTATTGCCTGCGCCCCGAGCCAGAGGTATACCGGCGAGCCGCCTTTTGCCTTCACAAGCTTTTGCATCTTCTCAAAGTCCCTCTTCTCAAGCTTTATTCCAAGTTCTTCAAGCGTGGAAAAAGAGTCCAAAAGCCTATTCCATATCTCCAAATCGAACTCCAATTTCTTGAAATCAGATTTTTCGATGTTCATAAGGCGGATAATGTAATAGTTTTCAAACGAGGGACTATCATAGTAGAGCCCGTGCTGCCTTGAAAATTTAAGAACGTTGGCCAACTTGGGAAGGAGCCAATAGCTGCTTTCTCCTTGGTTTGCCAGCCATCTTAGAAACCCGCAGTCAACAAGGTCTTCCACCGCATCTGGCACATTTGCGATTGCCGAAAAGTACATTTGCATAAGATTCCTGTTCAGCTTTCCTATAAGGCTGCCAGACTTTATTAAGGCAGGATTCGTAAGCGCATCTAGGTTCTTGCCTATACTCCTTAAATAGCCTACACCCGCGTAGCCCAGGCTGTTTATGAATGCTAGCATATCTTCGTTGGCGAGCTTAGCTGCAGTTTCCTTAGGGTTGGGCGATTGCTCTATTGCATACAGCAGCTCGCTTAAAATCTGGTCGTTATCCAAAATCTTGTCAATAGCTTCTAGCGCTTGCCCAGGCAACTCCGCCAGCAAGCTCGCCGATCCTGCATTTTTTGCATATTCCAAGACCATGTGCCTTTTCCTTGCGCTAAGTTTTCCAACAGCATCCACAACACTTTTGCTTAACAAAATATCCCAGTCCTCAACACGGTCCAAAGCCTCGAAAAAATCAAAGGCATTCTCTTCTAGCTTTCTTATAGCTTCTGGAACCTCAAGCAACCGACTGCTCAGAAAACGCTCCTTATGCTTGGCAGCAAGCATCTTGACGAAGAAGTCTTTGCTTGCAGGGCCGAGCTGACTTGCAAAATTTGCTACTTCTTTATTTGCAAAAAGAGATGTGAAATCACTTTCATTACCGTAAAAGTCAGGCGCTACTATGTAAATAGCACGGGCAAATCCTGAAGCGCCATCCTCTCCTAGGCCCTTAAGGAAGTCTGGAAAAAGCGGGTTATGTGCAAGCTCCAGCAGAACCTTTGCTGCTTTTTTATCTACCTTTTCCAAAACCTTTAGATACGCCCTGCCTGCATCGCCCGTTTCGCGCAAAATAGGCTCGAGCTGCTTGATGTATTCTTTTATAGAAAGCCTATGCTCATTTTGAGCCGGGCGCAGCGTCGCAGGCTCCTTTTGGGCAAACATATTATCAATCAGCCTTTACTGGTTTTTATATTTACATATTAAGCTGAATCTGTAATGTGCAGCAACAACAAGATTAATAAAGTATAGAGAGAAATATTTATGCAATTTCTGTGGCGTGTTTTTATGAATAACGACAAGCTACTTGCCTTGATACGCGTCAGAGGGACTGTAGGAGTTAGAAAGGATATTGCTGAGACCCTGAAAAGGCTGAGGCTTCCTCATGTAAACAACCTTTCGCTTGTCTTTCCAACACCAGCCAATATGGGAATGATAAAGAAATGCATTAACTACATAACCTATGGGGAGATAAGCCAAGAGACGCTTTCTAAGCTTTTGGATAAGAAGGAAATAAAATTGAGCAAAGAAGACATCGATGCCCTGCTGGCTGGAAAAAAGAAAGCAAGCGAGCTCATGCCATTACCTATAAGGCTAAGGCCTCCAAAGCACGGCTATGAAGGTATAAAGAAGCATTTCAAAGAAGGAGGTGCACTCGGCTACAGGGGAGCTGAGATAAACAAGCTGATAAATAGGATGGTGTGATTATGGTATTGAGAATAAAGAAAAAAGTTAGGAAGTACCTTGGCAACAGAAGATGGGGAGCAGGAAACATAAAGAACAACAGAGGAGCTGGAGACAGAGGCGGCGTAGGAAGGGGCGGTGTTAAGCACAAGTTCACCTATATTGTGGTATATGAAAGGGAGAGAATAAGAAGCAAAGGCTTTTTCCACCTTAAGAAAAAGATGAAGGAAATAAACCTTGGAAGCATAGACAACCAGCTTAAAAAGCTGCAAACACAAGGTGGCAAGCCTACTGTTGAGCTTACCGGCTTTAAGGTACTTGGCAGTGGCAAGCTGACAATCCCTGCAATAATAAAGGCTAGCGCATTCTCAAAGGGCGCAGAGGAGAAAATAAGAAAGGCAGGCGGCGAGGCAATAGTAGTAACCAAAGCTGCAGAGACAGGAATGGGGTTGGGCGATAAAGCAGCAAATGCCAATGCAAGCACTTCACAAGCGAGCCAAAAGCCGGGGCCGCAGTAAGGTGGAATGTTGAAGATTGCTTTCTATTCCGATACCTATCTACCTGCTGTTGATGGAGTCGTAACGTCAATGCTAAATTTCAAGAAGGAGCTTGAAAGAAAGGGCCATAAGGTCTTTATCTTTGCCCCAGGCACAATTGCCGATAAGAAAAAATATGAGCGTAAGGACGTTTTCATACACACGGGCATAAAGTTTAAGCCCTACCCTCAATACAGCGTGGCGCTTTTTCCATATCATTCCATACTTAAGCTAAAACAGCTAGAAGTAGACTTGATACACGCCCAAACGCCGTTCGCACTGGGTTTTAACGGCCTGCTCGCTTCGAAGATCGGCGGCTATCCTTTAGTAGGCTCCTTCCATACAATGCTGAACGACAGCTCAGTATCCGTCTATCTGCCTAAAAACTTCAAAAGCTTTTACAAGAAATACATGTGGAAATATGCAAAATTCTTCTACAGAAGATGTGACGCGGTAATAGCGCCAAGCAATAGCGTAAAAGCAATGCTTGAAAGAAGGAAGATCAAGAATGTCTTCACAGTCCCAAACGGCATAGACACAAAAACGTTCAATACCAAGGTAGATCCTGAAAAGGCAATAAAGGCATTCGGCCTTGACACCAGCAGGAAGATTGTGCTTTATGTAGGCAGGGTAAGCAAGGAAAAAAGCATTGACGTATTGCTAAAGGCGATGGCAAAGATAACGAAAAAAAGGGATGATGTTGAGCTAGTCATAGGAGGTACTGGCCCTATGCTAGATAGAATGAAGGCGTTAGCAAGGAGGCTTGGTCTTGACGGCAAAGTCAAGTTCTTAGGCTTTGTCCAGCAGAGCCTTTTGCCAAGCTTGTATGCTGCAAGCACAGTGTTTTGCTTGCCTTCGGATTTTGAGACCCAAGGAATTGTGTGCCTGGAAGCAATGGCTACAGGCAAGCCGGTAGTAACTGCAAACACTCAAGTAATGAGGGAGTTTGTAAAAAGGGGCAAGAATGGCGAGCTCTTTGCTCCGGGCAATTACCTTGACTGCTCAAGGAAAATAGAAATAGTTTTAAATAATAGTGATGCATATAAGAAAGAGGCAGTTTCTACTGCTAAACAATTCTCGCTTGAGAATACTACCAACATGCTTATCGATGTTTACAAAGGCGTACTAGGGCGATTTACTGAATATCAACAATAAAGAAGACACAGGAAAGGCCAACAGCCAGAACATGCAGCCTGCAGAGCCTAAGCCTGCAATGCAGATGCAAGCCCAAGCTCAAGCTGCGAGCTCGCAAGCGCATAATGAGCAGCAGGATCCAAAGGCCTTGCTGAAAAACGAGCTGGAGCAAGCATTCACAAAAAGGAAGGAGTTGATAAGCCAGCTGAACAGGCTAAGGCACAGGCTGGCATACAAGAAAAGCGAGAGCGAAGCCTTGAAGAAGCTTGTCGAGCTCAATGATAAATACAAAAACATAGGCAGGCTTAAGCACGCAAAGGAGGTGCTTGAATTCAAGATAGCTACAGAGGCAAGAACCTTGGAGGATGAGAAGGCTTTGCTAAGGAGGCTCGGTGAGGTAGAGGCTCAGCTCAAAGAAGCCTTGGAATCGCAAAAGTTGAGAAACAAGGCCCAGCTTGTCGACAAGGACATTGAGGAACTGCAGAAGAGCATAGAGAGCTTAGACAAAAGCGTTGCTGAAGCCAATGCAAAAATAGACGAGCTGAAGCAGAAGCTTGGCATGTTCGTAAAGAAGGAAAGGAAGAGGCCTGCGCAGGTGGTGCAGCAGAGCATAAGCCTAGAGGATGTCGCTGTAATAAAGAAGAAAAAGAGCAAAAACAATGCCAACGAGAATTCAAACAATGCTGATTCTAACGGTGCTTGATTGAAGATTACTTTTTATGGAGGAGCTGGAGAGGTAGGAAGAAGCTGCATAAGAGTAGATGGTAAGGAAACAACCATTCTTCTTGATGCAGGCGTGAAGCTTGCGCAGCAGAACGAAATGCCGCTGCTGAGCAAAGAAGGCTTTGGAGATATAGACGCGGTAGTGGTAACGCATGCACATCTTGACCACTGCGGCTACCTGCCGCATATGTACTCCCAAGGCTTTACAGGGAGCGTATACGCAACAAAGCCTACTCTTGAGCTGGCTAATGTGATAATAAGCGATTACCTGAGATTGTCAAAGCCGAAAGATGTTAGCAAGCACGGCACAGAGGAGATGGTTAGGCACCACAGATTCCTTGAGTATTTCAAAAGCTACCGCATAGGCGACTTTGAGGTTAAGCTCTATCCTGCCGGGCACATACTGGGCAGCGCCATGGTAGAGCTAAAGGACACTACCACAGGCGAAAGCCTTCTCTATACTGGCGATTTCAACATGAGGAGCACCAGGCTCCTGGACCCGGCATACACAGAACACCTAAAGGCTGACACGCTGATAACTGAAAGCACCTATGGCGGCGATGCAGACGTATTTCCGCCGCAGCGCGAGGTGCTAAACGGATTCATAAACAGCATAAAAGAAACAATACTTACAGGCGGCAAGGCATTAATACCGAGCTTTGCAGTAGGCAGGGCACAAGAAGTTCTTTTCATACTAAACGACTACATGCGCTCTGGCATATTGCCGCAAACAAACATATACATAGACGGCATGATAAACAAGGCCATGCGCATATACAGGCACAATGTAATATACTGCAGGGATGAGATCCAGAAGCAGATACTGATGAGCGAAGATGACCCATTCAAGAGCAAGTTTTTCCATATTGTAAAAGGCAGGCAAGAAAGAGGAAAGATAGCAAGCGGAAATGAAGCAAGCATAGTAGTAACAACCAGTGGCATGCTCAAAGGTGGGCCGATTGTAAAGTACCTGCAGAGAAGCGCTGGCGATCCCAATAGCAAGCTCATCTTTGTAGGTTACCAGGCACCTGATACGCCTGGGAGAAAAATACTTGATGGCGAAAGAACTATAGAGCTTGATGGCAAGCAGGTGAAGATAGAAATGAAAATAGAGCAGTACAGGCTCTCAGCCCACGCTGACAGGCAGTCGCTCATGCACATGATCAGCAGGATCGAAGGGCTAAAAAACGTGGTCATAGTCCATGGGGAGCCTCAGAAGATAGCAGAGTTTTCAAAAGCAGTTGACAAAAAATACAAGGTCTACACGCCGTCGCTGGGCAGCAGCATAGAGGTCTAGTCAGAACCTTATCGAAAAATCTTCAAAATCCCCTTCTTCGATTGCCTCTTTTTCTACTGCTTCTACATAGGCCCCGTTTGACGAATAGTTCTCAAGCTCCTTTTCAAACTCCATAAGCGCGTCTGCTTCAGGAGCTTGAGCAATGACCTCTACTTCGCCGCCTGGCATATTTCTCACAAACCCTTTAATTCCGTATTGCTTTGCAAGCCTCGCTACAAAGCTCCTATAACCTACTCCTTGCACCCTGCCAGTAATCAGGTATTTGAAAGCAGGCATAGAAACACCATGCGACCGCCGGGATTTGAACCCGGGTCTTTGGCTTGGAAGGCCAAAGTCCTACCAGGCTAGACTACGATCGCACAGTATATTTTTGCATGCTTCAATTTTTATTGCTTATTCTATTTTCTTCTGTTTTGGATATTAGGAACATGCGAACTAAAAAAGGCAGATATGCTTATCATAAAGCCACCACTTACTCCAGAGATGGAAAAAACAGTCGACGAATTTATCAGAGCGTTCAAACAGCCAGTCGAGGGCTTGAAAGAAAAAATTGAATGCCAGGTGAAATACAGCGAATCAAAAGAAAAGGGGTTTGATGACGACATAGAGCGTGTAGAAAAGGTTATTTATACTTTTTATGATGAAAGCTCGCATGAGCCGCTTTTTGAGATAAGGCTTGAGAACCACAGCCACACAGGCAAGATGGCAAGGGTAGCAATCAATACCAAATTTAAGGATCAGATTAAGGAATTGCCTCATTTTTCTATAATGAATGGCTACGCAACCGAATACTACTATACCTCATTCTTAATAGGGAAACTTCTAAGGAAATAATTCGGCTTTTGTCAAATAGGCTATGGACATTTAAAAGCCTAGCCCGCTAAGTTTCATAGATTCCCATGGCAAGTGGAATAAGCTACATCGGCTTAGACGTGCCTAGATACATAGTAACCGCTGACACTATCTCTGCAATACAGAACTCACCAGCAGAGAAGATAAGGCAGGGCCTGCTCGTTAACGAATTTAGGTTTGCTGGCGAATCAGATACAGTAGTAACGCTTGCGGCAAACAACCTGCTACGCTTTGTGGAGCACGTAGCAAACAATAGCGAGCTTTTAAACCACTACAAGCAGCACAGAATACGGGGCATATATCTTGCTACTGAAACAAGCGTGGAAGGAAGCAGGCCATTGTCGATGGCTGTGCTCGAGATAGTAGAGCCCATAATAAAGAAAAAGCTAGATGCAGCTACAGGCATGCAAAAAGAAGCTTATGAAATGATGCTAGAAGATTTCAGGAGAAGCGACAGCTTCGAAACAAAGTTTGCATGCACCGCTTTGCTCAAGACCATTCAGCTTGTGAATAATTCAGTAGAGCTTGGCACACTTGAAGGGGCTTTGGTCATCGGCACAGACATAGCCCTGTACGACTCAGCCAAGGCAAAAAATGCCGAGGCCACGCAAGGTGCTGCAAGCACTCTGCTATACATAACCAAAGATCCGCTGCTGGTGAAAATTTCTGCCAACTCTACGCACTACAACCTGCCTGCGTATGACTTCTACAAGCCGGATGAGCATACGCCACGCGTGCCCTCAGGCTATGGCTCTGAAGTGGCTTATGTCATCACAGTAGCTTCAGCGTTTAAGGCCTTTGAGGAGAAGTTTGGCATACCTGAAGATTTTTATGCAATAAGCCATGTTCCCTTCCCAAAAGAGGCATACTACCTAGCAAGCATACTATACGTGCACCTGCTTAGAAGCCAAGGCAAGATCGCTGAGCTGGAGCAACAGCTTGGAGAAAAGGAGCCCATAGGAAATGCTAGCAATGCGCTCGAGCTTTTTACAAAAGTTGTAAGAAGCTATACCGACCAAGCTAATGGGAAAGACTTGGTAGAGCACTTGAGCAACAGCGAGGAAATAGCAAAGCTTTGGGCGTTCCACAAGAAAGTAAGGCAAACCGAAGGTTTCAACAAATTTGCCAGAGAAATAGGACTCGACAAAGCCATAGGGTTGCCTTCGAGAATAGGAAACTCTTATAACAACTCCATAATAGTGGCACTTATGAGCCTTCTTAGAAGCGCTGAGAAGATAAAGCCGATAATCATGATGTCTTATGGCAGTGGAGCAGGCTCTACAGTAGCCATATACGAGCCTTTATGCATAGGCAAAGATGCTGAGAAATACATGGACATAAGCGCCTTAGAGAACAGGATTGAAATAAGCGTTGAGGAATACAAAGAACTGCATGAAAGGCTAATAAGAAAAAACGAAATTGAAAGAGGGAAGGAAGCATATGCAAATGGCACGACCCTTGCAGAAATAGACAGGCAAGTGTTGAAAAACAAGTTCTCAAACGAGGGCTTCAAGCTTCTTTATGTAGATGAAAGCGGCAAAGGCCAATACGCCTTTAACGGAGATAAAGTGAAATCGATGCCCATACTTAGGTATTGAATTTCGAATGCAAGCCGATAGTTTGTTTGACGTTTGGTATTTTAACTTTTGATGCGCAAAACAATCATGCGAGAGACTACAGGAAAATGGCTGGTAGAAACTAGCCCAATCGGCAGGCACTTGTTTAAAATAAAAAAGAGCGTTGCAAATGCAAGAAGCAAATATCAGGAGATAAGCATATACGAGCTTCCACTCCTAGGAAAGACGCTAGTGATAGATGGCGACATTCAAAGCAGCGAATTCGACGAACGAATATATCATGAAAGCCTAGTGCATCCAACTCTTATAGCGAATGGAAACCCTGAAAAGGTTCTAATTATCGGTGGCGGCGAAGGCGCTACATTAAGAGAGGTGCTGAAGTACAAAAGCGTAAAGGAAGCAGTAATGGTAGATCTCGACGATAAGGTAATAGCGCTGAGCAAGAAATATTTGCCGAACATGAGCGATGGTGCATTTGAAGACCCAAGGGCTAAGGTAGTAATAGACGATGGAAAGAAGTTTATAAGCAGAACTAATGAAAAATTTGATGCAATAATACTCGATCTGACAGACCTTGCTGAAGGAAACAAATCCTATGCTCTCTATAGCAAAGAATTCTACGCAAAACTGAAAGGAATTCTTAACGAAGGGGGCTCCATAGTGACACAGTCATCTTCGGTGCTGTACGGGGTTGAGGAAAGGTTGCTTGCGATAAGGTCGAACATCTCTCATGTTTTTAAGAACAGTGCGACATATGTAATGCCTTTCATAGTTTCATTCGATGAACCATGGAGCGCCACATACGGCTCTGACTATATAAAGCCCGAAGACATGTCTGCAGAAGAGGTAGACAATAGGCTAAGAAAGCTGCTAAAGAGAAAAACCTACTTTTATGACGGAATAATGCATGAAGCAATGTTCGACCTCGGAAGGAAAATGCGGGGTAAAAATCCTACTAAATATTTCCAAGCCTGAGCTTTATTTCTTCGGCGCTTAGCTTTGTAGTCAGCAATGGAACGTGCTCTATTTGAGAGATTTTCACTGCAAGCTTGTCCACATTGTCAAGGTTGAGTATTACCACTATCTTAGGTTTTATCGGTGCTACGCGCACAACCACCATTGGGGACCTGCCGGTGCTTACCTCATCAAAAATAAAGGCACGCTCTGACGTAGAGCCGAATAGCCTTGGATACTCGCTTGGCGATATCTCGAGAATGACCTTTAGGCTATTTAGAATTGTGTAGCCAAAGAGCTTCATGGTATCGAGGTAGTTGGGATTTGTTATTATCTTTGCCTCTATTTGCCTTGCAAAGTCAACGCCTGTTATTGGAGCTGAGAAGTCATGAAGATAGTAGTAATTTGTTTCTTCGGACTTGGCTTCAAGCTTCTGCAAGTTCCTTATAACGCTTCCGCCTCGCTCCTGGTCTATTTGCACAAGCGCGTGCACAAACCTCTTGACGACGTTTACACCAGGGCTTGCTCTTCTATTGCCTTCATAGTCGCTTATTGTAGAGGGGGATATCTTCAAATACTTGGAAAGCTCCACTTGCGATATGCCAAATATTTCACGCCATTTCTTCATAGTAGTTCCTGGCGCATCGCTCATTGTTATCTCTCCAGATATTCTCTCTTCGAGCTGGTCCATGCATAAAATGAGAGCTTTAAGATTTAATAAGGCATATGTCTAAGCCTACTTTGACACTTACATTTTCAATACTACCTGACTTATTCTTCCTATAATTAGAAAGCTGTCCGCCCAAGAAACAAGCAAATTACGGCGTGTGGCCATTCCACCAGTTGCTCACAAACACAACATTGCTTGGCACGCCGTTGTTGCCGTTGCCGTTCAACGGCCACCAGCCAACAAGGTGCTGCAAGCATGTCTATGTATGCCGTTTGAGCCATAAATAGAAAAGGTTTTAAGTATAATCATAATTATACTTATTGTGATTATATGATTGTGGAAAGGCGGGTAGAAGCCGAGAAAATAGACTCTTCCAAAAAGTGGGTACTTGTATATGGCAGGAGAAAGACTGGCAAGTCATTCCTTGTAGAAAAGTTTGTAAGCTATGATGAGTACTTTTTTGTAAATAGAGACAGGACCATATTGTCAAAAAGAGATAATAGGATCATTAGCTACGATGCATTCGTTGAAATTCTGCTTAGGGAGCTGTCTTCAAAAAAGTGCGTAGTTGTAGATGAATTTCACAGGCTCGGCGAGCCATTCTTCGACCTGCTTCATGCGGTAAGCAAAGATGGTAAGCTCATAGCAATTACATCTACGCTAAATTTGGCAAAGAAGCTTGTTGCTGAGCATTCGAGCCTGCTCGGCTACTTCAACGAAATACAGATACCAATAATAAGTCTCGACGAAGTCTTAGAAGCACTAACACCTTATGGACTCGCAAACGCCGACCTTCTCGAGGTCGCAACAATTATGAGAGAGCCAATTGCAATAGACTATTTTGACAATAGGACAAGTGCAAGAGAGACAATAGCAAAGATATTGATGGGGTCTAAGAATAGTGTTCCTGCGCTTTTCGGGGAGATATTTATTGAAGAAGAAAAAAGCATAGCTGCGACATATGAAGGTATTGTAAGATCTGTAGCTGGCGGCAAGGTTGTGAGCGGCGAAATTGCAAGTAGCCTCTTTTCTAAGAAGCTGATACCAAAAGACGATCCAAGCATAATACAGCCGTATCTGAACACCTTAATAAATTTAGGAATACTCAGGAGGATAAAGGTATTTGGCAAAAACAAGAACGTTTACAAAATAGCTTCGCCACTTATGCGCCTGTTCTTTTATGCTGACGAAAAATATGGAATATCTATGCGCGATTTTACAGAAGCCGAGGCAATAAGAATTGTAGATGAAATAATGCCAAGGATTGTCGAAGATGCTATAAGGGAAGAGCTCGCCCATAAGTTTGGCTTGGCCGAATCTGTCCTTGAGGCAAGCGATTATGACGTTGATGGATTGCTCCTTCGCTTCAACAAACCAGAAGTTCTGCTTGAAGTAAAGTGGGGAAAAAGGCTGAGCAGCAACGATATCACCGGCATAATAAACAGTATGAAAAAGTTTGACACAAAAAGAAAGTTCTTGTTTGTAAGGGACAAAAGAGGATTTGAATATTTAGAGGACGAGGGCATAAAGCCGATAGACGTAGAAAGCCTTAAGACGCTAAAGCCCAGCTAAAATCATGCCCACTCACGGCGGCGTGTAGCCAGACCACCAGTTGCTCACAAACACAACATTGCTTGGCACGCCGTTGTTGCCGTTGCCACTATAGTCGTTGGCGTCGCCGTTCAACGGCCACCAGCCAACAAGGTGCTGCAAGTCTATGGGCGCGCCGCCTATGCCCTCTCGGTAGAGCGCTTGAATCTGATTTGCAGATAGTGAAGTGTTATAAATTTGGAAATTAGATACATATCCGTCTATGCTCCCTACCCCGCCTCCATAGCCGATGGTTATTCGTCCATCAAGTACAACATTTGCGCCAGTATTGCTTCCAATTAGAACTCCATTTAAATACGCAGAAATATTGTTTTCTTTCGACGGGTTATAGGTCCATGCAATAAAATACCATTTTCCTGTTTGAACAGGGTTATAAAAAATATCCCTACCCCAAGTAAACCAATGTAATAAAGTAGTCCTAAGATCGAAATCTATTACACATAAATAATTAGAGCTGGACCTACATTTGTTTGGATTAACATTCATCGTTACATTTTCGTCACAGTTTCCTCCGTTGCTTGAGGTATAACAATTAGTATAACTAAAATAGTACTCCCAAAAAGATATAGTAAAGGGAGTAGTATTGAAATTGTACGAATTAAGTGTAATGCCAGTGTTGCCTCCGCCATTGAACTGCGCTACATATTGTGGAAGCTCGCCCTGACACTCACCCTCTAAATTAATAAAAGAAGTCGTGTAGGGCCCATTTGGCCTGAATACCTGGCACGCACCTGGAGGCGCCTTCGGGGCGAAGTTGTTGGCGTTGAAAACGCCGAGCTGAAACAAGGCGCCCAACACAACTGCAATTATGAGTATTGCCCAGCCGTATGTCATGAGGTATTCCATTGCGCTTTGGGCTTTCGGAGAAGCATCGGCTAAGAGCCTCTTTGTTATAATAAGATTGGAATTATTGTTACCTTTTGGATGCTGCCCATTCATTGCGCCCCTTTTCTGCATGTTTTCACTTATAGTATTTAAAAAATAAAAAGTATCTTCTTTTAGCTTGCATAAACTGAGAAAAAGCTACAAGACAACTTGAAATCAGACTAAACTTTGCCAAAAACAATGGACTCGGCGGGGTTCGCACCCGCGACCTCTCCGCTGCGAACGGAGCGCGCTACTACTGCGCTACGAGCCCTAGCACTTATTTAAAATGTACTTCTTTATATAATTGTTTTTATGCAGGAAGAAAAGGTGAAAAAAATACTTAAGGAGGCTCTAGAAAGGATAAAGCCCAGCAAAGAGGAGATTGAGAAGGAAACCGGGCAGGTAGATGAAATAGTAAGAAGACTTGAGAGGATAGTGCCAAGAAACGTAGAGATAAGGGTCGTAGGCTCGCTAGTGCATGGCACAAATCTTAGAGGGAGCTCCGACATAGACGTGTTTCTTCTCTTCGACAAGAAGAAAAGCAAAAAGGAAATAACAAAAGAAGGTCTCGATTATGCAAAGAAGATTATAGGCAAAGATGATGATTACGAGATAAAATATGCGGAGCATCCGTATCTTAGGGCATATTTATACAGCTTGGGAGTAGAAGCAGACATAGTGCCTGCATACAAAATAGAAAACATAGAGGAGATGGCAACGGCTGTTGACAGGTCGCCGCTTCATACCGAATTTGTACTTAGCCAGTTGAGCGAAAAGGAAAAGGATGAGGTTAGGCTTCTCAAGTTCTTCCTCAAAAACCATGACCTTTACGGCGCTGAAGTCTATACCGGCGGATTCTCAGGATATCTCTGCGAGCTGCTAGTATACCAGTTCGGCTCCTTCTACAATGTGCTTAAATTTTTCGCAGAAGCAAAGCTACCGATAGTGATAGAGCCAAAAAGCAAGGATCTTAACAAAAATATTGAGCTTGTAAAGAAGTTTTATTCAAAATTTGTGGTAGTGGATCCTGTAGACCCTGACAGAAACGTGGCTGCGCCTGTGTCTATGGAGTCTTTGGCGAGATTTACGCTGCTTGCAAGAGCATTCGTAGCAAAACCTTCAAAAAGCCTTTTCTACGACAAGGGCTTTTCCCACGAAGAGGCGGCATCCTGGCTAAACGCCTTCCTCCGCACTGCGGGCTTCCACATATTCGTCATGGTTACAAAGCTTCCAAAAAAAAGCGAAGACATAACTTGGCCGCAGCTTAGGAAAACTGCAGAGATAATAAAGGAGTTTGCAAACGCATACTCATATAACTTCGAATTCGCAATCCCGGTAGTGTTTGAGGACAAGGGAATAATGATGTTTGTTTCACGCGAGCTGCAAGCGCAGTCAAGAATCATGAAAGGGCCAAGCGTATTCATGAAGACGGCAAGCGACCTATTTCTCAAGAAGCACAAAAGGGCAATAGCGACTTTCTTGAAAGACGACCTTCTGTTTGCCATAGAGCCCAACAGATTCGCAAGCGCTGAAGAACTACTTAGGTTTGTGGCTAAAGGCGGGCTTAGAAAGAGAAGGAAAGACATAATGCTGAAAGGTGCGAAGCTTTACGTGGACAAAGTACCAGAAGACTATATAGACATAGTCTACGGAGAGCTAAGAAAGAAGTTTCTCAATTTATAGAGAAAAGTTTCTCTCTTGCTTCATCAGGCTCAGGAGCTCGCCGAGTAAGTTTATGTCTCCTTCTTTCTTACCATACTTTATAAACTGCAAAACCTTTTCCAAAAGCTTTGGATCACTGGACAAGAACTCGCCAACCTGCTTGTAGCGTTTTGATGCTTCTATGCCGCAATAGTCTGTAGCCTCGGCAACAAGGTTGTCGTATATCTTTCTTTTCCTATAGCCTCTCATCTCCATCCTCTTCTTCAAAGTAGCAAGGTGCTCTCTGAGCACTACTGCCTTTGCATTTTTAATTTTCATGTCGCAAAGCAAGTGGCCCTCGAGGATGAGCGTTCGCCTGCTTTTATCTACAAGCGCGTTCAGCAACACAGAGAGCTTTTTTGTATTTATTATGCTGGCGCCAAATTCATCTTCCCCGATAACAAGCCCATGCTTTATTGCAAATTCGTTGACATTCACAATCTCGGCGTTTTTGATCTTTTGCTTAAGAAGCCTAGCAAGCCGGGACTTGCCAGTACCTGGCGTGCCTGTAATTACGATTGCCTGCATTTGATGTCACTGCAAAAATGGCTCGACAGTACCAAGAAGCATGTCAATGGTATCTTTGCTTGTCTGTATTACAAGAGCGTCGCTTGCTGGTATCTCCAGCGTTAGCACGTAGTTTTTGCTCCCTGAGAAGAGCCAAGAGCCTATGACGTTGTTCTTGTATTTTATGGACATGTCCGCCACATAGTGCGATATGCTCACAAGCTTGCTTACAAGCGGCTCAAGGGAAGGATCATACTGTTTTATTGTTATCTCCTCTTCTTGCTCCTTCCTTGTAATTGACGAAGGCTTTATGTAAGGCACTTTTGCCAAAGAGGCCTTGCTTGCTATGAGCGCGTCAAGCTCCTTATACTGTGAAGTTAGGCTCTCAAGCTCGTTATTTACCTTCTCAAGCTCGTCAGCATATGTGCTAAGAAGCGTCTTGAAGTAGTTGTCAACCTCTGTCTTTATGTTCTGAAACGTTGCCTTTATGTCCTTCTTGCCAGAGTACTTTCCAGGATTTAGAAGAAGGTCTCTAAAGCTAATGCCATATTTCTCTGACACTATCCCGTCTATTTCGTTTATGAACACATCAGTCTGAGGATCCCAAGGTGGTGCCTGTTTTGCCATAATCCCACAATTACCTTTTGAAATAAAGATTAAAGAAAGTAACTCTAACTCAAAGCACAAACTCGTTCTCCTCGCCGCCTCTTGCTACAAAAACCTTTGTATCTTTTTTCTTTTCTCCAAGCACATAAACCTTGTATCTTTTCCCAGGCAAAGAATCCAACTCGACTATGCCGCTTTTGTCCGTCTTACCCGAAAATACCTTTGTACCAACATACTCTATCTTCACTCTTGCTTCCACAGGCACACCACTATCGTTTTTTAGCAAAACCCTCATCTTTGACAATCCCGGCAGATATGTTTCTGTGCGTTGTACATCAGGCATGCTTAGTTCTCTGGTAATTACAAGGATCGCATTGCGGACAGAGAGGTTGTTCCTATCTACAGAAACGAAAGCACAGATCCTATCGCCTAGTGTCTTTAGCAACGTATGCACCTTGCTTTGTTCAATATCCCCGAAAACTAGATCGCTTGCTGCAAATCTTGCCACATCAGGGCTCTGCCTAAAATAGAGCTTATTCTGGCACAATCTCCTTATGCTTTTGTTTATGTCGGTCACGTTGTGCGTTATAAGCACGAGGCCAACCTTCTTCTTCCTGAAGTCCTGTATCCTCTGCTTCAAATCTTCAACCACGGCCTGAGAAGTATTGCCCTGTAAGGGCAGCTGGGCTTCCTCGAGCAAAGCGAGAAGCCTAAGGCCATTAGAGGTGTCTTCAGGCAAAGAGTCTATCACTGAATAAAGCTGGTTAAGGATAAGCGAATAATAGAAAGGCTTCATACTATTGCTCACACTCGAGAGGTCGAATATTGCGCCCCTTTCTAATAGTTTTGCAAAGTCTATGCCCTCAGAATAAGCAAACTCCCTGCGCATAAGCATAAGCCTGAGATTCTGCAATGCTGCCATCGTGTTCTCACCGTGCTTCGTAAATTCTATCCCAACATTGCTCCTTTTTGCATGTTCTTCTATGATCTCATCCTCTATGGCGTCATAAACATCTTGAGGATCAGGCCTTACAGTCTCGGCATAAACTTTTCTGAAAGCAGCAAGCAGTACCTTCTCCAAAGTACGTGTATACGGACCTGCGTTAGAAGCGAGGGCAAGCAGCGAAGCCAAGTTCTCATAGAACCTTTCTATGTTAATTTTTGCATCGCATTTGAAAAAGTTTATAGGAATGGCAGACTGGTAAAAGCTTATCACAGGCAGATTGTTTGCATTACCGAAGGCGTTCCACTCCTCAGTTGGCGCTATTGCGACTACTGGTATGCCCTCCTTGTGGGCTTGCTCTGCAATGCTCATCGCTGCAAAGGTTTTGCCTGTACCAGGAAGGCCCGATATGATTGTACCAAACTTTAGTGAGGAAGAATCCATGCAAACGTCAATTTGCTTTTCTCCGTAGACAAGCCCGCTGCCTATGCATATGTCCCCGTTTTGCACTGCCATATTGCCAAGGCTTATAATACGCTGGATTGCTGGAGAAAGAGAGATAAATTTTGCAGCTGCTGATGGCCCTATCGGCACATCCTTTCTCCTTGCTTTATCAAACAGCTCTTCGATGCTTTTGGCGCTTATTTTTGAAAAATTTGAAAGCACAGACCTAGACTTTAGGTAGTCAAGCATATCTCGATCGTTTTCTGGAAACGCCAAAACAACATTGTAGCAGGTGTTTGAGGCCTCTGCCTCGTTAAGCGATTCTAGCCATGAAGCAAGGAGCTGCCTTCTGTACGAGTCGTAGTAAAGCTCAGAATTCAGGTTTATTTCGTTCACGCGCCTAACCACCTTAGTCTGGAAGCTGCTCAATTCATCTTCGACTCTCTTCCTTGCTTTCTCTGCGTCTTTTGAGTCGAGCCTGTAAAACATAACAATAAGCTGGTTGTTCGAGAATCCGAAGAGGTTGTATATGCCAATGCCTTTTGTTTGCAATGCTGATGCCAAAATGAAGCTGCCGTTTAGCTCGATGCTGGACGGCCTTGCCTTTACTCCATATCTACCCCCAAAACCCTCTCTACTAAATATCAGCGTTCGCATGTGGCTAAGATCGTGCACTAAAGCAAATTCTCTCCCAAGGCTTGCCTCAAGAAACTGCTCGCCCTTCAGCCCGTCTGGAATAGCTACTATTTCCTCAATCATTACAAAACACCTAGGAAAACAGAAAAGGCAAGAAGTAAGGCAATAGCTGCAAGCACTGTGTGTAGAACGAATTGAAAAGAGCGGGAATAATCTTTGAAAAGCTCGCTTGACAAGTCAGGCATAAACAACACTAAGCTTGTAGTTTACCAAGTAGGCATGCAAGATGCTGCAACGGGAAAATAGACAAGAGGCAAATTCATCATAATCCTTTGCAAAAAGAACGAGTTCCTTGGCGTTTGACCTTTTGCTAAGCAGCCTTGACTTGCATCTGGCAATGCCTAGCTTTTCATAAGCAGCCTTTTCCAAAGCCCTGCCCGAATAAAGCCCGTAGCCGTTTGCGATTAGCATATCTTTGGCAAAATCTTCAAAGCCCTTGCATGCTGTGCTAGCTCTCTCCACAGTAGCTGGACCTAGCTTTATTACTACCTTGTCCCTCCTAAGCCTTAGGTTTCTTAGCAGCACATATGCTACTATTCCCATAGACAGCACAAAGGCTTGGAATATCATGCTTCCACAACCTCGAATGTGTCCTTGTCAAGCCAAATAGCCCTATAGCCATAGCTTGGCAGTTCTGCAATCATGCTCTCTATCTGCTTTCGCTCGAGCCCTACTGCGCTCGCCAAATCTTCTACGCTCTGCTTGCTTGAACGTCTTATAACAAGCTGCAAAATTGCCTTGCGCAAAAATTCTTCCGCTTTTCTTCTTGCCAAACGTTCAGATTCCAATTCCTTCTCAAGTAAAATTATGCGGCGCGCAAGCAGCCTCGCGGCATCGCCTCCGCTGCATCCTCTTCCTGAATTGCTCAAAAACCGCTCTTCGATGTGAGACTTTGACAAGGCCATGATTAAGTATGGCAGCAAATTAGACAGATCCACTGTGCATAGCTGCGATATGCCCTCAAGCAAGGCAAAGAGCTTTGACAAAGATTCGTTGAGGAAATAAAGGGGCGAAATCGTTGAAAATATGTCAAACACAATTTCTTCTTCTGAAATGGATAGCAGGAAGAAATGGCCTGTCTCATTCCCATCGATCATGTATTTTAGCGTGCTTCCTCTTCCCACAAATTTGAGATTCGGATAGTTTGAAAGAATAGCTTGCACTTCTGCCAGGCTTGCCTCCATCTTTGCAGGCAACTTTATGCTACTTTTTAGATATGCTTCCATGCTCTCATTCTTCCGCCAAGACCCTTGCAAAAGAGTCGGCTATGCTTCCGTCTTTGATGCCGAGCTTTCTCAAGAAGTCAATAATCTGCAGGCTTGGCACACGCTCCATAAGCATTGCCACTATCTCGTCTATTTCCATTGTCTTCTTTTGCTTTGCAAGATCGAGAAGCGTGGCAGCGCATTCGCTGCATAGTGCGCTTGCCATGCTACCAAACTTCTCCAAGTCAACTTCTACATACACTCCACCACCCAAGTACAAACGCACATACTCTTTTGTCTTATAGCCTGCGACGCGTTCCACTACAAAAACCTGCTGGGGCGCGCTGGATCTTTTGCCAAGCATCACAACAAGGCATGAGCCAACGCCGGCAGACTGCACCTTTCTAATATGCTGCCCTGGAAGGTTGTAGCTTGCAGCTAGCTTATTGAGCTCGTCTTCATTCTGCAACCTGAACACGAACAGCGTCGAGACGTTGTCAAGCATGCCAAGCTCCATGTCTCCTATGAGCTGCGTTGCCATTATGACCCCTATGCCGTATTTTCTTCCTTCGCGCAGCAATGAGTTGAAGTAGGCTGAGCTCTTCACAAGCTTCCAAGACTCGTCAAGAACAACAAAGGTGTTGAGCTTGCTCATTCCCCTTTTCCTCATCCCTTTTACTATGCTTTCCAAGGCCTTGTCTGCAAGCTCCTTCTTCTTTTCCTCATCAAGCGAAGAGAGGTCTATGCGCTCTATTCCATATTCCTCAAGGCCTGAATACTCGCCAGTAAAGTCTATGCAGAAAACGCGCATGCCAAGAAGGGAAGCAAGCTTTACAGCTAGGCTTTTGAGCAAGAACGTCTTGCCGCTGCCGCTCATGCCGCATACGAAAACATGAGGGTTTACAAGCTTTTCAAAATCCAGAAAAGTAGGCCTATGCAAATCGGCGTCTAAGCCAAGGTATATGCCGCTTGCCAGACCCGATATCAGCTCGCACTCTGACACAGTGTTCAGCAAAGGCATCATGCCACCAAGGCTTTTATGCGTTGCCAACACAGAATAGCGCCTCTAGCTCTTTTCCTTTCAGCATTCTGCACTCTATTCCTTCAATACCCGCAAGCTCATTGGCTAGGTTTTCGGCATTTGCAATTACTTGCTTTGCTGCGAGTGCTGCTGAAGGCTCCTTTGCAAACACTTTGACAAAAACCCTTGCAAGCAAAGGCCTCGAATCGCCTATGCTCTCAAGCTCGCCATTTATCACCTCGATCTGCTTCCTAAGCTCATTTTGCTTGGGATAGCTTGCCTTTGCAAGCTTGAGCTCTTTGAGCTGCTTCTTGTACTCAAGCTCCTCCCTAATCTTGCTTGCATCGGCGTGCTCTATCTTCAATACATACTCAATATCGAAACCTGCTGATGCAAGAACGCCTTCTATACGTTCCCTCTCTGCGTTATTTATGCTAAGCTCCATTGCGCCCATTGCCATGTACTCATTGCCGAGCTCTTTTACCAAGCAAGAAGCATTGAACATGGCTATGCGCCTTTTCGCACTAAGAATGCTCTCTAGCACATGCATCAAATCAACCTAAGCCTATCGAGCACGCCGGCATCGGAGCCCATTGCAGAAGCAAGCTCTTTTATACTTATTGCTGTAAGCACGAGGCTAAAGAGCGGCAAGACAAAGGCATAAAGCACAAGATATGCCAATATTCCGAACACTTTCTCGATAAATCCTACAATTATGCCCATGCCTGATTCTATTAGTGAATAAATCCTCCCAGGTATTGTGTTTGAGCTAAGCGCATTGGCATAGGCGGTATAGGTGCTTATCTGTGAAAGCTGGCTTAGCTCTGCAGGCAATTGAGATATGTAGCCATTTGCAACATAAGCATTGAAGACATAAGAGAGGGGCAGTACCACATATATGCCTATTGCAAAGGCAATGAGAAAGCTTCCCAGCTTGCGTGTAAGGTAAAAAGTCCTGAGCACCATGCCAAGCGGCAGTATTACTGCTATCGCCGTAGCTGCTGCAAAGAGTATGAAAGAAGACTGCAGGGAAGCGCTGATCGCTATTGTGGCGACAAGCTGCGAAGCGTATTTTATCTGCGAAAGCAGTGGCGCAAGGAATATGCTTGCAAGGCCTAGCAAGGCGTATACGCCATAGAGGACCCCTAGCAGTATGGAGGAAAGCTCAAGTATAGACATGTTGGTGCTTCCCATGAATGTATACGGCGTTGGCGATACAAGATAGTCGTATGCTACGCACATGGCTTTGTTAGATTGCAAAAGCAATGGGCAACTTAGCGAAGTGTTGGCCTGCATACTTATTCCGTTTAACATCATGCTCACAATGCCGTTGGCTGAGAAAAGGGCCATCAAAGATCCAACAAGCAAGCCGTTGAAGACGCTTTGCATCATTTCATTCTTGCCAAACTCCTTGAGTTTCTTGTTGTCAAGTGCAAAGCCAAGACCCAAGGCTATGCCTGCTATGCCAAGCATTATGCTTATTACAAGCACAGACACGCTATAGCCGTAAAGACCAAAAGCCTGCATGGCTTCGCCTATATGGTGTTTGTGTTGTTAATGAGCAAATGCGTAGATGCCACAGCCAAGCCGTTAGATGCAAGCGACAATACGCCGACAATTATTGCGCCAACTAGTATGTCTGCAGCTGTTGAATGCATCGAAGCCCGTTTGTAAGCCGGAAAGAGCTGCGCTATGGCAAAGAAAATTCCCGCTATGGTGAAAAGTATGGCGCTAAGCAGCGGGCCTATATGTGCGAGAAGGTTCTGTATGCTTTGCAGGGTTGCAACGATGTCGAGGAGATATAGCCCAAGGCCGAGGTAATTCGTTTTGCCCATGCTCTCACTTTTATACTCTAGTAAACATTTTTTACTTTGATAAACATTTAAATATGTTTGTAAATACCTACAGAGACCTTCGTTTTCAAAGATAAAGAAAAATAGGCCGGCGAGCAAACAAGGCAAAAGCACAGTCTGAGCAAGAAAAGGAAGAATATTAAAGGTATCTCCACAAAAAGAATATAGTGGTTTTATGAAGATAAGGCCAGGAAGGTCTGTAAGGAACATTGACGCTACCCAGCCTTGGACGAGGTACTCGATAAGGAAGCCTAGAAAGAACTACATAAAGGCCTTGCCCAGGACTAGCTTGCTAATATTCAATATGGGCACCAATAAGCCAGAGTACGACCTAGAGCTTAGCCTTGTCTCAAAGCAGGACATTCAGCTTAGGTCAAACGCTCTAGAAGCGGCTAGGCAGGTTGCAAACAAATATCTTGAAAAGGAGTTGCCGGGCAATTACTACTTCTACGTTGTGACATATCCACACCATGTGCTGAGGGAAAAGAGGTTCGCAACCGCTGCAGGAGCAGACAGGCTTTCGCAAGGAATGTCGATGACATTCGGCAAGCCTGTAGGTGTTGCTGCAAGGGTAAAAGAGGGCACGAAGGTATTTGTGCTTAGGACATTCTCAGCAAACAGGAAAAAGGCGAAGATTGCACTAGAGCGGGCAATAAAAAAGCTATCTGGCAAGTACGCTATACACATAGAAGAGCTTAAGCCTAATCCTAGCCAGCAGGCAAGCCAGATCTTGCCCAGCGAAAGCGATGAAGTAGCAGGCTGATTTAAAGATGCGAATTCTGCTGCAATTCCCAGAAGGATTGAAGCAATACGCAATGCAATATGCGGAGAGGCTTGAAAAAGAGGGAAACGAGGTTTATGTTTCAGCCGAGCCAAGCTTCGGCGCATGCGACTTGGCGATAGATGAGGCAAAGAAAATAGGAGCAGACAAGCTTGTGCACTTCGGTCATGCAGAGTTCAAGCATGTAGATTTCAACGTAGAGTACGTGGAGTACCACATAACTGCCAGCTTGGACCTTTTGCCAAAGTCCTTGGAATTGCTGAAGCCTTACCAGAAGCTATGCATACTCACTACCATACAGCACATTCACCAGCTCCAGGGCATAAAGGCCTTTTATGAGCAAAATGGCAAGCAAATATTCTTCAACAAGCCGAACGGGTTTGCAAAG
The DNA here is from genome assembly GCA_049976305.1 of Candidatus Micrarchaeia archaeon. Taxonomy (GTDB): domain Archaea; phylum Micrarchaeota; class Micrarchaeia; order Micrarchaeales; family CABMGC01; genus JAGDXZ01. The sequence goes on along the minus strand of JBMFIM010000006.1, from coordinate 4,234 downwards.
CATGAAGGCCAGATCCTTGGCTGCGACGTAGGCAACGTAGCGTCGCTTGACAAGCAGGTAGATGCCTTCGTTTATTTTGGCGGCGGGCTTTTCCACCCGGTAGGCGCTTTACTGTCGACAACAAAGCCCTTCTTTGTCATCGATCCCTTTCAAGGCAGAATAGAACAAATAGACTACCTTAGAAATGAGGAAGAAAGCAAAAAGAAGGCTAGAATTGCTAGGGCTGCGTCGGCAAGAAGGTTTGGCATCTTGGTTAGCACAAAAATAGGCCAATACAACCTTGCTCTGGCAAATATCTTGAAAAAGAAAATAGAGAGCAAAGGCATGCAAGCAGTTGTTTTGCTAGCAAACACCTTCGACTTCGACTCATTAAACAACATGCTTGAAATAGACGCCTTTGTCAATACTGCATGCCCGAGGCTTGTTACAGAGGACCAGGACAGGCTGAGAAAGCCCCTAATAAGCCCTGACGAGCTAATGCTAATTTTAGAAGAAAAAGGAAATAAAAATAAAGAAAATTAAAACGTATTTATGACACTTTTGCGGTTACTGTGCCGATTTCTGTCATGAGGTTTGAGCTCGTTGAAGTGCTGTAGTAAGCCCATACTTGCCCGGAGAATCCTGCCCCAATTGGATACGATGTTAACGATGCTAAAGTATCATTTGTAAACAGAAGAGTAACTGTTTGTCCTGAATTCAGACCTGTGCTTGATGTGTTGGCTGCATATTTTCCGCAACCTGAACTAGGTAATGATGCGCCGGTAGGAATTACACAAAAAGTAGCACTTGTCCAGCTAGTTCCTGTTGCTTGCCCCAATGTAAGCTTCAGTCCAACTCCGTGTTGAAATATAGGGTTGCTGCACATGTATCCTGACTGAGGGATGCAGGCTGTGCCGAGGAAAGAGCTGCTGCTGAATACGCCGAGGCTGAACAGTGCGCCGAGCACTACTGCAATTATGAGTATTGCCCAGCCATAGGTCATGAGGTATTCCATTGCGCTTTGGGCTTTCTTGCCCTTTGGTCGCCAATTCATATTACCACGTTTTTAACAACAATGTTAAGATTTATAATATTTATGGATTATTTGCTGCCAAAAGCTCGTTTGCAACACTCTCCAGCTGTATCCTGGCAGTGTCCTGCTTCCTCCTAAGCTCAGGCACTATTGCGCTTGCAAACTTCAAATGCAATGTAGAGTCGTAAATGTCGCTCATGGCCTTGTAGCAAAGCTCAGCAGTGCCGGCATCTTTTTTCCTTAGTGCGTCAACAGCGTGCCTCTTAAGCTCCCCTACTAGGTCTAGCATGCCAAGAAGGTAAGAAGCTTCATCTACTCCAGATTCTGCCAGGCTCGCAAGCCTTTTCTCCTTTGCAAAGACGTAGAAGGCCAAAGCTTCTGCATATTCCTGCTTTGCCTGTTGCGAATAGTACTCGAAGCCTTTATCGATTTTTTTAAGCCTTGCCAGCATTTGCCTTAGCTTTTCAAGCTGCTTCTTTGCCATGTCGAGCCTGCCAGCGTGGACAAGCACTACTGCCTTGCCCGCGTTCCTTATTACCTCTCTTGAAAGCTCGTCTACCTCATCCTTTCTCTTTTGAAGCTCCTCAAGCCTCCTTTCTATTTTCTCAACGTCTTGCATACAATCCACTTTCTCTTGCATATTGAAATAGGTATTGCTGGGCATAGCCTGCCAAGCTGCCAAAGCGCCTGGCTGCAAACTCGTGAATCTGCTTAAGGCTTGAACGCCTATGCAAATACTCCTTTTCCACAATACGCTTTATCCAAGTATCTACAGGAAACGCTTCGAGCTTGCCGTAGCCAAAAAGCAGAATACAGTCTGCAACCTTGTCCCCTATGCCTTTGAACTGCATAAGCTCCTTCTTCGCTTCTTCATAGCCAAGCTTGTACAAGCTTGAAAGGTCGAACCCCTCAACTATGCCACTAGCGAAGTCTTTGAGATAAGAAGCCCTGAATCCCAGGCCGCATGCAAGCAGCGAGGCTTTGCTCGCTCTTGCGATAGACTCTGGAGACGGGAAAAGCTTTGCGCCATTCTCAGCCTTGCCAAACTTGTTTATGAGCATGCCTATTATCTTGCTTATTCTCTTTATGTTGTTGAACTGCGAGACAATGAAACACACAGCAGTCTGCCAAGGGTCTGCTTTTACTACACGCATGCCGTAAAATTCCTCTATAGCCTTTTTGAGGAGCATGTCCTTTTCTAGCTTTGAGTATATGCTGCGAACGCCGGTGTGCACACCGAGAAGCTGCTTGAGCTCCTCCTCTGCCTCTTTTTCGCCAAGAAGGCCTTTGTAGCGCCAATACAAAGTGCCACTTGCATCGCCTGATGCCGCATAATTTATGTCAAAAGCTGAATAGGGAGTAGTTGCGGAAAGGTGGAGGAAGTATTTCTTTTGCTCAAGGGTGCCTGCAAAGTTGAGAGTTTGGCCGCTGGAATAGGTGTGCAGTAGGGAAAAATCAGAAACAAAGAGCTTATTGTATTGCATATGCCTCTTTCCTTACCTGCTGGGTTGTATCCCTGTTCCTTATGGTTACTGTATCATCTTCCAGCGTGGTGTAGTCTATTGTCACGCAATAAGGTACGCCTATCTCATCGGCTTTTGCATAGCGCTTGCCTATGCTGCCTGTTTCTGAGTAGTAGCAGTCTACGCCCTGCTCGAGCAGGTGCTTGTATATTTCCTTTGCTTTCGCCAAAAGCTTATCGTCCTTTTGCAAAGGAAAAACGGCATAGCGATAAGGCGCTATGCTTTCAGGCAGCTTAAGCCAGGCCCATCCACGGTCTTCGCCCTTCTGCCAAGAGTGCTCTAGCATAGCAATAAGAAGCCTGTCTAGGCCCATACTCGCTTCGACAACATGAGGAAGCACCTTCTTTCCGTTTACATTTATCCTCAAATCTTTGCCGCTAAGCTTGGCATGCTGACCTAGGTCATAATCAGACCTGTAGGCGTTGCCTGCTACCTCTATAAAGCCGTAACTTGTCCTAACCTCGAGGTCTATGTTGCCCTTGGAATAGTGTGGCAGCTCCTCTGGCTCAAGCTGCCTAAACCTGTATTCCTCATCTTTTATTCCTAAAATGCCAATAAGCTTCTTCTCCAGAAACAGAAGTAATGCCATATAGGCGTGTGGTATTAGCCCCGAGCTTAGCAAGCTTGCGAGGCTCTCTTTTTTAGCCTCTTCGCTTCCTGCTTTCACAAAATTGATTTCCTCATTGAGCAGGCTTGGCAAATTGTAAACGCCAATTTCGCCTGCTGCGCCTTCTTCAGGGTCGAAGAACAGCTCAAGCTCCATCTGGCCGAACTCCCTTTGCCTGATAAGCTGCTGCCTTGGCGAGATCTCATTCCTGAAAGACTTGCCTGCTTGAGCAACAAGAAAAGGAAGCTTTGGGCTATATGCTTGGTAAAGGGAATAGAAATCTACGAATATGCCCTGAGCGGTCTCTGGCCTCAAGTAAGCGGGCTCCTTGCCTGTGGGCCCTACTTGAGTCTTGAACACTAGGTTGAATTTCTCTATTTTTGAAAATTTCCTGTTCCCGCATTTCTCGCATTTTATAGGCAAGCTCTTCAGCTGCTTTTCCAGTTCATCAATATTTTCCTTCTTTACATTGCCTGCCTCTTCAATCATTCCATTCTTCTCAAAATAGCTCTCAATAAGCTTGTCTGCCCTGTAAGGAGTTCCGCAGACCTCGCAATAAGTTATAGGGTCTGTAAACGTTGAGAGGTGGCCGCTGGCAGTAAGCACAGGCTCTGAAACGATAAGGGATGTTTCTACCTCATATGCACCTGTCTTCTTTACAAACACATCTCTCCAAGCAGCCTCTATATTCTTCCTTATCCTGAAGCCTATAGGGCCAAAGTCATAGAAGCCGCCGACTTCGTTGTATATGCTGAAAGCTCTGAAAAATACGCCCCTCCTTGCTACAATCTCATAGACGTCGTTCTGCATAAGGCCACAACAAGATTAAGCAGAAAAGAAATAAAATATGTTACAGTACCAGCAATCACGGCGGCGTGTAGCCAGACCACCAGTTGCTCACAAACATAACGTTGCTTGGCACGCCGTTGTTGCCGTTGCCGCTGTAGTCGTTGGCGTTGCCGTTCAATGGCCACCAGCCCTAACAAGTTACTTGGTTCTTTTCAGGAATTCTTCTTTGCTAATTTTACCTAACTCCAATATACCAAATAGCGTACCAAGCTTTATTTCTCTATGAAGTGGAACAACAGTAAC
>JBMFIM010000005.1:0-52383 GCA_049976305.1 Candidatus Micrarchaeia archaeon | reverse complement strand
CGGGCTTTACCAATACCAAAGTCCTTTCTATCATAGAATCATAGCCCTATTGCTTTGAAAGTTTATAAATATTCTCAGCATGCCTGGCAATAGGATCCTGACAAATTATAAATCTTTTTATCGCCGTTAAATACAATCCCTACAGCAGGGGTTACTTTCTCTCTTTCGACGGCAAACCCCTGCAAATAGTAGGGAAAAAGGTAATTAACATGAATATGGCGACCATAAGGAATAAATTGGTAGAGGTTCGCGCTGCTGCACGCGTGATTGTGCAGCGATTAGACTCTGAATTAGTAGGCAATACAAAGGTTACCCATTTACAGTAATTAGTCTGTGCAGTTAAAGAACTTGAGCTGGAAGTCCAATAAGCAGTAAACCAGATGACTAAGGACTTTGGTTGGGGCCATGGCAAGGCTGAGGACGCCTGGGCTTCAAACCACTTATCTATAAGCCCCAGGAGGGATTTGAACCCTCGGCCTCCTGTTTACGAGACAGGCGCTCTACCGCTGAGCTACTGAGGCTAGGCGTAGTTATAAATAAATAAGCACATACATTAAAATAGTTAGTATGGACAACGAAAATGCTAACGATGCTCCTGCGCAAGGACAGGAAAATACAATTAATTACGGAACAGAAACGCCACAGAGCAATGCACCAGCTTCTAGCCCGCCTGTGTATGAAGGGGAAGGCGGCAAAAGAGGATTAATAATAGGGGTAGTTGTAGTTATAATATTGGCAGTAGGGGCTGTTTTAGGCCTTAACCTAATAGGCCATCATGCTCCAAAGCCGACTTCCACAACCACTACGATACCAGCAACGAGTATGTTCAATATAAAGAATTGCACAACCATAACCAAACCTGGAACTTACTATTTGCTAAACAGCATCTTTACAAAGATACAAAACGGAAGCTGCATTGAGATAGTATCTAACAATGTAAAGCTTGATGGCAACGGCAATCTAATACATGGCTCAGGACCTTATGACATAGTCCCGCCGTATTCTTACGGAATAGAGGCAAAAGGAGTCAGCAATGTAACTGTTTCAAATCTTGGGGTTAGCGGCTTCTCCTATGGCGTTTACTTTGATAGCGTTGACAATTCTATTATCACACAAGTAAACGCAACAAACAATACAATGTCGAATTTCTTTATATTTGACTCATATGATAACATACTTGAAAATTCTTCGGCATCTAAAAGCGCTAGTAAAGAAGGCGGAATATATATACTGGGAGGTGGGGAAAACAAGATAAACAACGTTGCCTCAAACTTTAACATTTATTATGGTCTTGTAATAAACTCTACAAACAATACTATCCAATATTCTCACTTTGAAAATAATCCTGCTGACATATTATGCAACGCAAGCGCAGGGGCACTTGGTGAAAACAAATTTGCCGACACTTTATGTAATACCAATTTCTACTGTGAGTTTGCTACCTGCAAAAAGACAAATGTGCCCATCAACTTCACTTCTTTGAAGCTAATGCCTGGAAACATAAGCTCGTGCGGAGAGTTGACATATGCAGGCACCTATGTTCTTAGCAAAAACATAAATTTGGCAAAGATTCTAAATACCACCAACCCTCTTACAAAAACAATCTCTTGCATTACAATAAAAGGAGATTCTATAACTTTAGATTGCAATAATCACACAATCTCAGGTGTTGGCTCAGGCATTGTTGCAAATCACGAGTTTAACGTCAGCATTGTCAACTGCAGGCTTGCAAACCTGAGCTATGGAATAAGGCTTTCAAACTTAATTTACCCTAAAGCAAGTGGAATAAGCATAACCAACGTTACGACAGGCATAGAGCTCGACAACGTAACAGGCGGCACATTGAGTAAAATAAGCATAAACAATTCCCAAAGCGGGATAGTATACAATGCTACTTCTGGAGTGACCACAACTAACGTAAGAGTGTATAATAATACATATGGTATATACTTCGCTTCGGGCAGCGCTAACCTATTCAGCAGCAGCAATATAACTAACAATTTCAAAATTGATGTCTACTGCACACCAACAACATACAACAGCACTACAAACCTCTTCCAAACTACAAGATGCGGCGTATCTGACTGCATATGGGCGGATTGCAAGAGCTATGTACTTCCTCAGCTCGCCAAATATCCTATTTCGCAGTGCATGACAATATCGCATACTGGCAATTATTCCTTGCAAAACAACCTGATATCAAACAACACTTGCTTTACAATAACAAACGGCAACATATTGCTCAATTGCAATAACTACACAATAACCGGCAAAGGCTTTGGGTACGGAATACTAGTAACAAACGCCACAAATGTAACGTTGGAGAATTGCAAAGCAGTCAATTTTGAAAACGGATTTAGAGCTGAAGACGTAAGCGGACTTAATGCCCAAAACCTGCTGGCAAATTCAACACAGATAGGAATTTATGCGGGCAATGTTGTCAACGCTACCATAGGCAGCGATGTTGCATATATTTACACCGTGGCTGGATTTTACTTGAAAAATGCGAAAAATGTAAACGTATTTTCAGATTCTGCTCAAGGCGGCCTAGACAATGCATCAGGGTTTGTATTTATCAACACAACGCAATCGAACATTAGGTTTGATTACTCCGAGAGGAATCCTGCAGACGGGTTTGTCTTTGTAAACTTCAGAAACAACAGCGTTGCAAACAATACTGCCTCTACCAATCGACTCTTTGACTACTACTGCTCTCCTTCTTCCAGCGGACTGTTTGCAGACTCTACAGGAGCCAACATAGGAGTAGTAAAGAATATTTGCAGATGGCTCGTAGTTGAGCCACTAGTACCAGTTAACCCGCCTTGCCAAGCAATAAGCTCGGCCTCCCAAATCTCGTTAAGCACAGACATGCTTTATAACTCAGGGGCAACATGCTACAATATATACAACACAAACTCTTCAACTGCAAACAACACAGTAATAAACTGCAACGGTCATACGGTGCTAGCAAACAAAGGCGGTGTGTTTGTCCAGATCTCTAATTCCAGCCACGTAACTTTAGAGAATTGCTACCTAGAGAATTTCACGCAGGCGGTAATAGCAAAAGGTCCTAACGCTGAAATAATCAACAACACCATAGCAGATAGCGACTATGCAATCTCGCTTTATGGAGCGGGCTACAGCAGACTCTATAACAACAGCATATTCAACTCAACCACAGGCATTTATGCTTATAGTTCAAACTTCACAAGCATAAAGAACAATCTTATGTTCGTAGAAAACGGAATGACTGTTAGACGCGGTTCAAATCTGCAGATTTACAACAACACAATTCACGCAACGCAGTATGCGGCACAGTTCTTTAACGCCACAGCACTTCAGCTTAAAAACAACCTGTTCAACGGCTCAATTGCAGGCGTAGAATGCTATGGAACCGCTGAAAATGCCTCATCAGCAAGCCAGGACTTTGGAGGGAACAGGTGCTCTTCAGAAGTCAACTGCAAATGGATAACTTCGCCACTCTGTGGGTAAAATGGAAAAGCTCACAGTAAAGCAGGTTGTTGAGGCGCTCAAACAAGCTGTTGATCCTGAGGTAGGCATAAATGTAGTCGATCTAGGCTTAGTATACGGCATAAAAATAGACGACCAGAACAATGTCACTGTGACTATGACGATGACTTCGCCTATGTGCCCTGTTATAAGCATAATACTCGCAGATGTTCAGCTGAGGCTTGAAAAGCTGCCAAATGTAGGAAAGGTAAATATAGAACTAGTATGGGAACCCGCTTGGAGCGCCGAAATGATAAGCGAGGAATACAGGAAGCAGCTGGGCGTTTGACTTAGCCGAACTAGCCAAACATTGCTTCTTCATCTGAACGCTTGTAGCTTATTAGCTCACCTTCTTTAAACCACAGCGAAATTTCCCTTTGCGCAGTCTCCTTGCTGTCGGAAGCATGAACCAGGTTTCTCACAGCCCTGTGCTGTGAGTCGGCAAGGTCGTAAGAGTCTATAGCGTATTTGCCCCTTATTGATGATGGATCCGCCTTTGACGGCGATGTAGCACCAACAATCTTCCTCACATTGTCTATTGCATTGTTTCCTTCAACAACCATCGCAACCACCGGCTTATTGGCAAGGTAGTCAACAAGAAAGCCCCTTACCCGCTCTCCAACCTGCTCGGGAGTTTCTGTAAAAGGTTCGCCCTTCTCCTCAGCTGCCTTCTTCGTCTTTTCCCAAAGCGACTGATACCAGCTTTTATCTGCAGGATAATGCTGTGCTGCAAACTCCTTTGTTGGCATTACAAGTTTTAGCCCCACTATCTTCAGTCCCGCAACTTCAAAAGCAGTTATTATGTTGCCTATAAGGCCTCTGTATACGCCATCGGGCTTTACCAATACCAAAGTCCTTTCTATCATAGAATCATAGCCCTATTGCTTTGAAAGTTTATAAATATTCTCAACTGTGCCTGGCAAGTAAATCGTTGGATTTATATGCTTGAATATCAATAAGCTATTGGTGATTCTTTGGAGTTTGCTAATTATCAGGCAAAAGCGTCGGAGACTGCGATTTATCCAAAAACGCTTGAAGGCGGGGTATATTACACAGCCATAGGCCTTGCTGGCGAAGTAGGCGAGCTGCTTAACAAAATAAAAAAGATTGCCAGGGACAAGGCACAAATAAGCAAAGAGGACATAACCTCGGAGCTTGGCGATGTGCTTTGGTATCTGTCACAGCTGGCCACAGAAATGGGAATAAATATGGAAGAGGTTGCAAAATACAATCTTGAAAAGCTTAAGGATAGAAAAGAAAGGGGAGCAATTTCGGGGAGCGGGGACAAAAGATAATAAAGGGTAAGCAGAATGATAAGGCAGCCTATTATTTGTGTGATGGGCCACGTGGACCACGGCAAGACAACCTTGTTAGACAAGATAAGGAGCACGGCCATAGCAAGCAAAGAAGCTGGTGGCATAACACAACACATAGGAGCCAGCGAAGTGCCGATAGACGTTATTGAAAAGATTGCAGGGTCGTTGCTAAAGACTTTCGGAGGAAAGCTCAAGATACCTGGGCTATTGTTCATAGACACGCCAGGCCATGAAGCTTTCACAAACCTTAGGAAAAGAGGCGGAGCTGTAGCTGATTTGGCAATCTTGGTTGTGGACGTATCGAAAGGGTTCGAGCCGCAAACATATGAAGCAATAGACATACTCAAAGAGTACAAGACTCCATTCGTAGTGGCAGCGAACAAAATAGACCTTATTACTGGTTGGAGAAGCACGCAGACATACAGTTTCCTTGAGGCATTAAAGCAGCAGCCTGAGCACGTTGTAAATGAGCTGGAATCAAAAACCTACGAGCTCATAGGCAAACTAAGCGAGCTTGGCTTCAGCAGCGAAAGATTTGATAGGGTAAAGGACTTCAAAAAGGAAGTGGTGGTTGTACCTCTAAGCGCCAAAACTGGAGAGGGCCTTGCAGAACTTATTGTATTTGTTTCCGGGCTTGCGCAAAAATTCCTTGAAGCAAGGCTCACCATAGAGGAAAGCGGGCCAGGAATAGGAAGCATAATAGAAAAGAAGGAGGAAACAGGATTGGGAACAACAATAGATGTTATTCTCTACAACGGCACTTTGAGCGTGGGCGACACCATCGCCTTTGCAACTCTTGACGGCGTGAAGACTACAAAAATAAAGGCCTTGCTAAGGCCAAGGCCCCTGCAAGAAATAAGGGAGTCGCTGAGCAAATTCTATTCCACAAACACTGTAAGCGCTGCAGCCGGCATCAAGATAAGCGCCCCGGGCCTTGAAGAAGCGCTGCCAGGATCCTTGGTAATGTCCACAAAGGTGAAGAATTATCAGCTAGAGCTAAGCCAGGAGCTCAACGAAGTATTCCAGGTAGATAAAAGCGGGATAGTGCTCAAAGCAGATACGCTCGGCAGTCTTGAAGCCCTGTCTAGGCTTTTGAAAAGTGCAGGCATAAGCATAAGCAAGAAGGGCATAGGGGAAGTTACAAAAAAAGACGTACTCGATGCTTACGCGATGAGAGCCATAGACCCATATAGCGCAGTAGTGCTTGCCTTCAACGTTCCCATAAACCAAGAAGCAAAAGAGGAAAGCGAGGCGACGAAGGTGGACATAATCAGCAGCAACATAATATATGAGGTGTTGGACACCTACCAGAATTGGCTAAAGCGAGCAAAAGAAGAAGAAAAGAAGATGGCACTGAAAATGGTAACACTTCCTGCAAAGTTTGTAGTGTTGCCGAATGCAATGTTCAGAATGTCTAAGCCTGCAATCTTTGGAATTGAGGTTGTTGCGGGCAGGCTTGTTCCGAGCGCTCTAGCCATGAATTCCAAAGGGGATGTTGTAGGAAGGGTTAAGGAAATACAGGAAAACGGGATAAGGCTTGATGAGGCACGGGCAGGAAAGGATGTGGCAATATCAATGGACGAAGTCACATTTGGCAGGCAGGTGAAGGAGGGCGAGACCCTCTACACCTTCATCAACGATGATGAAGAAAGGCTTCTGAAGACAAAGTTTGCGTACCTTCTTAGCGATGACGAAAAGGAACTGCTCAATGAAATAAGCAGCATAAAGGCAAAAAGCAGAAAATAGAAGCGGGGCTATTCCTTCATTGAAAGCAAGGCCTTTAACTCATTCCCGTCTACGTTGAGCCTGTACTTTGACATGATTTCTCTAAGCGTTTCTTCCTTACTTTTTCCTTCAAACCCTTTGAGCAAGGCTTCAAGCCTCTTGCCCGTTATTCTCTCCAAGCCAAGCTCTCTAATAAGCCTCTGCACATCTGCCCTGCTCTTTGGCGTGCGCTTCAACAGCTCTTCAATGCCGGCCTTTGTCACTGCGTTGGCCTTGTATTCCTCGAAAACAGCAAGCATGGCCTCATTAGGTATAGAGTCAATATCTATTCCTTGCCTTCTGAGCTCTGTAAGTTTTTCAAGCAGTATGGGCGCGACCACATATCCTGGAACTCCTGTCTTGCCCACTATTTCGTTGTATAGGCTAAGCAGAGGAGACCATAGCATCTGCTCAGCGAGGTCCGGATTCTCTATTTCCTTAAGAAGCTCGCTCCTTACTTTCGCTATGCTCACAACTCCCTTTTCATATTCGCTGAGCTTCTTCCTGTCTATTGCTATAGGCCTTATGTCAGTCTCAGGATACATGCGCGAGCCCCCGGGTAGAGGCCTCAAGAATTTTGTGACAAGATTCTTTGTATCTGCAGCCCTAGTTTCTTTTGGAACCTCATAGATTGCGCGTGAAGCACGCTCAAGCGCAAACTTCATTGCAAGCGTGCATTGCTCTCTAGGCCCTGAGATCAAAATGAAAGCGTCGTTCTCTTTAACTCCAAGCGCCTTTGACACCAGGCTTATTTCCTCATTGCTAAATCCATAATGAGACAGGTCCTCGTCGCTGTGGATTATGCCGCCTATGCCTGCAAGCTTTGCATACTCGCTTATCTCTGTGCCAAGCCTTCTGTTCTTGTTTATCTCAAATCCGAGCAAGCCTTTGAAGCCTTTTAGCCTTGCGCCCAGCACTATGCCACCTGCATCTATGCTGCTTTTTATAAGCCTCACCGCTGTGCTTTTCAGAATGTCAGTAAGATCAACGGGCTTGCCCACTGCTGCCTTCCTCTCTTGCAAAGATTCCCTTATCCTAAGCAGATTAAGTTGCCTTTCTATCTCGCTTTCTATTATTTCAGGCATTGTGTCTAAATCCTGGAAGCCTTTTATCTCCACCCTCGCGCCTTTGGCTATTGACACATTAACATCCTGCCTTATCGTTCCTATTCCCCTCTGCACCTTGCCCACGAGCCTAAGTAAAAGACCTATTGCCTGCGCAGCCTCCTTTGCTTCCTGTGGCGAGGATATTTCTGGGGCAGTGTCTATCTCTATTAGCGGTATGCCTAGTCTTCTGACATCGTAAACTACCTTCCCCGAATCGCTGCTTACGATGCCGCTTGACTCTTCTTCCAGGAAAATCGAAGGTATGCTTATTTTCTTACCGTCCACTTCTATATAGCCGTCATACCCCACAAGCAGAGTCCTTTGGAACGCGCTTGGGTCGCTGCCGTCTATGACGACCTTCCTCATTACTTCAAGCTCGTCAGGCACGTGCGCATGAAGGTTTGCAGCTATCTTGAGGGCAATGTCCAAAGCTTCGCTGTTCAAGTCGTGCGGAGGCTCCTCGTCTATATCTACAAGGCAGACTGTGCTGCGGTATACCTGGTAAACAAACTTCCTGCCCTTGCTTCCCTCAAACTGCGTTGCCCAGTCTACTTTCCCAAGCTCTCCGGCTACTGCCCTCTGCCTTCTCTCAACATTTCCAAGCAGAGGCTCTTCCTCTAGCCTCGGCGAGCACGAGCAGAAAAGCTTCTCAGCAGTATCCAAACGCTGGTGTATCTCCAGCCCGCATTTGAACCCGAGCTGCTTGTAATAATGCTCATCTTTCATGCTTACACCATAAACCAGTCGTACTCGCTTCTTGCAGATATCTCTCCTACGAGGTTTTTGTTGAGCATCGCTTCTGCCTCTTCTCTCTTGTAGTTGCCGAGCAGAAAGCCTAGCTTGACAAGCGCGACCTCTGGCAGCATATCTTCACAATGTACAGCGCCGGCCTGGGTAAGCAGCCTAAGATTCCTGTATACGTTTGAGTTTGTTCTGCCATATAGGCACTGGGAGGCAACGCCGACAACCAGTCCAGAATCGACTGCCTGCTTTATGTGTGGAATCCATGAAAGCCTGTCATCGCTTGGCTTCACAGCAACATGGCCAAGGCCTGTGCCCTCTATTATCAGCCCTTTGTAGCCTTTGCTTACATAATAGTCCACAATGTCCGGGTCTGAATTTGGATAAAACTTCACAAGGGCCACACGAGGCTCATAGCCGGTTTTGAGCTCTAGCTCCTTGCCAGAGGGCTTGGCATAAGGCGAGATGTATTCTATGCTGCCTTCTGGGCTTACCTTTGCTATTGGCAAGTTGTTAACGGGTCTAAAGGCGTCCCTTCTTGATGTATGCATCTTTCTCGCCTTTGTTCCCCTGATGAAATGGCAGAAGTTGTCGCTGCTTGTAGCATGCATGCATATGCCTACCTCTGCTATGTCTGACTTTGCAGCCAAGATAGAGGAGCATACAAGGTTCATGAATGCGTCGCTAGAGCCTCTATCGCTGCTCCTTTGGGCGCCTGTTAGCACCACCGGCCCAGGAAGATTTTGAAGCATAAAGCTTAAGGCTGCTGAGGAGTAATGCATAGTGTCTGTGCCATGCGTCACTACAACGCCGTGAGCCCCTTTCTTGAATGCGTCTGCAACTGCCTTAGCTATCTTCTGCCACTCTACATAAGTCATATCCTCGCTTGCGATGTTCATGGGGTTCTCTATTCTCAGGTTTGCTATCTCTGCAATTTCAGGCACTTCGTAAAGAAGCTCTTCAGGCTTTACAAGCATGTATACGCCGCCTGTAAGGTAGTCTACCCTGCTTCCTATGGTGCCGCCTGTAGCAATCAAGGCTATGGTTGGAAGGGAAGGCTTCTTCTCAACGCGCAGCTTGGGGAATTCGAAAGAAGCCCTGTGTGAGCTTAGCCTCTTTACCTGCACGCTGGGAGAATACCTTATTCCTATGTTGTAGCCGTTATCCAGCTTTATGACAAAAACAGACCTGTCGCCAAGCTCTGGCCTCGGCATGAGTATGCCTTCAAACGCCTCCTTGCCTTTTACAAGCTTTATCCTATCTCCAACCTGTATGCGTTGCTTTGCTAGAAGCTTCTCTATCTCTGGAGAATACATACTTAAACATTGGAATGAGATATTTAAAAAATAGATATCACAATGCAGGTTCAGCAAGCAGCGTGGAATAGGTGTTGCTTGTTATCCTCGCCATTGCCATAATTCCAAGGCCAAGCCTCTTGCCTGGAAAAGCGACAGAGAGATAGGAGCTGTTCCTGCCTACAGACGAGCTGGAATTTTGCTCTGTTACAAGCACTTCCTGCAATTCTCCTACATGCTTTCTTCTTGACTCATACTGTATGCTTCTCACCAGCCTGCTCGCCTCAATGCTCCTTTTCTTTATCTCAATGTTGTCAAGCTGCTTAAGCTTAGAGGCCTCAGCGTGGGGCCTTGCGCCGAACTTTGAGACATTCGTCACCTCAGGCCTGGCCTCGTTCAGCAATTCGAGAGTCTTCTCGAAATCTGACCTGGTCTCTGTAGGAAATCCCACTATAATGTCAGTTTCTATGCTAATGCCGTTTACCTTGTTCCTAAGCTCCTTGACATAGGCAAGGAACTCGTCAACAGAGTAGCTGCGCCTCATAGCCCTTAGTACGCTGTCGCTTCCAGATTGCACTGGAATATGGATGAATTTGTACATCTTGTTGCTTCTGTAAACCTCAACTAGCCCGTCGATAAGCCTTGCAAGATGCTCCGGATTGAGCATGCCAAGCCTTAGCTTGAAATCACCATCAAGCTGAACTATGCTCTCCAAAAGATGCACCAAGTCAGTCTTTCTGTCAACGCCATATGCGCCGGTGTCCTGAGAGGTAAGCTCTATTTCCTTGGCCCCTTTCTCAACGCTAAGCTTTACTGCGCGCAAGACAAGCTCTGGGGAGAAGCTGTTCAAAGGCCCGCGAGCGAATTTTGTCTCACAAAATGTGCAATTTCCAAGACAGCCCTCGCCTATCGGGATCTTTGCAATAACTGAGCCGTTTGGCTGGAAGAATTGTAGCTTATCGAGCCTTCTCCTCTCATCAATCCGCACGCTTTTGCCGCTCACAGCTGCAGAAACCACCTCGTTTATCAAGTCTACATTCTGCAGGCTCAAAATGCTTGCCTTTGGGGCTAATGCCAGTATCTTTTCTGGGCTTGCTGTCGCTAAGCAGCCGGCTACAATAAGCCTTGTACCCAGCTGGGAAAGCTTCTTAACCCTGTCAAGTATTTTCTGCTCTGTAGGGGTTTTCACAGTGCAAGTATTCAATATGACTATATCATAGGAAGAGGCATAGCCAGGCTCTGTGCTTACCTCATGGCCACTGGAAGAGAGCAGGCTAGCCATTACTTCGCTGTCTGCCTGATTGAGCGTGCAGCCATAGGTCTCGATTAGTATTTTTGCCACAATGACAGTTTAGCACAAGCACCTACTTATTGATTTCGCCTAATTCAGAAACTGTTTTTAAGCCTTAAGTTGTTATATGATTGATGGAAGAAGGACAAAAAGAGAGCAGCGAAGAGAGGGAAAGACTGGTAATATGGAGCATCATCAAATACATCAATGACAAAAACAAAACGCCAGCAACACTGTCTGAAATTCAAAAGCTTTGCTGGGTTGCCTTTGGAGGGAAAGATAGCATAGCAACTGGACAAAGGCTTCGCAAGCTCATAGAGGAGCTTTGCCAGAAGGGCTATGCTGCCCAAATAGACAATAATGCCTACAATCCCGCTTATGTAGCATTGGCATCAGCAGAGCTTGAAAATAAAAGTGTTATTAGGAATACAATCTTGTTGCTGGAAGAATTTTCGGCACACAGAAAATAGCAAACAAGCAGACGAGCCAGCATAATAAATGTTTTTATATTTTTCACAACAAAGAATTTGTGATTTCATGCTTTGCGAAAGATGCAACAGGGAGATTTACAAATATGAGGTCTGCAACTTCTGCGGAAGGAAGATAGGGACTGAGTGCGTGAAAAGCTCGAGAAGGGTAAACAAGTCAATAAGGCTAGTGATCTGCAAGGACTGCTGGAGCGATATAAACAAGAGGAAGCTTTTCAAGAGCGCGAAGGAAAGCGACGCTGCACTTATTACAGTGAGCTTAGTCTAGCTTCTTTATCTGGATCTTTATCGGCACACCGTCTATGTCATAGGCCTCCTGCTGCAAGTCTGCCTGCAGGCCTTCTTTGATTTCTTTTGCCCTTACGTCAGCCATTATCCTTGGCTTGTTCTCTTCTATTATCGTTGAAAGCCTTGGCTCAGCCTCGTAAAAGATTAGTATCTTGTCTACCTTCTTGAGCTGGTGCTTCTTCCTGGAAAGCTGTATCCTTCTCTCTATTTCTCTAACAAGCGTTTCTAGCTTAAGCCTTTCGCTTATGTTCCTGTCTACCCTCACTAGCCCGTACCCGAACTGCTCTGCGTCTTGCTGAACGGCTTCTTGAATTATCGAGTAATCGCCAGGCTCTATGTTGAATGTGCCTTTAGCTGTATGTATCTCGAAATAGCCATGCTGCTCTATCTCAGACTCCAGTTTGTCAGCATCAGTAGCCTTGAGCGCATCTGCAACAGCCTGTGCGTTTTCCTTAAACTTCGGCCCTATCTTGCTGAATACAGGCACTACTCTCTTTCCTCCAAGCGCCGCAACCTTTTTCACAGATATGCTCTCTATATTGGTAAGCTCTTCTATTATTCCTACAAGCTTCTCAAGTACCTCCAATGCAGTTTCGTCTTTAACCTCTATCGTTGCCTTTTCAAGGGGCTGCCTGAGCTTTATTCCAGCCTTTGCCCTAGCGCCAAGCAAAGCTGTAACCGCCTTTTTGCCTATTTCGAACGCCTCCTCAACATTCTTGTCGATAAGGGAATTCTTAGCCCTAGGCCAATCTTCAAGCGATATGCTCTCTTTGAAGTTGTAGAGATCGATATAGACCTTCTCGGTAGAGAAAGGAATGAAAGGAGAAAGAAGCAAAAGCATGTTGTAAAGGACGTGGTTTATTACCCTTAGCTTCTTCTTAGCTTTGGCTTTGCCAATAGCTGCGTCTTTTTTTGCAAGCTTAAGATAAAGCCTACTAAAATCTTCGACAAGGAAGTTCCTTAGCGAAATAGCAGCGTCTGCAATATCATAGTTGTCGAGATAGGTGGTAGTGGAGTTGATGAGTGAATGGAGCCGTGAAAGTATCCATTTGTCTTCATAGTCCTCGGGCTTGGGCGCCTTGACGTTGCTCAGGTCGTATCTCGTCAATGCCGAAAGCTCCTTTACCAAATTCTCTATGTTGTAAAGAAGTATTACTATCTTGTTGGCATCTTGTATATCTTTCATTCTAAACACAAGATCAGATTCCTGAGGCTTGTGAGAAACGCACCATAGCCTAAAAGAGTCTGCAGTAGTCTGCTTTAGGATTTCTTGAAGAGGCACATAGTTGCCAAGGTGCTTGTGCATTTCCCTGCCGTCCTCGCCTAGCAACATGCCATGCATGACTACATGCTCAAAAGGCCGCCTGTTGAACACTAGAACGCCAACCTTTAGCTGGTATGCAAACCATCCACGCAGTTGCTCTATTGCTTCAAGCACAAAATCGACAGGAAACAGCTTCTCAAACTGCTCGCTTGTAAGGCTGGCCCTGAACGCAATTGCTGAATCAAACCAAACATCGAAAACATCTTTAATCCTTCGAAACTCTTTTCCATTGCGTACAAGCACAATGGAGTCTATGTAAGGCCTGTGCAGATCTGCCAACTTATCGACAGCCTCTTTGTCTTTAGCATGTTCCTTCAATTCAGCCAGCGAGCCTACTACAATTCTCTCGCCATCTTCTGACTCCCATACGGGCATTGGCACCCCCCAATACCTCTGCCTTGAAATAACCCAATCAGGGGAACTTGCAAGAAGATCTTCTTGCCACTGCTGCGCAACTGGAGGATGCCAATTTACTTTTCTGTTCTCTGCAATGAGCCTTTTCTTTGCCCTTTGTATGTTTACAAACCACTGGTCAGTGGCGATATAAATCAGCTTTGTATCACATCTCCAGCAGTGCGGATAGCTGTGCGTAAGCGTGCCTTCGTTTACAAGCGCTCCTGAGCTTTTCAGGTCTTCAATAACCCTTGTGTTCGCCTCTTCAGGCACCTTTAGGCCTTTGTAAGCGCCTGCTTCCTCAGTATAGAAGCCATCCCTGTCAACTGGCGAGAATACAGGGAGCTTGTTTTTAACACCAATAAGGTAGTCATCAAGCCCATGCCCTGGTGCTATGTGGACTAGGCCCGTACCCTCTTCTGTACTTACAACCTCTTTTGCCTCAACCACCTTGTGGTATTTTGCATAGACCTTTTGCATAGGAACCTTATCCTGGAGTATGCCTTCGTATGTAGTTCCTACCAGCTCGCTACCATAGAACTCAGCTTCAACAGTCGCGCTCTCCCCAAGCACCGCAGTTACCGCATCTAGCCTCTCGCTGGAAAGAACATAATGCCTATCCCCAAACTTAGCAATCACATACTTGGCCTCCGGATTTACAGCAATTGCTATGTTAGCAGGCAGAGTCCACGGGGTTGTAGTCCATACAAGCAGGTAAAGCTCGCCATCAAATTTTATCTTCGCAGATTTAAGGACCTTAAATGCCACAAAAATCGAAGGATCTGGGTCGTCATGATAGACGACCTCCATGCTACCCTGGGAAAGCACAGTACCGCACCTTGTGCAATATGGCACTACCTTCTTCTGCTTATACACAAGCCCTTTGTCATACATCCTCTTGAAAAGCTCCCACTCTGTTTCTATGTAGTTGTTTTTATAAGGCAAATAAGGATTAGCAAAATCCAAAGAAATGCCAAATCTTTCATAATCTGCGTCCATCCTCCCAATGTAGGATTCGACATATTTCTTGCAACTTTGTATAAATTTCTCTATTCCAATCTTCATTTCTATTTCTTTCTTCGATTTAACACCTAGGCTGTTCTCAGCCCTAAGCTCTATAGGCAAGCCATGCACATCATAGCCAGCACGGTCATATACATCATAGCCTCTGAAACGCCTGTATCGAAGCAAAACATCCTTCATGCTTTTTACCCACATCTGGCCAGGATGCAAATCGCCACTTACAAACGGCGGACCGTCAAGGAAATAAAAAGGCTTTTTACCCCTATTTTTACTCCTCGCCTTTTCTAGTATTTGTTTTTCTTTCCAGTATTTTAGCACGTCCTCCTCTATCTTGATAGGATCCTCCAAAAAATCATCCAAGTAAGTTTTATTTTATCAAACCCTTATAAATCTTAAACTTTTTGTACCAAATACTAAGTGCTCACTATTGCTGGAGCAAGGCGAAGGCGTGAGAGCGGCTGACATAATAACAGTAGTGCGCGTGTTGCTTGTATTTGCAATAGGCTACCTTATCTATCTTAGATTTAATGCCTGGGCCACTGTTGCGCTCATCCTTATTGCATTTTTCATGGACGAGCTTGATGGATATTTTGCGCTTGGCAAGAAAACCAACATTTTGCACTATCTTAAGGTAGAGGCCAGCGGCAGGCATGTCTACTCGCACGAGGATGTCGAAAGGCTGCCTAAGTACGGCTCTGCTTTAGACATAGCAGGCGACAGAATTACAGAATATACGTTCTGGGTTGTATTTACCTATCTGCACGTAGTGCCGCTTTTCATCCTTTTCATAGTCTTCATAAGAAACTCTATCTCAGACGCGTTTACTGCAGCAAGCAAGAAGAATTTCCACAACATGCAAACAAAGTTTGGAAAAATTGCATACTCGCATCTTGCCAGAGGCGCAATAGGCGTATCGAAGGCTGTTGTTTTCTCGTATCTTGCACTGGTCTACATACTCAACTGGCCGGAAGTAATAGGCTATGTACTTGTAGCATATCTAATAACCTTCTTCCTACTGAGAGGAGCAGCCGAAATCTATGAGGCAACAAGATAGCCATTTAACCCCTTTTCATCGAAGGCCAACAGTCACTTTCACCTTTTGGCTTTACTGCCTCTAACTTGTCCCATTTAACATACTTCAGTTTTTCTTCTGGAATTTCGTAATAAAAGACATAATCTTCACATTCCTTGTTCGGCGCATTCACTGCAAAGCAGCTATTACCTGTAAGGAACCTTAAAACAGTGTTGATATCCGCCTTCACAGGTATTTTTGCTTGCATCATTGCGCGCAAAGCCTTAACATACTGAGGGTAGTATAACGAGCTACCAGCCTTCAAAATAAAGTAACCCCCTTCTTTGGGAGGATAAAGAAGTATGCCTACAGTGCTGTAACCTGCGATAATTTCAAACGGATGCGACCCCTGCCAGATTCCGCTTTCATACCATTTCTTAAATTCCTCTACACTGTCCGGATTGCTTATTGAAAGCATATAGCCGTCCCTAAAATCAGCTGTTTTTCTATACGTCTCCAAAGGAGGTAGGTCGGCATATTCTGGGAATACTGCCTTTATTGCTACCGAAGCAGCATACAAGTACTGATTAAGTGATACGAACTTACGCGCATTCGGCAAATCCTTCGTGCTCTTCAAATGCTCTCTGTATTCTTTCCTTATTTCTTCCACTTCCTCTTCGGAAATAAGCTGCGAAGGATCAAGCAGGTATTTGCCCTTTATCTTGCCAGTCCTAAAATGATACGGAACCATCTTTTCGGCTTTCGTATTCTCTTTCTTTAACAAAACTTCTTTTGCTGATGATATCACAAAGGAAAAGAGTTTATCAAAAGGAGCAGTGCCTTCAACAACCTGCACGTCTGACAGGGTATCTGAAGAAGAAAACACAAGCAGATAGCTTTCTGTCGCTTCGTTCGCATTGTGCAGCTTCACTATGGTAAGCGGCATATATGCCGGCTTGCCTTCAAATTTCAAAGGAAAGAAAAAGTATCTCCACACTATAACCCGGCTTGTTAATTCTGTAGGGCAGGCTAGGTCTGTAAGTTCTTTTACTTGATTGTATAGCACACTGCTGGCAATATTTTTGGTTTTTTCGACAATCCTGAAAGTTGCATGTTCTTGGTACTCTACACGCAAGGCTTGTTTGAGCGCCTCATAAGAAATCTCTTTCATCTTTTCTGCCACAATAGCTAAGTAAAGAGAGAAATTATAAAACCTAACTAAACATGCACAGCCTTGCAAACTTATTTTAACTTTAACAGAGAAATAGCAGCAATGAAGTTTGAACAAATTGTTGAGGGCATAAAGACCTTGAAGATTCAAGGAGCGGAGAACGTTGCAAAGGCCGCAATAGACGCGTGGGCTATAGCAAAGGATAAGAAAAAAGCGACCAAAGTGCTTGTCTCGCTTAGGCCGACAGAACCCATGCTTAGGAATGCACTAAAATATCTCAATAGTGGCAAAGATCCGGAAGAGCTGAAAAAGGAGATTGATGAAAAATTGCAGAAGATCGCAACGTTCGGTTCAAGGCTTATTGGCAAAGAAAGCCTGATATATACGCATTGCCACTCGTCGACTGTTGAAGCAATACTGAAGAAGGCGAAGCTCGAAGGCAAGAAGCTTGAAGTACATGCTACAGAAACGAGGCCAGATTACCAAGGCAGAATTACAGCTGCAAATCTTGCAAAGGCAGGCATAAAGGTAACACTTTACGTTGACTCTGCCGCGCCATCCGCAATGAAAGGTGCTGACATGATGCTGATAGGGTGTGATGCAATAACTGCTTATGGGGGCATAATAAACAAGATAGGTTCTCAGCTTTTTGCAAAGGTTGCAACTGAAATGGGCATACCAGTTTACGTAGCTTGCCACAGTCTGAAATTCGACACTAGCACTAGGTATGGGAAGGTAGAGAAGATAGAGGAGAGAAGCGACACAGAGGTATGGCCTAATCATCCAAGAGGGGTAAAGATAGTAAATAATGTGTTTGATTTCGTGAGCCAAGACTACATAAGCGCCATGATCACTGAGTTGGGAGTTATGCCATATGCTGCGCTAGTTGAAAGGCTGAAAGGTGAAAAACCTTTTCTATTTGGTGACTAAATGGAAGATCCGTATAGGGATTTTGTAGACCTGAAATATTCTCCTAGCAAAGATGACCTAGTCTGCCTTTTCAGAGTGGAACCTGCAAAAGGCATAAGCATAAAGGAAGCAATAGGAAGGGTTGCGAGCGAAAGCAGCAACGGCACATGGGCCGAGCTTACTACTCTGAAGGAGCACATAAGAAGGATAAGGGCAAGGGCCTTTTCTATAAAAGGCAATATGGTAAAGGTTGCATATCCTCTGCCTTTGTTTGAGCTTGGCAGCATACCGCAGCTTATGAGCTCAGTAGCAGGCAACATATTTGGGATGAAGGCGCTTAAAAATCTCAGGCTTGAAGACATAGAGTTTCCAGAAAAATACGTGAGAAGCTTCAAGGG
This sequence comes from Candidatus Micrarchaeia archaeon, assembly GCA_049976305.1. Classification (GTDB taxonomy): domain Archaea; phylum Micrarchaeota; class Micrarchaeia; order Micrarchaeales; family CABMGC01; genus JAGDXZ01. The sequence goes on along the minus strand of JBMFIM010000005.1, from coordinate 34,354 downwards.
ACCGCAGTTCGGAATAGACGGTGTTTTCGGCAAGATATTCAGGATGAAAGAGCGCAGGCCTTTGCTGGCACACGTGCCAAAGCCCAAGGTTGGCATGACCACTGAGGAGCACGCCAATGTGGCAAAGAATGCTTGGCTTGGCGGTGTTGATCTACTCAAGGACGACGAAAACTTGACAAGCCAGAGCTTCAACACATTTGACAGGCGCATGAAGCTCATGTTCAAATACAGAGACTATGCTGAGAAAGTGACTGGCGAGAAGAAAAGCTACCTTGCTAACATAACAGCTGAGACGAATGAGATGATAAGAAGGGCTAAACTTGTGAAGGAGCTTGGCGGAGAGTATGTGATGGTTGACATTCTCACAGCAGGCTGGGCGGCCTTGCAGACTGTAAGGGAGGAGTGTGAAGATTTAGGTTTAGCAATCCATGCCCACAGGGCATTCCATGCCGCATTTACAAGAAATCCAAAGCATGGAATGTCTATGCTAGTAGTAGCAAAGCTAGCGAGGCTTATCGGCGTAGACCAGATACACATAGGCACAGTAGTGGGCAAGCTTGAGGCGAGCAGAAGAGAAGTAGAGGACTTAGACACCGAGATAACGGAAAAGTCAGTAAAGGAGATGGGCGACGTGCTAAAGCAGGAATGGTACAACATAAAGCCGGTTGTGCCAGTATCTTCTGGTGGGCTTCATCCAGGCCTTGTGCCATATGTCGTAAAGCTTCTTGGCCAAGACATCGTAATACAAGCTGGCGGAGGCATAGACGGGCATCCTAAGGGAGTTTATGCGGGTGCAAAGGCAATGAGACAGGCAATAGAGGCAAGCATAGAGGGCATCGACCTTGAGGAATACGCAAAAAGCCACAAAGAACTTAACGAAGCGCTGCAATACTGGGGCCATCTAAAGCCTGTATAAAGTGGTGGTATGAAAGCGAGGCTTCTAAACGTCGAAACAGGAGCTATGGTAATACAGCTAAATCCAAAAGACGCTAGCAGGCTTGGCATACATGCCGGGGACAGAGTAGAGCTTAAAAGCAAAAGAGGAAAGGAGGTAGCGATAGTAAACCTTAGCACAGCCATAAACGAAGGCGAATTAGGGCTTACAAAGGACATAGAGGATGAGACAAAGATACGAAAGGGAGAAGAGGTAGAGCTCGCCTTGCAGCCTATGCCAAGCTCCATACAGGCAATAAGAAACAGGCTTGCGGGGAGAAGGCTTGATGCGAAAACAGCATACGAGGTAATAAGAGATATAGTGAAGAAAAGGCTCGACAGGGAAGAGATTGTTGCGTTTATAACCAGCTTGCACTACATGCCCCTAGACCTTGAAGAAGCTGCAAACCTTTCCTACGCTATGGTAAAAACCGGCGATACGCTTCACTTGAATAAGAAGAGAATATTTGACAAGCATTCAATAGGTGGAGTGCCTGGCGACAAAACGTCTTTGCTTGTAGTGCCCATTGTTGCAGCGGCAGGCCTCACAATTCCAAAAACCTCTTCTCGTGCAATAACCTCTGCTGCTGGCACTGCAGACAGGGCTGAAGTGCTCATGCCTGTAACCTTGGAAGTAAGTGAAGTGGAGAGAGTGGTAAGAAAAACGAATGGCTGCTTGGTGTGGGGAGGCGCTGTGCATCTAGCACCAGCAGACGACATATTCATAAGGGAAGAGTATCCTCTATCAATAGACCCGCTCCTCCTTCCTTCAATAATGTCGAAGAAAAAGGCAGTTGGGTCGACTGACATGGTGCTTGACATACCCATAGGAGCAGAGATGAAGGTGAAATCAGAAGCAGATGGGGTAATGCTAGTAAGGGACTTTGCTGCACTTGGCGCAAGAATGGGCATAAGGATTGAGGCAGCACTAACAGCTGGAAGCCAGCCTATAGGCTATGCTGTCGGTGCGGCTGCGGAAGCTAGAGAAGCTCTGGAAACTATAACGGGAAAAAGCAGAAAGGCCATGGACTTGATAGACAAGGCCACTAGCATAGCAGGCATATTGCTTGAGATGAGCGGCAAGAAGAACGGCAAGAAGCTTGCAAGGTCAATACTTGACAGGGGCCTTGCCGAGAAAAAGCTTAGAGAGATAATAGCTGAGCAAGGAGGAGATGAAAAGGTGAAGCCTGAAGACATAGCGCTTGGCGACCATACTGCAGAGATTGTTGCAAATGAAGATGGCTTTGTGCTCGGCTTTGACAATATAGGAATAGCCACCGCTACAAAGCTGGCTGGAGCGCCTACAAATAAAAGCGCCGCAATCCTGCTCAACAAAAAGCTTTTCGACCCTGTAAAGAAGGGAGAGGTGCTACTGACTATTTATTCCGACAGCGCGCCACTCTTGCACAACGCTGAAAAATACGTTAAGGAAAATCCGCTTGTGCTGGTTGGCCAGAAAAACAAAGCCTTGCTAAAGCACATAAAGCTTGAAGAAGCACCCCAGCGCTTCATACTTGAGAGGTAGAATATGCAGTATTTGCTTATTGTACTTGACGGCGCTCCTGATAGGCCCGTAAAGGAGCTTGGCAACAAAACACCTCTTGAGCATGCAGGAATGAAAAACCTCAATTCCATTGCAAAAAGGGCAAAGGCAGGAATGATGCACACGGTAGGAAAAGGCATAGCGCCTGAGTCAGATGCCGCTGTTTTTTCCTTGCTTAGCTACGACCTTGCCCATTATACGGGGAGAGGGCCTTTGGAAGCATTGGGAGCTGGGTTGAGAATAGATAGCAAAACTCTTGCCTTTAGGGCCGATTTTGCAACAATTGACAAAGATAGGAAGGTAATAGACAGGCGCGCAGGAAGAGACATAAGCATAGAAGAAGCAAAGGAGCTAGAGAAGGAAATCAACAGCATAAGGTTTGATGCAAAGGTGCGGTTCAAGTTCAAGTCAACAGTAGGCCACAGAGGCGTGCTAATAATGAGAGGCGAAGGCCTTTCGCCCAACATATCAAACTTTGACATTGGCTATGTAAGGAAGGGCAACGTTTCAGTTGCAAAATCGAGCTATTCTCTGCATTTGCATAAGGTTGTGCCTCTAGATGGAACCAAAGAAGCGAAGTATACTGCAAAGCTTGTCAACAGTTTCATAGACTTGGCAATACAAAAGCTTGAGGCAAGCAAGGTGAATAAAGCAAGGAAGAAAAGGGGCAGGCTTGAAGCTAACGCTCTGCTTCTAAGAGACGCTGGCTTGGGACTTCCGAAGGTCATGCCTATAAGCAAGAAATTTGGAATGAAGTTTGCATTCATAGCAGAAATGCCTGTAGAAACTGGCATAGCTAAGCTGCTGAAGATGGAGCCTGTAAAGTTTGCAACGAGCCACAAACCTTTTACAATAGCTTATTATCAAGACCTTGCAAAGGCTGTTATAAGGAGCAGGCAAACGTGCGACTTCATGTATGTTCATATCAAAGGGCCTGATGAGCCTGGGCATGATGGCAATGCCGTTGAGAAAAGCAGGAGGCTAAAGCTTATTGATTCAGGCTTCTTTGCGTTGCTAAAGGACAAAATGCCAAAGGTTGTGTGTGTAACCTCAGACCACTCTACACCATGCTCGCTAAAGGCGCATTCCGCAGATCCGGTGCCTGTCGTGATATACAGGCAAGGAGAGCATGGCGATGGGCTTTCATTCACTGAGCAAATAGACTCCAAGGGCTCCCTTGGCATATTCGATGGAAGAGAGCTTTTGAACAAAATGATAAATAATCGAGGGCGATTGACATGATAAAGGATATTTCGTTGCACGTAGCGCTAGATTCAAGGGGCAGGGAAACTATAGCTGCGTATTTGAAAGACGAGAAAGGCAATGAGGCAATAGCAATTGCGCCAAGCGGCACAAGCAGGAGCGGCTATGAAGCAGTTCCATTACCAAGGGGCGGTGCAAAAGAAGCCATTAAGCTTTTCAGCACGTACAAGGCCAAGCTTCTAGGAATGGATGCTGAGCAGCAGAAAGAAATAGATGCAACGCTGCATGAAATAGACGCAACCGAAAATTTTGCAAGAATAGGCGGCAATGTTGCTACCGCGATTTCTATTGCAACTGCAAAGCTTGCTGCGAAAGAGCAGGGGCTTGAGCTTTATCAATACATCTATAGGCGCTTCACGCAAAGCATGGGAATAAAAAAGGCAATTCCTTTCCTTCTTGGCAACATACTCGGCGGTGGCGTGCATTCGAACAGCAACATGCAAATACAGGAAATATTGATAACGAACAGGTCAAAGGATGTGATTGAAAACGCCAAAACAAACATAATGCTGCACAACGCACTTGGCGAGTTCCTGCGCAAGAGGGACCTAGCTATAGGGCTAAACATAGAAAATGCATGGATAAGCAAGCTTGCAGACATTGAAGCGATAAAGGCTGTTGAGAAAACAGCAGACGGATTAGCGAGGCTTGGCTTTGATTTTGCGGCGACAGAATACTTTTCAAATGGCAAATATCTCTTTTATGATAGACATGGCAAAAGAAGACAGTTAACAAGGGCAGAATATTTTGATGCGATAAATGAAATAGTAGAGAAGCACAGGCCTGTCTACATAGAAGATCCGTTTGAAGAGTCTGAGCTAGAAAGCTTTGCTAGATTGACAAAGGAATTTGGCAGAAGTGCATTGATAGTGGGAGATGACCTTTACGCCACAAATGCAAAGAGGCTTGAAGAAGGCATCAAAGCAAAGGCAACTAATGGGATACTGGTAAAAGTAAACCAGGTTGGCACTCTAACTGACACGTTGGAGGTTGTAAAGCTTGCAAGGCGGCATGGCATAAAACTTGTGGTTTCACACAGGAGTGGTGAAACAATTGACGCTTTCATCTCGCACCTTGCCGTCGCATTTGGCGCTGCATATATAAAATGTGGCATACTAGGTGGCGAGCGGATTGCGAAGATAAATGAGCTTGCAAGAATCCAGGAGTTGGAAAATAGTACAGGCAGAGATAGGCGTAGGAAGAGATAGAAATAAAAAGAAAAACAGACAGATTAAGAATGATTTTATGATAGATGCGATAGTTGCCGCAATAGAAGGAAATAAGGTAGTGGTTATGCCCACTGGCGGGGAGGATGAGAAGGGATTAGTAGGCAAAGAAGCAATTTATACAGACTCCAACAATAAGGAATGGCATGGGAAGGTTGTGGGAATTGAAGAAGCAGGGTTGGTAGTAGAGTTCGACAGCTTTCCGACAAGCATAGGTCAAGGGCAGATAATCTCTATCAACGAATCATGAACCCGCTATCTTTCCTTTTTCCTAAGCTTCTATATAGAGGCATAGACGAGTCTGGCAACACCATAGAAGTTTTAAGTTTAGGCGATGAACTCGTGCTCAAATTTAACGGAATTACCTATTCAAAACTCAACAAAGGCTCTGTTTTTACGCATCAGTACTGGGACTATTTCCTGCCCCTCGCTTACATCTTTGAACACCCAAGAGTGATGATCATAGGCTTTGGAGGGGGCACAATAGCATATCAGCTGGAATCGCTTTTGGGAGAAAAAGTAAGCATAACCGCCTTCGAACCAAACTCAAAGATGATAGAGGCAAGCAAGTACTTTCTGCCAAAGGAGACAAAAGCGAGAATCATAAGGGAAGACGCCTACACATATATTAGCAAGCTCGGCCCTAGAAGCTTTGACCTAATATTTCTTGATGCATACCAGGGAAGCACCATACCACAGCAGTTCCTTAGCGAAAGCTTTGCAATAAAGGCAAAAAAGGTGCTGAGCGAGAAAGGAATTCTTGCAATCAACTACGCGCCAAGCTTTATGGGCTGGCTCACCTATATGGGCTACGTAACCATGCTAAAGCGGCATTTCTTGGTCTACAGAATTGCCACAGCAATAACAGAGGGCAACATCATAATCCTTGCTTCGAAAGTGCTTGACAACTCAAAAATTGCCTTGCTTGTAAACAAAAACATGCCGAAAAACAAGGACACCGAGGAGCTTATAAGGCACTATTCAGAGATGAAAAAGGAGTAAGAGCAGAGCTAGATAAAATAAGCGCTTTCTTTCTTGCTTTTATTTCTTGCCCCTCTTCTTGTCAAAGTCTAGCCAGCTGGCGTATGTCGCTCTGTCTCTTGCCTGAAGCCTAGCCAGCACTTCCTTCCTTATCTCTTTGCTTTCAACCAGTTCTTTGTTTGCAAATACCTTTGCCACTTCTTGGCTTATCTGCTTGGCAAGCTCCCTCGAGCCCCCTGCCTTAACTATTGCCGTTTCTATCTTCTCCACCTTGAAGTCTTCAAGGCTCCCATCAGCTTTCTTCACTTTCATTCTATCAATTAAACATCAAACAAACAATTTAAATTATTAACCCTGCATAGCGGTTGCTGGCTAACGCCTTAGCCTGAGCAGCATGGTAAAATTAAAAAGGAAAACGTTCATATGTAGAAGGAAGAGTATGGGACAGGCCCCAAAAATAAGCGTTGTTATACCAACAATGGAGGAAGAAGCCGCTTTTGACGTGATAAAGGAAGTAAGGAAGGAATTGGGAGACGTGGAGATAATAGTGGTAGACAAAAGCAGCGACAGCTACTTCGAAAGGCTAAAGAAGGAGGGCGTTGTAGCGGTAAAGCAGGAAGGCAAGGGAGTTGAAAGGGCGGTAGCGCAGGGCATGAGGCTGGCAAAAGGGGAGATCATTGCTTCTATAGATGGAGACGGCACACACGATGTCAAAGGCCTGGTTTTGGCTGTAGAAAAGATAAAGGATGGCACATACGACATGGTGCTAGGCAATAGGCTGAATAAAAGCGAAAAGGGTGCAATGAGTGCATACATAAGGCTTGGTAACAAAATATTGAGCAAGCTGTTTAGCAGCCTTTATGGAGTTAAGGTTCACGATATCCTTACCGGTTTATTTGCAGTAAGGCGCGAAGCGTTTGAAAAGGTAAAGAATATAGAGCCATACAGAGCAGGCGTTGCAACGACATATGCCATAGAGCTTATAAGGCGCGGCTACAAGATAGGAGAAATAGACATAAGGTACTTCAAGCGCAAATACGGCACCTCAAGGATATCGAAGCATAAAACAGGCTATGCGCTCAGCGTTGCTGCGAACATTATAAGGCAAGTAAGAGACTACAGCCCTCTTCTCATCTTTGGCACATTTGGACTTGTGCTATTTATAGTAGGCTTAGCGATAGGCCTAGCCGTGTTTATAAACTTTCTAAGAACAGGCATGTTCACCGAAGTTGGAAGAGCGCTCATCGCTTTTATGCTCGCTGTGCTAGGCATACTTTCAATTTTTGTAGGCATAATCTTGGACCTGCTCCTTGAGATAGACAGAGAACTGCGCGAAATGAAAAAGCAGTAGCAGGCAAGCAGGAAAGGAATTTAATACTTTAAAACTAAAAGGATTCCATGGCAGATCACAAAAAAGCAGAGGCGTACTTAACTATTCTAGCAGTATTAATCATACTTCTAGTAGCCATAAGATTCAGGGCGCCACTCTTAAAGTACTACGGCTTCTACGAGCCAGACGACTACTACCACTTCTCAGTAATCAGAGCAGCAATCGCCAACAACTTCATAGTGCCCATGTACCTCTCAATATCTGGCTGGCCTGCGCACACCATAATAAGCGAGCCTAAGGGGCTCTATTACACAGTACTTGCGCCTTATTTCATACTCAGGTTCTTCGGAATAAGCGCATACCAGATTATGAGGCATGTGGCGCTAGTGTTTGGCTTATTCGACGTAATAGGCGCCTATTTTTTAGCCAGATATCTTAGCAAGGACAAGCTTCTTGGATTGTTGGCAATGGCACTTGTAGCGCTCAACATGGGCGATGCTGCAAGGACAAGTACACTAATCTTCAGGGGCGACAGCTTTGTCACAATCTTCCTAATACTTGCACTCATCGCCTCTCTTGCAATGATGAAGGAGACAAAACAGAAGAAAAAGATTTTGCTTGCAGTCCTAGCTGGGTTCCTCTTAAGCGGGGCCAACTTCGTTTGGAATGGCGCACCATTCACTACAGTAGTTATGCTTCTCTTCTTTATTCTTCTACTCTTGTTCGGTTACACCTTTGCAGATACCAAGCTGCTTAACGATGCTAAATACATGCTTGTAATGTTCCTTGTTTGGTTCGCTTTCGTGTCTCTATACAAATGGGCATATTTGATAATGGGGCAAACCTTTACAGGCTGGCACTTTATACCTATCTTTGCAGTTATGGCGATCGGCGCATACTTGTTTGACCTCATTCTCAAGTATTCCAAGCACAAAAGGCCCTATGAACGTTTTCTAATATTCTTGCTCATTTTTGCAATTTCAATGCTGGCAATATATGCTGCATTGCCAGGATTTGTAATAGAAGTAATTAAAAGTGGCAGCTTCTTGACGCTCAGCAGCAACAGGTTTGCAGAAACCATACAAGAGCTTCAGCCCCCTTCGTATCCATTCCTGCTTGCAAGCTTCGGCTTGCAGCTCTTCCTAGTTCCCATGGATTACCCAATGATTTGGTCTGTCAACCACATCGCCAAATACTGGTACTGGCTACTTGCCATAGTCTTTGCGGTGCCCTATTTCTTCATGCAGGTATTTGACAGTGGCGGGTTTGCAAAAGGAAGGGCAAGAATAATGTTCGGCTACAGCGAGGCGTTGCTTGCGATACTTGCATACTTTGCGGCAACAGCATATCTACAAATGAATGCAATAAGGTTCAATTCTCTAGTATCGGTACCTCTTTCTATTTTTGCTGCCTATACGCTGTATTGGCTGCTAACTGAGGCTAAGAAAGTTAAGCCACTTTTCTACGTAGGCGTGTTTCTTCTTATTTTAGTTTTGGCTGAGCAGTATGAGCTCAGCGCAAAGTACACAGCAGGCCTTTCACCTGCGGATGAGATCTGCATGCCTCAATTCTTTTGCACAAACCCTTCAAATCCGCCAGTAGTTCAGGCCCTCTCATGGCTCAAGAACAACTCGCCAAGCAACAGTGTCGTGCTCACACTGTGGCCTGACGGCTCCCTAGTAGAGGGCATAGCAAACAGGACAAGCGTAACTGACAGTGTAGGATCGCAAAATGGTAGCAAGGCAAACCCATTTGCCGCTTGGCTTTTCAACTCATCGCCAGATGCAAGATTCCTCCTCACGCCAATAAACGGCAAGCCCAATTACCTGCTTGTTAGGTACGCTTGGCTTGTGGAGACAGGGGGCATATATACAGAAAGCGGATACGGGGTGGACAACTATAACCAAACGTTCATTAGCAGAATAAGGTCAGAACTCTTGACAAAATACCATCTGACAAGCTGGTCTCAACTAAACCAAACATTAGGCAACGAACTAAACCAAAGCATAAATGCATATATTGAATCGCTCTACGGCTACGGGCCTTTCAACACTATAAGCGAAACAACCAATACCACAACTACCCTGCTAACCTTCTCAGGCTATTATATAAACAATATAGAATTTACAGGAAAGCTGGTGATTCAAACAATAAACGGGACAAAAAGATTTGGCGGATTCCTTGTAGAAACATTGCCCAATGGCCAGAGCAACGTTTCAATGTTCTCCAATGTTATCCTCTACAACATACTAAACACAAGCAGCGTTGTTATAAGCCAATCAAACTTCACCACTACTGACAATTATACTTTGCTTGTAACCTACTCCCCTGAGCCAAGCATCAAACTGCCGATAAACGTCACTGGAGCCTATTTGCTTGCTCCTGGCCTTGCGCACAGCAACATGATAAAGTTCCTCTACGAATGCGATTATACAAGCTGCCCTTGGAATAACAACATCGCAAAGCTCCAGCTCGTATACAACAATCTTGACACAAAGATATTCAAAATTGTCTACAACGAAAGCAACGCAAGCATAGCTGCGATACATTATACCTAGCTGGATTTTTGCTTGTTTAATTTTGCATTAAGCTTTGCGGGATCGGTACTTGCAAAATACCAGTCCATTATAAAGTCCATCTTCGTTTTCAGCGTCTGCCAAGCAGTATATTTCATGCCAATTTTAAGAAAGTAGTTGAACGTGCTAGGTTTAAGTTTAACAACTGGCTGAGTGTAAGAGCCTATAACAAAAGTAGCTTTGTGGCCTCCAATTTCCATAGGGCAGTTTGTCCTGCCATCAAACCTAGCATCAACGCCAAGAAGCCTCTGTGCGACAACCTTAGATTCAAGATGGGCAGTAACGCCGGATTTAGAAGTTGATATGTTGGTGGCGTCTCCTATGCAATAAGCATCATCAAAATTCCCTATCTGCAACGTCTCTTTGTCGGTCTTTACGAAACCGTTTTCATCGCAAAAATCCTTCACAATGCCCGCCCCGACATGCGGCGGCACAAGTGCGGCAAAGTCGTATTGCAGCGTATCCCCTTCTAAGGAGGTAATTATGCGTTTAGCAGGGTCTATTGATTCCACATCGAAAAACGTCACTACGCTTATTCCTCTCTCTTTCATTATCGGCTCAACAATTTCGTTCATCGGCTCTGCAGGATACGCCCTTGGGAAAGGAGTTATGAAGGTTATTTGCGTTTGGCTCCGTACACGCCTCTTTCTCGTAAGCTCTTCAAAGAGAAATGCTGCTTCAAGCGGCGAAGGCGGGCATTTGAAAATAGGATACGTCGAGCCTATTATTGCCTTGCCTCCAGCAAAAGTGCTCGCCTTTTTCCACAGCCTCTGAGCGGCTTCTGTTGTGCTGTGGAAGTCGCCGAACTCTTGGTAAAGCTGCAGATGGCCGGGTATTTTACTATAGTCGCCAAAACTGCCTGTGTCTACAACAACGTAGTCGTAGTCCATTTCAGAATTGCTAAGTATTATCTTTCTGTTTTCAAGGTCCACGAGTTTTACTGCATCTAGTATGAATTTAGAGTTCTTAGGCAGAAGCTTTGTCTGCTCTATCGACTTTTCCTTTGCGCCATTAAATGCAATATGCAAAAGCCAAGGCTGAAAATAGTGCCTGTTGCTTTTGTCTATTACTGTTATATCGAAGCCCTTAGAAGCCAGCCTGTTAGCTAGCATTACGCCTCCATCGCCAGCCCCCACTATAACTAGCCTCTTAGCCATAAAACCTCTGCCTACTTCTTTACAATTTTTATTAGCACTACAATCTTGTCTGGCTGTTCGGTTATCGACTCAATAACGTTTCCTGTTCTTTGAGCCCAGGCCTTTGCATCCTCTTTCACTCCAGGATCTGTGGCCCATAACTCTATTTCATCCCCTATGCTTGCATTCCTGTAAGCTAGAGCTAAGTCAGTTATAGGGCCAGGGCATGCTGATCCTCTTGAGTCTATAACTTTCTTCGCCATAAAATCACCTCATATGAAAAGAGTCTGCCCTCCCTCTGATTTCTGCAGGAATGTTGCAGCTCCGACTATGTCATCTACAAGATCGCTGAAATCTTCCTTCTTCAAACCCATAACCCCGCACATCATTGAGCATGCGTAGACATGCGCGCCGAGCGCCTTTGCCTGCCTCAGCATGTCGCTCCAAACAGCTACGTTGTTGCGTTTCATGCCTTCCTGCAAAGCCTGAGCCATTGCTTCGAACTCTTTGGGGAAAGGAAGCCCCCTAGGCTGCTTAAGGAAGCCCAACAGAGCAAAGCCCGTCACAAAAATGTTTACCTCCATACCCATAGCGGCGCCGGCCTGAGAAAGAACACCCAAAGGAATAAATTTGTCGGCGGTACCGCTGAACATTATTATGCTTAGCTTGCCTGCCATTTTCGCCACCATTCTAATTAGCCTAATAACTTTTTAATACTATTGAAAGTTACTTCTCTTCTCTCTATCTGCACTAAAAGCAGTGTTTTAAGTACGTCACAAATAGGAAAAGAAGCCACTAAATGGAAAGCAAATGTTTAAATATATTTACTAATCAAAAAAGGCTAAGTGATCAGTATGGTATCAGAAGATGAAGAAGGCTGGGAAGAGGAAGACGACGAAGACGAAGGCTGGGAAGAGGAAGACGACGAAGACGAAGGCTGGGAAGAGGAAGACGACGAAGACGAAGGCGACGAAGGAGAGGAGTGAAGCGTTTTTCTAAATTTATTTTATTTAAGTTAGAGTGGGCCTTTTGTTTTTGATTTTTCTAACTTCAGATTTTCTTCTATTTATGCGCTTTTTTCTAAGTCGCGCATTTTCTTTTCCAATGTCGCTGCTTTCACTTTATCTTGATCCTCTCCAAGTGTCGCTGCAGTTACTTTATCTTTTCCAAGTAGTGCAACATTAGTCCCTGAATTTCCAAATAGCGCAATTCCTCCTTCCTTGCGCTCCTCTAGAAGAATCTTCGTTTTTGCAAGTTCCCTTTTCTCCGCTTCAGTCATGCTGAAAACCGAAGAGACAGTGCTTAGAACAGTGCTTATGGCTGCTCTGGCGCTGCCAGCCTTTGGCACGTTGCTAAGGTTACTAAGGTTACTAAAATGCTCCTTAGTAGGGTATAATATCCTTGGCGCATTGTAGAATTCCCTAGCTGCCTCTTCGAAATTGCCAGAGGCTATGCTTTTAACAATCTCTTTAATATCGGTCGTTCCGCTAATGGCTCTTACAAGCCATGCTCTTTCTTTGTTTATCATATCTAACTTTTGCTTGTCAGATAGGTTTGGATTGTTGACAATTGACTGCACTCTTTTATCAAACTCTTTAAAGTGCTCGTCAATTATGCTGTATTTCCTTCCTGAAATATCTTCCCTTAAGGCATCTGATCTATTTTTTCTGAGAGCCCACTGAATTTTGTATTGCTGCTCCTTTGTAAGCCGCCCTTTGTTTCTTGTTAGCTCTTGCTCATAGCGCTGTTTAAGCTCTTCTATGTAGGCCTTTTTCTTCAACTCGTCAACGTCAAAATTAGCAAGAATGTCAGCTAACAGTGGTATGTCAGACGAGCCAACGCCGGATTTGGCGTTTTTGAGTGCATTCTCTATCTGGTTTACCTTCAACTTTTTCTCTTTTACTTCATTTGCATATGCCTCTGCTACAGCCATTTTTACTCCTCCCTGCTGGCGGACGTCGTGCGCTGTATTGAGACTCCACACTAGTGTCTTAGCTTTTCCTGGCATGCTATTAAACACTAACGCTGAAACGCCGCTTCCGGTTTCTACATATGCGCCGTGCTTATCAAGACGCACAAGCGCATCGTTAGTTCTTGTATCAAAAAACACAAGAGTATCGCCCTCTCGGCGTACCCCTATGTTATTCGGATTAATCTTATAATAGGGCGAGTAAAGCTTGGCAATGTCCCTCTTCATAAAATTAAGATTGGTAGCAGTAAGTTTGCCTATATCAAGCATGCCCGAATTGGGATCTATAGCATTCTTAGTGTATTTATTTATGTTGTTAACAAATTTCTGAGTAACATGCGCCCTTTGGGCGTTTAGCGCCTCATCTTTGTTTATGCCGAAATCTAATCTGAAGGGCAACCGGCCTTGGCCCTCAGGCGTTCGACGAATACCAAGCCTTATGCCAGTTTTTATAGGCTTTATTCTTGGCAACTTGCTAGTATGCGAGCCCTTTGCCAAAGACCCAAATGGGTTCCTACTTGCAATTGAACCCTTTTTAGCTGCGCCTCCTACGCCAACTAGTGCACCCAAGCCAAAAAGTGCAAAAAGATCGTAGCCACGCATGAGTCCTCCTGCAGCAGCTATCAATATTATAATAATAATTATAGGGATGAGCGCATTTATGCTACCGAAGGACAGCAAAACCGGCACTAGTATAGGCATAGGCCCTGCCCATTTAAAATAATGTATTTATTGGTTTAAATAAATAACTATAGGGCAACAAAACAACTGCTTTCAGAAAGCCTAAAGCTTATCAAAGTCTATTATTCGCTGAGCTTTTGACTGCTCATCCCTGCAAAGGAGCACAACCCTGCTTTCCTCATGTTCATCTGTTACCATATAGCCAGTAAGGTCTGCAAGCTTCTGGGCAAACTCCCTTATCTCGCTATGCATCGGCATGTCCTCATAGTGCAAGCCTCTTGTTTCCTCCCTGGCCCCGCCAACAAAGGAAAAGCCTTTTACTTCCACATAATTAGGCATTGCGATCTTTATAAGCTGGGCATAGCCTTCGGGATTTAGCATGTTGAGCCCCTTCACAAGCGTTAGCCTCAACACAGTCCTTGTTTTCATGTCGTGCATAAGTCTCAGGCTTTCAAGGAGCCTGTCCCAAGCGTTTGGTATTTTCGGCCTAGTGACCTTCTCATAAGTTTCCTTGTCTGGAGCCTGCAGGGAGATGTAGAACTGCGTAGGTAGTACTCGCAGCTTCTTTATCGCTTCTGGCAGTGTACCGTTGTGCACCAAGAAGGTGCTGAAATGGCGCTTGTGGAACTCTTCAAGCAGCTCACTCATATAAGGGTAAAACAGCGGCTCTCCGGTTAAGCTGAGTGTGGCATGGCGTGGCATGTTGGCCTCTTCAAACCTTTTTCTCCTTAGCTCGTTATCGGCAATGGCCTTGAAGCCGCTGACAAGCTTCCTTTGCTCTTCTATCATGCCCTCTACTATCTCTGCTGGGCTATCCCACTCGTCTACTGCATTAAGCTCGTTCCACTTGTAGCCTTCCTCATCAGGTATAAGCCTCCAGCAGAACCTGCATGCAAGGTCGCAGCCTATGGCAGGAGTAGCCTGCAAGCACTGCCAGCTTCTTATTCCATAGAACTCGTTTTTGTAGCAGAGAGTTTCGCCCCTTATTCCTTTCTTAGTATACTCGCAGGTCTTCACCGCTGAATGCTTGCCGACAAAGTGATAGCCCTGCTTCTGCATTTGCTTCTTCAGTCCTTCAGGCATTTCCTGCATGAGATCACCGAGTGGTGCGCCGTAGCCCCTCTTCTGTTTTAGACGGCATCAGACTGAGCTGCCATTTGAGGCATTGCATGCTCACAGCGTGCGCATCGGCACGTTTCAAGCATACCGCAGCGCTCGTAGCGTCATAGCACATGCTACGAAATGCTTCGTTTCTGTTCCGAATTAGGCTATTAAGCCATGCACGCTCTGCATGGAGGGAGCTTCCACAGTCATATAGACCGTAAGCCGTCCACGCACCACTCATTATTAATTTACTTTCCCTATTTATAAATATGCCCCTGCTCACAGGCATATTGGCAGAGCTTGTCATAGGAATAGGTATAGTTGCAGTTTTGCTTATAGTCTACAAGCTTGGCAAGCTAATACTCAAGCTCATCTTCGGGCTAATAGCAAACAGCATACTAGGCTTCGTAACTATATTCCTCGCAAATTCTGTTTTTGGGCTTGGCATACCATATAATCTGCCAATATTCGTAGCTACTACCATATTCGGCCTGCCTGCAGTAGGCACATTAGTTATACTCAAGCTTCTTGGCGTATCATTGGCGTTGGCATAGCCTTATGACTTTGCAAGCTCTATGTCCTCCTTCTCTACAGTCTTTCTCTTAGCATGCCTTGCAAGCCTAACCGCTTTCTTGGCTATAGAATAAGCATACTTGTTAAGCAGATTCGCAAACGCCTCAGCAGCCTCTGTGCTCACTCTCCTTGCCCCGGAATCAAGCAAAATCCTCTTTGCAACGCCTTTCTGTATGGCCATATCCTAATTGACAAAGACAAAGAATATTAAGCTTCATCTCCCCACGCATATGGTGGAGATAAGGCAACTTGCAGAGTCGGACAAAGAACAAATCAAAGACCTTGTGCTAAGCGTCTATGAGGACACACCAGACGCCTTCTTCTATACGCATGCACCAAGCAAAGAAGAGCTTGAGGCACTGATGGAGGAAAAGATAAGAAATATCGGCAAAACGCTTGTAGATTTGGTGGCATTGGAGTCCAACAAGGTAATAGGAGAGTGTGAGATATTAAAGGTAGGAAGAGAAGGCCGGATCGGGATTTTGGTAAGAAAGGAAGAAAGAAGAAAGGGAGTAGGAACCGCGCTCCTCAGAACAGCACTCAATATGGCAAAAGCAATAGGCATAGAAACAGTCATAGCTTACATAAACGAGAAGAACAAAATTGCACAAAACTTCTTTGAAAAGGCAGGATTTGCAAAAACAGGACAGAACACGTTCAGTCTAAAGCTCAACGGGTAGCATTTACATAGACCAATGTGCCGTTGAGCTGAGTAAGCCATACATTTACAGAGTAGTTGGACTTTGGCGATGAGTAGGTTACCTGCCATATGTTAGTAAGGTTTTTACCATCAACTACAACGTACGGCAAGAAAATCGCATGTGCTGATACGTTTGAATAGCCGTAAGACTTTATGAACGCCACTACACTGCTAATATTGAGCTGTGTAGCTCTCGTTATTGCAACAGGCGCAGATGCTATTCTATAAGGAAGGCTTGAGTTGAAACCGAAAATTCTGCAGGAGTTAGTATAAACATTCACCGTGGTAGGCACAAATGTGAAAGCGGGATAGTCGTAAGCATATACCACATAATCTGGACATGGGGAGGTTGCATTAAGAATGAGCGAAAGCACTATGTGCCAGCTGCCCGGGTATCTTTGGGAAGGCGTAACATTAGTCACATTGATTATGCCCTCTGGATACTTGTTTTCTAGATCACTTATAACGAGCTGCACAGCCTGGTTTTCGGTTACCCTGCTAAGCACGCCCTTGCTTGACACAAAATAAACTATTCCTACAACAATAATTACAAGCACAGCGAGCACGAGCGTAGCTTCAACAAGATTCATAATTTCACATATGCTGCTCGAATTCTTAAACCTTTCTTGTCTCTCCTAGCGAAAGATAAAGTGACATCCACCCAACCACAAAGAGTGCGGGCTTCCTTTGCATTCATCAGCTCGCATCGTGCAAAGGATGTGCTTTGCGTTGCAAACTTTACTGATTTTTGCAGCGTTCTTACTAGGCAGTCAAATCAAGCATGTCGGTCTTCCACGAATAAATTCGTGGGGTTCCTTTTGGCTTGCGCCTACTTGGTTTAAGGTAAAAGAAACCAGGCAAGCCTTTTAAATTGATTAAGAAAGCCAAAAGATGCATGGGAATATTCAAGGAGTATGATATTAGGGGCGTATATCCTGAGGAAATAGATGAAGCAAAGGCATACGAGCTTGGCAAAGCAATCGGCTCTTATTTTCCTGAAGAAAGCATTTTTCTAGGATACGACAACAGGAAAGGAAGCGTTGCAATAAAGGATTACGTTGCAAAAGGACTGGCCGAAGCAGGAAAAGAGGTTGTTGATATAGGCATGGTTCCCGTTACTGTGCTAGCTTTCGCTACGTTAAAAGAGCATAATCCAGGAGTCTGCATAACTGCTTCGCACAATCCTGCAAAATATACCGGACTTCTTTTATACAAAGATGGAGTGACGATAATGCCGAAAGATGTTGAGCAGGCGTATTTAGGTAGCAAAACCAATGGTTTAGGCAGTAGGGGAGAGATAAAAAAGAAGGATTACACCGCAAGCTATATCGCTTTCATTACCAAGACTCTTGCACCGATGAAACTAAGCATTGGTGTTGACACGATGGGCGGGGCCACGCACGCTTTCGCAAAGCAAGTTTTTGAGCATGTAGGCATTAGTGCGGTAATGCTAAGAAAGCAGCCTGACGCAAATTTCTACAATAAAGCTCCAGAACCAAGCAAAGCAAACGCGGCAGAATTAGCAGAGCTTGTTAAATCGCAAGGGCTGGACTTCGGAGTGCAGTTTGACGGCGATGGCGACAGAGTCGCCTTTGTTGACGACCAAGGCAATTTTGTTGACGCAATGGGCATGGCGATGCTGTACATAAAACACCTTGGATTTAGGAATGTGGTCGCAACTGTGGCTTGCTCAAGAAAACTTGAGACTTTTGCAAAGGTCGTTTATACCAAGGTTGGAAGGCCACATATTGAGCAGCTCATGAGCACTGGCAAGTTTGATCTTGGAATTGAAACCTCCATGCATGTGTACTTTGGCAGGTATTTCCCATTCTCAGACGGGCTTCTTGGCGCCCTGCTTATGGCGAAAGCCTTGCAAAATGCTGGCAAGAGCATGAGCAAACTTGTCAAAGAATTGCCAAAAACTTATTTCGGCGAATTCTCAATACCTTTTGACAGCGAGGAGCTAAGAAACAGAAAGCTTGAAGAGATAGAGAAAGCTGCATCAGCCTATGGCACACTAGACTTTACAGACGGCGTAAAAATAATGACAGGCAGCGGCTTCGTGCTTGTTAGAAAATCCAACACAGAGCCTTTACTCAGGGTTTACTACGAGGGTGAAGATGAAGCCGAGCTTAGGCAATTAGAAGGCTTAGCGAGAAAGCTTACAAGCTAGCATATTCCTTTACTGACATTTTTGCAAGTGTTCTCCTTATCACGCTGCCTAGCTTTATTTTGCCTGCTAGGTCTATAACCTCTTCCTGTTTGCATTTTGTCCTCGGGTTCCTAGCCTCTATGCTGCAAACATCCTTGTAGGGCAAAATAGATATATCATATGTGCCTATTTTCTTTGCAAAGCCAATTATCTCTTCTTTGTCAAAGCCTATCAGTGGCCTTAGTATAGGAAGTTTTATGCGTGAAGACTCTGCACTGAGGTTTTCCAAGGTTTGTGATGCTACCTGACCAAGGCTCTCGCCTGTAACTATGGCCTTCGCATGCTCCTTCTCTGCTATTTTCTCAGCAAGCCTCAACATGAAATGCTTTAGCAATACAAGCGTGCACCTGCCAGTGTGCCCGGCAACTGCCGCTGCGTCAAAGAAGTAGGAAGGGGCGAAGTAAAACTTGGCAGGGTAATACTTGCTAAGCAACGCGGCTACGCTTGCTACCTTTCCATTGGCGGCTTCCTCATTGCTCTGAAATGCGTGAAGATGGAGATAGATGGGCTTTAAGCCCCTTTTCATTGCAAACCATGCTGCAACCGGAGAATCTATGCCACCAGAGATGAGAACAATGCAGGTGCCCTCACTTCCGACGGGAAGGCCGCCAAGGCCTTTTTTCTTCTCAGTAAAAATATAAGCGGCATCCTTTGTCACATTGACGTATACTTCCTTGTCAAAGTTGCGCAATGATGCATTAATGCCGTTTGCTCTTGCTTCTTTCTCTATGCTTTTCACAATCTGCATAGAGTCAAAGCTCAGCTGCTTAAAAGATCTGTGGGCGTTTACCTTTATGCTTTTAGCGCCGGCCTGTTTTGCAAGCTCTACCGCAAGCCTTGTTATTTCCCCAAGCTCAGGCCTAGTAGCATATGCCATCTCGTAGTTGCTAATGCCGAATACATACCCAAGCCTAGCGTATGCCTGCTCTAGCTCTGGCTCGCTACCTTCTATTAAAATTCTATCGTATGAACGCCTTATGCTGAGATGCAGGCCAGCAAGGGTTTTAGCCAAATTGTCAGTAAGAGATTTTATGTAATTTCCTCTATTTTTTCCCCTGAGCCATAACTCGCCAAAATGTACAACAAGCTGTTTGTTAGGCATCATGCCTTACTTGCCTGCTGGGCCTCAACCGACGCTTTGGCTGCCGCTACTTCTCTATGCTTTTTCTTATGCAACACATCTAGCCTGTAGCATCTGTTCGAGCAATAGTATCTAATCTGGCCGCTCTTTCTGACAAACATTATTCCAGTGCCAGGCTCTATTTCCTTAGAGCAATAAGCACACTTCATGCTTTCACTTCACTACTATAGGCTTGTCTTCCCTTGTAGTATCCGGCAGCCTTACTATGTCTCCTTTCTTTATGAATCCCACAAAATTCCTTCTTATTACCCTGCCTTTGTCGTGGCCTTCAAGTATTTTTACCATTGCTTGTATTACCGATCCAAACATGCCAGTCCTTTGCGGCAATATTTCTACTATTTCTCCTGCATAACCAGCAAACTTGCTTTTTTCTTCTTTAGCTTCTTCAGGCATTTAGATCACGCCTTCTTTGCTCCGCCTGTAGACCATGCAATTATTTCCTTTACTACAGACTCTGCAGACCCCGCCTTCTCTATGGCTACTGATGAGCAGGCAACATTAAGCCCTGCGGCTTTGCCAAGGTCAAGCTTCGCCGGCACATATACAAGAGGCGTTTTGTGCTGCTCGCAAAGGCCGGGTATATGCATAACTATCTCCTTGGGCGAGACGTCGTCTGCTACGATAACCAAGGTTGCAAGCCCTCTTTCAAGGCTCTTGGTAACCTCGTTGACTCCCTTCCTTATCCTTCCATCTTGCTTTGCCAGCTTTACCGCTGACAGTACCTTATCCACAATCTCTTTTGGGGTTTCAGCCATACAAAGACCTCATATCATTGGCAAAAACAGTACTAATTATTTTGCATAAAACAATTTAAAAAGATATCTGTGGAAGTGCTCGCACAAACTAAACAAATTGCACTTCTGTGCGCCTCTGTTTTTCATAGTTGCAAACAAATTCAGAGATTATTTTTGCGGTATTGACAATCGGGCGCTTTCCCCTCATAGAAGCAGGAAGTTCTAACTGTATTGCATATATGCCATATGGGCTCGGCATAGCTAGAAGTTATTGTACCTTTCATTGACCCAGCGAATTTTCGGTTTATAGAAACCTTAACACCATGCTTCGCAAGAGTATCGGCTAACAGTTCTACGACCCAGTTTGGAGCACTCTTGCCGAAATCAGTACCGATTTCTACTCGTTTGCCGCTGGTGTGCATGCCGTGAAGATCTAGAATTAAAAATGGCTTTCTCCCAAACCTTATGACTTCCTTTATTTTCTTCCTAAACGGGTGCTTTTCGCTTTCGCCCCTGTTTAAGTCTATTTTCTTCCTAGAAACCATGGCTATGAGCGCTGTTGCACCACTCATCAATGCTGCCTGCTCGGCAATCCTACCAGTATTCTTGTCTGAATTAGGCGGAAAAGCGTGGGGTGCTGTAATAAGAACTGATGCCCCTCTTTCGTTGCCTATAAGCCTAAATTCACCTAATCGCGACAAGGAAGCCCACACGCTTTAGCGGTGGGGATGAATTGTCGAGTCTCCAGATTTCATAGGAGAGTCCCTGTAAACGGCTCGTGTGCCCAGATGAAGTTGGTTTGCCCAACGTTGCTGTGCAACATGTGAATCAACCTATGGAAAGCCCACGGCTTTAGTCGTGGGTAGTTTACTTGCCGAAGGCATTGCAAACGCCACTTCTAGTGCCTGAGCGCCGTAGCAGTAATTTCTTCAAAGAAGATATGCTTTCCTATTTCGAATTCCGGCACATAGCCAAGCCTTTTATATGCCTCATGCAGAAGGCGTTGGTTAGAAAAGGAGCTTGAAACAAGGATTACATGCGAATTCTGCTTCAAATGCCGTTGCGCTTCTTCCAAAAACCTTATTGAGAGCTCAACCCCTTCCTTTCCCCCACTCAGCATCTTTGCTACATCAGGGCTTTCTCCAGGATCCTCTGGCAGATAAGGCGCATTGAAAACAATGATGTCAAATGCACCTTGGATATTGCTAAAGAGGTCGCTTCTTACTACTTTAGCCTTCTTCTCTATTCCTGCATGTGAAACGTTTTCCCGTGCAAGCTCAACAGCAGCCTCTGAAATGTCTGCAAGAACAACCTCCCTGGTCTTCTCGCTCTTCGCCGCATAAATGCCGAGTATACCTGTGCCGCAGCCCATGTCTAGTACTCTGAGGCCTCCAACACTTCGCTCAAGCAACCTAGACAAGGCAATCATTGCGAGTTCGGTATCTTCTGCCGGCTCGTAAACTCTGTCATCAAGCTTTATCTCAATACCGAAAAAAACAGGCAAAAAATCACAAAACTAAAACAAAACGCTAAGCAGATCAGGCTTTCTTTATCGCTGCCTTTATCTTAGCCATAGTTGCGTCGTCTATGCTCTGCATATTGTGCGCAGTTCTGGCGTGCTCCCTAATCTTAGCCATCAGTTCATCTTCTGTGCTTGCAGTTGCCGTAAAGCCGCAGTCCATGCCTATATCCTTGCAGGCAAAGCTGTACGCTGCCTTCTTAGGTCTTGCCATGCTACCACCAATACCAATACCTAGCCTAAACTTTAAAAAATAGAACCAAAGCAAAAAGCAGTTTAAAAACTTGAGCGTAAAGGGAAATAAATTTAAGGTTAATTTTTGCCTAGCCTGTTGCGGAATAAGAGTTTTCTATACTTAGCTATCAAAAGCTGCACATAAGGTTTATAAATACAAATGTTTTTAGGTAGATCAGGTGAAAAGATGGAAGGTGGACTGCCTGGTGGAAGCTGAACTCGCATATAAAATATGTTACATCGTCAAGCTTTCCTAGTTTTATTTCTTGTTCTGTTTTAATTGCTGAAGCAAACTGTATAGTTGCGACTTTTTCATATCAAACTTTCTTGCTCCAACCCTTCCTACCAGCACGTTTGTCGCTATTGCAACCTCAAGCGTTATCCCTTTTACCCTTTCTGCAAGCTCGTGCTTCAGCTTTTGCAAGTCCTCTTCCAGGTATATAGGAGCTAGAAGCACAATTCCATATGGAGAAGAAACGTTGGCGACATAAACAAACTTGTTAGTTGGAAATGCAGTTTCCTCCAAGATCTCCTCAAGCATAGACTGCAATGATTTGTTGAAGTCATCTATGTTTGTTTGGACTACGAAAATAAAGGCTAAGTATCTTGCTGGAAGGCGCTGCATAACTATTGTCGCCCGCTCTATAGTTCCGTCGCCAATGAGCTTGTCATAGGCATAGGCGGCACTGCCGATGTTGAGCTTGTATTTCTCCTCTATTTCCTTGAATTCCTGGCCCGCGTCTTTGTTCAACTCGCTCATTACCGCATACTCTGCAAAGGTAAGCTGGCTCTGCTGCCTCTTTGGCGTTTCCTTGGTCCTGTGCCAGACTTTCTGCGATATTAGGTGCTCGAAGAATTCGTTGCGTAGAGGCACAAACCAGCCGTAAGGCTCAACTACGTAGTTTACATGCCATACTGCAGAGTAGGTTGCAAAGACCGGGCTAGATCTTATTTGGTAAAGGATATCTTCAAGCACTATGGTAGTTTCTGCTAGCAGGTATATTGCCAGGTCGTAATCGCCACTCATTCCAAGCACAAGCTGTACCCTAGGCTCCTTTTCCAGCAGGGCCTTCACATCCTCATAGCGCGGCTTAGATCCAGAAACAAATTTTACAGTTACAAGGTATCGGGTATAGCCAAAAGTGTCAGGCCTTAGCTCGACGGTCTTGCTTATTGCATAGGTCTCCATAGCTCTTCTAATCTTAGAAGCAAGTGACGATGAAGGTATGCCTATCTGTTTTGCAATCTCTGCCACGCTCTGCCTGGAATCCATGCTTAGGACCCTTAGAGCTGAGAGAGTTACAACATCAGGGTAGAGGAGCCTGTTAAGGGCGTTCTCAATGCCCCCTCCAAAATTGGATTGCAAATACGCAAAGAAGGATTCTGGATGCCTTATAGACCTTTTCCTTTCTACAAACGTGCCGTCTTCATTTATCTTGCCCAGATAATGCTGAACATACTTGTGTCTCTTTTGACTCTCATCATAAATGTAGGCATATGCGTATACAAAATAACCTCCTTTTATTTTCATCAGCTTTAGCTTATTGGGCGAACTCTGTTTAATCTTCTCGAAAGTCTCTCTGACCTTTGCAGGCAACAATTCTGCCTTATGCCTTCTTGCCATGCAACACCTCATATAGAGACATGCCAGTATATCCTAGCAAAGGTGCTGAAAGCTACTGTTGCAAAGGCCGCGCCAAGCGATATCGCCAGCATTTCAGCCATTCTTCTTTTAGGGCTTACGCCTGTTATTACTGAAATTATAAATGAAACAAGCACTATTGCCAAGCTAACAACAAGAACAGCTACCCCTATGCCAACATAGCCACTAAGCCCGAAAGCAAAGGGAAGTATGCTCAGCAATGCACCTATGAAATAGTAAAAGCCTGTGAAATAGGCCTCTTTTACTGGTGTAGTTGAAGTGGCGCCTTTTACTAGATTTTCGGACTTTGCAGACAAGTAGGCGCCTCCAGCCATCGACAACATGCCGGATATGCCTGCTATTGCGCCAGCTACTGCCACAATTGCGCCGCTGCTCGCTATCGCTGCAAGCCCTACTACAATTGCGAGTATTTCCACAAGCCCGTCGTTCAGGCCAAAAACTATGGATTTTATGTATTGAAGCTGAGCCTCGTTCTGTTCCAGAAGGTCTCCTAGCACCTTCTCATGATGAACCTCGTCATCCAGCACCTGTTTGAGCTGTCTGCCGAATTTGGAGTCTTGACCAAGCAGTTTAAGGGCACTCGCGTAATCCCCTGCTCCCCTTACCTCATTAAGCTCTAGAAGTCGCACAGTGAACGTAGGCCCAAGCAACCTTCTTAGAAAAAGCATTAGAAGAATATGTGTTCTTGACACATGTACTTTGTCCCTTTCTACGCCACATATGCCACCCCATATGCCTGCATGCTTCCATTCTGTCGCAGCAAGCTCCCCCAATATTTTCTTTAGCTTTGGATCCTTCTCAATGCTTTGCAGGGCAGAGTAGGTAGAGTAGTCAAGCATCTCCCCTTTAAGAAATTTGTATGCCAAATCTTTGACGCCTTGCATAGCCTCATTTATTTTACTTATTCCATATTCTTATATGCTTTCGCTGTGGCTCATGGAGCTGCTCAATAGAAAGGAGCGGTATGGAAGAAATTCGTATGAGCTTGTTGAGAAGCTAATAAGGTCAAGCAAAAATGTTTGCATTATTTCCCCATATATTGACGCTTATTATGCTGATTTCATAGTTAGGCACGGAAAGGGAAAGAGAATAAGAATAATCTCCTCTGCGATAAGTAAAGAAGCGAGGAAAAGGATAGGCAAGATGTCCACTTACAAACTTATCCTCACCCTCTCTGCACTGATAATTGCAAATCTTCTTATTGTTCGCCTCTCTGCTAGCATAGCTGCCTATACCTCTTTTATCTCCTTTCTGCTCTTTCTCGTCTATATTATGGCATACGCCAACGATAGAAGCAGAAAAAACGGCATCAGGCTAAAAATACCTAAAGAATTCGTGCATGCAAAGCTTTACATAGGCGACAATATGGCGATAGAGGGCTCAGCCAACCTCACATTCAGCGGCATGCACAAAAATATAGAGCAGATACGGGTTATAGACTCCGCTGAGGAGGTTTCAAACCTTAGAAAAGAATTTGACAGACTTTGGAATAGGCTAAGCGATTGAAAGCTCGATGGGGCCTGAGTAGTTATAGCTAGGAGCTTTTATGTACACTTCTACCTTACGTGCTTCTTTCAAGGAAAACGGAAGCGAGGGAAGCGTGCTGGAAATCTCAAATGGCGGGCTTGCCTTTATCGCGTTTACCGTCTCTCCAGGATTAACTACATCGCTTAAGTCAATTTCTTGCTTGAAAGTGTCGGACTTCGCTACATATACGTCTCTCCTCACAGGTATCTCCTTGCTTTTGCCCTCTTTTGAGACTCTTATCACGCTAATGCCTATATGGACAAGATCTGATGATTTAACAAGCATATTCAAGAACAATGGACCGGTGTATCTCATTCCCGGCGCCCTTATCTTTAGAACAATCTCTGTGGAATTGCCATAAGGCAAAACTATTGGTAGGTCTGGAGCCTTCAAAAGCTCGAATGGGCTTCCTACAGATATCGCATCTATCTTCAATTCTGGCCTTTTCACATCGTCTCCCAAGTCGCTTGCTATCCGATTCTTGAAGGGAATCCTTACCTCAAACTCGTTATCGTTTGTTGAAAATCCGGCAATTTCATGCACAGCCCCCATATAGTTTATCTTAATGCTTGTAATGTTGAATCTGCTCTTTCTTCCTTTATGAAATAGAGAGCCAAATCCAAACAAGAAACCACATTATTTTTTTCTTTCACATAATAAATAAAGCTTGCGATTGGATAAAATTTGTGGGAGAATTTTTAATACTATGGTGTTAAATTAGTTGTGATACTATGGAGCACGAGACGCTAGGAGAAAACGTAGTTCCTTCCCATTACAAAATTCTTCTAAAACCAGATTTATCTCAGTTTGTCTTTGAAGGCGAAGAAGAGATTGAAATAAAAGTGAAAAAGGCGACAAACAAAATAGTTTTGAATTCAGTAGGCTTGAAGATAAAAAATGCAAGCGTTGTGTGGAGAGGGAAAGAGTATGAAGGAAAGGTGCATGAGTTTGCCAGCAAGCAACAAATAGGCATAGAAATCGAAAAGTCAATTTTAGGCAATGCAACGCTCAAGATAAACTTTGAAGGGAGAATAGGCGACACTCTCAACGGACTCTACAGAAGCTCATATACCTACGCCAACAAAAGGCAGTATATATTGACTACCCAGTTCGAATCTGTAGATGCGCGAAGGGCGTTTCCATGCTTTGACGAGCCTGCCTTCAAAGCCGCCTTTGACATTTCATTGCTTGTCGACAGGAACTTAAGCTGCGTATCGAACATGCCGGTCTTGAACGAGAGCGTGCAAGGCAGCAAGAAGATTGTAACGTTTGAAAAGACGCCACCTATGTCTACTTACCTAGTCTACATAGGAATTGGTGACTTCGAATTTATAGAAAGCAGTTACAACGGCAAACCCATTAGAGCAATAACAGTGAAAGGAAAGAGGAATCTTGCTAAGCTAGGGCTTGAATATGCAAAGAAATTTCTCGCATTTTATGAGCAGTACTTTGGAATACGCTACCCCATGCCTAAGCTGGATCTTCTCGCAATACCTGACTTTGCTGCAGGGGCTATGGAAAACTGGGGCGCAATAACCTTCAGAGAAATAGACTTTCTGTGCGAAGAAAACTCCCCTATAGAGACTAAGCAAAAGGTGGCAATAACAATAGCGCATGAGCTTGCACACCAGTGGTTTGGCGACTTGGTAACCATGAAATGGTGGAATGACCTATGGCTAAATGAAAGCTTTGCAACGTTTATGAGCTACAAAGCAGTCGACGCTACATTTCCTGAATGGTCTATGAAAGATCAATATGCACTTGATACCATCAACACTGCTTTGGTACAAGATGCTTACAATAACACGCATCCTATCAGCGTAAAGGTCAATACCCCTGGAGAAATTTCCAGCATATTCGATGCAATAAGCTACGAGAAGGGCGGCTCTGTATTGAACATGCTTGAAGATTATGTCGGCCCCGAGATGTTCAGGAAGGGAATTGCTGAATACTTAAAGAAGCACGCATATTCAAACGCAGAAGCCAAGGATCTTTGGTCTGCAATAGCTAATGCGTCAAAGAATAAGTTTGTACAAAAACTTATGCAAGCTTGGCTTTCGAAAAGCGGATATCCCATGCTTGTAGAAGAAAATGGAAAGATAGAGCAGAAGAGATTCCTCACAACCTCGCTAAAGCCAGACACTTGGCCAGTGCCAGTTAGATACGCCACAGAATCTGGGGCCGGCTTGTTCCTCATGAAAGGCGCAACAGCAAAATTGCCAAAATTTGAAAATTGGATAAAGCTAAACTACGGCCAGAAAGGCCTTTACAGAGTAGCTTATAGCAAGCCCATGCTAGAAAAGCTTATCGGGCTAGCAAAATCAGACAAGCTAAGCAACATGGACTATTGGGGCATAGAAAATGATTTGTTTGCTTTGGTCAGGGGAGGCATGCTAAGCCTTGATGACTACTTGGAAAAGGCTGAGCAACTGCTTGAGATAGGCTTTCCTGCAAATGAAAGCTTGCTATCGCACCTTACCTGGCTTTATGTGATGTTCTATCAAACGGAAAAGGCAAAGGCTGTAGAAAAGGTGCTTGAAAAGCATGCCGGCTTGATAATAAGCAGGCTTGGCCTTGTGCCAAAGAAAAAAGAAAATCCGATAGACAAAACTATTAGGCTGGCTGCAATAATTAGCAAAGGAATGATTGGCGACGAAAAGATAGAAGAGCTTGCAAGGAAGGAGTTCAGGGCAAAGTTGCAAGGCAGGCAAGTAAACCCTGACTTAAGAGATGCAGTATATGAATTGACTGCATGGAATGGCGGGACGAAAGAGTTCGAATCTTTGCTCAATGCCTACGAGCGCGAACAAGTGCCTGACGAAAAGATAAGCCTACTTGCTTCCCTCCCGATGTTCAGAAAAGAAGAGCTGATAAACAAAGCCCTAGCACTCTCTTTAACAGATAAAGTAAGGCTGCAGGATGCATTCATACTTCCATCCAGAGCCACACAAAATCCATATGCGCATAAAATCCTAGTTAGATGGACTTTTGACAATTGGCAGAGGCTAAAGAAAAACTACTTAGAAGGCACAATGATGCTAAGAAGGTTTGTTACGAATCTCGGAGTTATAAAAGAGCGCAGCGAGCTCAGGCGATTTGACGCATTCTTTGCGAAAAAAGAAAACATAAGGGACGACATAAAAAGAGAAACAGCACTAACAAGGGAAAAGATATCAGCGAACATATCAATGCTCGAGAAATCACTCAAACTTTGACAAAAATTCCCACTTCCTATCAATCTCTGCCTCTAGCTCAGCAATATCTTGCTGGCTTATGCCGGCAAACCGGCCCTGCAACGAAAGGTAATCTGCTAGCGGCCTCCTTGCCTTCTTTTCCTTGAACCTGCTACTTATCGGAGAGATCGTAAGTTTGCTGTTCTCATACTCATAAAGTATCCAAGCACCAGTCTCGACTGCCAGCTTGCCAACTTCTATTGTTTTGCTTGCATCGATGCGCCAACCGGGCGGGCACGGGGAATAAAGCTGGATAAATTTTGTTCCTTTGTGAGCCTCTGCCTTCCTCAGCTTTTCTATGAAGTCTACAGGATATGAAACACTTGCAGTTGCTACATATTCAAGATTGTGGACGAGCATTATTGCTGCAACGTCCTTCTTGAATTCCTTTTTCCCTTCTGGCGTAGTTGTAGTCCATGCACCATGCGGCGTAGATGAAGAACGCTGTATGCCAGTGTTCATGTATGCTTCATTGTCATACATTACAAATATTATGTTCTCCCCTCTTTCAGCAGCACCGCTCAAGGCTTGAAGGCCTATATCTGCTGTGCCTCCGTCCCCAGCCCAGGCAACAACCGTGCCCTCCTTCCCAAGCATTTCATATGCGTTGGCTATGCCGCTTGCTGCAGCGCCGGCGCCTGCCATTGCTATATTGAGAAGAGGAAAAGAAGCCGAGCTCTTTGGCCATGCACCTTGAACAACGCTTGCACAGCTTGCTGGTATCACTACCACCGGCTTTTCAATGGCTTTGGTAAGAAGCCTAAGACCTAGCGAAAGACCACAGCCTGGGCATGCAGCATTGCCCGGAAGCCATTTTTCCTCAAACTTTACATCTCTCAACAGCACGTTATCACCTAACCAAGATTAAGCCTTATCCATTCGTCTCCTTTCTTGCCAGAAGCTGCAGACTTGACTGCATTTGCAAAATCTTCTGGAAGTATGTCCCTTCCGCCAAGGCCTGCTATGAAGCTTTTGACAAAGACCTTTGCGCCAGCATCATACAACGCAGACTTTATCTCGTGTGCCAATATGTTCCCTATACCTGCGGACAAATCCCTCTCTACAATCGACACAGTGCTTCTGTTTGCCAACGCTTCCACAATGTCCTCCTTAGGGAAAGGCCTTATCACCCTAAGCCTTAGCACCCCTGCCTTTATTCCCTCTTTTCTCAGCATGTTTGCAGCAACCTTCGCGTCTCCGCTTGCTGCGCCCATTGTCACTATTACATGCTCAGCATCATCGCATTGATAGCATTCCACAAGCCCATAGGCTCTACCTGTAAGCTTTGCATAAGCCTCTCCGACTTCTTTTATGACCTTCTTGGCATTCTGCATGCTCTCAAACATCTTGTAGCGCATCTCCATGAAATATTTGTCATCCACCACGTTTCCGAAAGTAAGCGGATTATCAGGGTCAAGGGCGAAAGGAGCTACTCGCCTGCCAAGGAAAGAGTCAACTGAAGCGGGATCAGGCACATCTACAGGCATGCTTGTATGCGTGAGTATGAAGCCGTCTAAACCTACCATTACTGGCAGCATCACTTCTCTTTTTTCAGCTATTTTGAAAGCCTGCAAAGTAGTGTCGAGAGCTTCCTGGTTGTTTTCGCACATTATCTGTATCCAGCCGCTGTTGTGCTGGACAAGGAAATCTGTATGGTCATTTAGTATGCTCCATGGAGAAGCCAATGCCCTTGTGGCTACCGCCATCACTATGGGCAATCTTGCATGAGCAGCCCAGTGCACCACCTCTGCCATGTACATTAGCCCCTGGCTCGCGGTCGCTGTAAAAGTCCTTGCACCAGCAGAGCTTGCGCCGATAAGAGCGCTCATCGCACTGTGCTCTGAATCGACCTTTATGAACTTGGCATTAAGCTCCTTGTTTTTTATGAAAGTAGCAATATCCTCGACGATCTCTGTCTGCGGGGTGACAGGATATGCAGCAATTACTTCGGGCTTTGCTAGCTTCACAGCGGTTGCAACACTTCTGCTTCCAGTCATCACGCTTACTGCCATTTCAATCCTCCTTCACCATCTCTATGGCCTTTGTAGGGCACTCATTTGCACAGACGCCACAACCTTTGCAGTAGTCATAGTTTATAGCAACGCTGTTGTCCTTGCTTCTTATTATCGTAGCTTCTGGGCAATCTATCCAGCAGATAAGGCACTTTATGCACTTTTCATAGTTTATCACTGGTCTGAGCAACCGCCATTCGTTTGTCTTACCGCCTGCGCCGAAGCCGGGCTTAGATAGTGGAAATTCCTTTTCCAAGCCTTTGGTATCTATTTCGGGAATTACATAAACCTCCTCGTTCGCATCAGCCATCTAATCGCCTAAAAAGCTAACAAGCTCATAGCCTTTCTTTGCAGCTTCAACATTTTTCTCTCCAACCTCTCCAGGCCAGTATTGCCTAATGGCAACAACAAGCTTCTCAAACGGAAGTATTGCAGAAGCCTTCACGAGCGCACCGAGCATAGCAGTATTTATCACAGGCCAGCCGGCAACAACTAGGTTAAGGTCTGTTGCAATCTTGGTTGCATCAACGAAAGCAACCTTTATTCCGCTAATGCCCAAACCTTCTAGGTCTTTTTCAGCATCTTCTTTGGAATCCTCGTTGAGAAGCAGAAGGCCATTTGGCTTTATGTTGCTAGCGGGTACTTCGTTCTTTGCAATGCGCATTAGCTCGGAATCAAGCACAACAAGAATATCTGGCTTGTAAATCTGACTGTGAAGCGCTATAGGCGAGGAGTCTATTCTTACAAAAGATCTTACAGGTGCGCCCCTACGCTCTCCACCGAAGAACGGGAAAGCTTGTGAGTACATGCCTGCATCGTAGGCTGCAATTGCGAGCACTTCTGCAGCCATTACTGCACCATGCCCTCCTCTGCCTTGGAAAACAAGCTCTATCATTTTCCGGTCGCCGATTCTAATTCTCATGAAAACTATTTATTTGTATGCTCAAACCCAAACCAAAACAACAGAAAGCAGCATAGACTTCAGCAAGGTTTTTATAGTTATAAAAGCCATCTCTTTTGAAGAACATGAAGCTCTACAATACTCTGGGCAGGAAAATTCAAGTTTTTAGAAGCATAAAAAAGGGCGAAGTAGGGCTCTATACCTGCGGGCCTACTGTATATTGGTTTGCACACATAGGCAACATGAGGACATATGTACAGGAAGATGTGCTGAAGCGCACCCTTATTTACAACGGCTACAAGGTAAAACATGTAATGAACATAACCGATGTAGGCCATTTGGTAGGAGACTCAAGCATAGGCGAGGACAAGATAAAGCTTGAAGCAAGAAAAGAGCACAAAAGCGCATATGATGTTGCACGATTCTACGAGCAGGCCTTCATAAACGACATCAAAAGGCTTAACATCATAATGCCCGACGTTATGCCGAGGGCGACAGAACACGTCAATGAGATGCTGGCATTGATAAAGAGGCTTGATGAAAAGGGCTACCTTTACAAGGTAGAAACTGGAATCTACTATGACACTTCAAAATTCAAAAAATACGGCGAGCTTACCGGCATGACGTTTGAACAGCTAAACAAGTACCT
Source organism: Candidatus Micrarchaeia archaeon (assembly GCA_049976305.1). Taxonomy (GTDB): domain Archaea; phylum Micrarchaeota; class Micrarchaeia; order Micrarchaeales; family CABMGC01; genus JAGDXZ01. The sequence continues at coordinate 2,514 of JBMFIM010000005.1, read as the reverse complement.
TAAGGCCGGAGCCAGGGTTGAAAGGGCAGCCGGCTTAAGGAACATAACAGACTTTGCAGTTTGGAGGTTCGCAAAGGAAGAAGAGAAAGAAATGGTTTGGGACTCTGAGTGGGGAAGAGGATTTCCAGGCTGGCACATAGAGTGCAGCGCTATGAGCATGAAATATCTTGGAGAGCATTTTGACATACATTGCGGCGGCGTAGACCACATACCAATCCACCACACAAACGAAATAGCCCAGTCAGAGGCGGCAACAGGCAAAAAGTTCGTAAACTATTGGTTCCATGTTGCATTTCTTACAGTCAACAACATGAAGATGGCAAAATCTCTCGGCAACATCTATACTTTGCAGGACCTTATTGACAAAGGCTATCCTCCTCTTTCCCTTAGGTATTTCCTTCTATCAAGCCACTATAGGAGCCAGCAGAACTTTACCTTCGAGGCACTCGACAACGCAAAGAATACGCTCAACAGCATATATGCATTTCTCAGAAGTCTGAAGGCTGTGCAGAAAGATGGAGGCTTAGAAAAAGAGCCAAGCGATGAGCTTGACAAGCTCCACAAGGCCTTCTTCGACGAGCTAAACAACGACCTAAACATGCCAAGCGCACTAAGGAACATGCATGCGTTAATAGGCTATGAAAACAAGAGGCTCAGCGAAGGAAAAGTCACTAAGGAAGAGGCAAAGAAGGCAATCGAGATAATGCTAGACTTCGACAAAATACTTGGCCTAGACTTTGAAAAGGCGCTCGAAGAAAAGGAGCTACCTGAAGAGGTTGCAAGGCTGATACAGGAAAGGGAGCTTGCGAGAAAGGAAAAGAACTTTGAAAAGGCAGACGCTATAAGAAAGGAGATTGAGGAGAAGTATGGCATAGTGATAGAGGACACCAAGGAAGGGGTCAAGTGGCATTACAGGCAGTGAGGAAATATAAATAAAAAAGAAGGTGCTAATTTAATCATGGCCTATTACCACACCTTCATAACGCTTCTTGTACCCGCTATTGTCTCGTTTGTTACCACATACATAGCTACAAGATTTCTGATGGGCTATTTCTACTCTGCCGGCATAGTTGAAGAAGACAGGAACAAAGGCAAGCCGGTCTTGCTTCCAAGCAGTTGCGGGCTTGCCGCCACGTTCGGCACCATAATTGGCATATTGACATACGCCTTCGGAATGAGCTTCCTCGTTCCCCAGGACATAGTGGTTTTGCGCATACTTAAAGGCTTGTTTGCAGTAAGCCTTTCCCTTCTTCTCATTTCTCTTGTAGGCCTGCTTGATGACATAAACGTAAAACGCAAAATGGTAAACGCTACTGGAATAAAGTCTTATAAGCAAGGTCTTAAGCAGTGGCAGAAGCCTGCACTTACCGTCATCGGCGCAATACCTCTTGTCGCCATAAACGCAGGGGTAAGCGTAGTCAGGATACCTTTCCTTGGCACAGTTAACCTGGGGCTATGGTATCCTTTCCTAATCCTTCCTTTGGCGATAATCTTTGCCTCAAACGCAGTCAATTTGCTAGGGGGCTTTGACGGCCTGCAGACTGGCATGGGGCTTGCAGCCGTTTTTGGCTTTCTTGTCTATTCCGTATTTTATGGCAACCACATAGGCGCGTTGCTCTCTGCTGTTCTTTTCGCTTCCCTGCTCGCTTTTACTCCATTCAACTTCGGAAAGGTAATACCAGGAGACAGCTTCACTTACATGCTAGGCGCAGGCTTAGTGAGCATAGCAGTGCTGGGCAACGCTGAGGCGTTTGGGCTTATCGTTTTCATGCCTTGGATTGTTGAGTTCTTCCTGCACGCAAGAAGAAAGTTCAAGGTAAGCGACCTGGGAATAAGGCAAAAAGACGGAACATTCAAAGCGCCATACGGCAAGAAAATCTACAGCCTTACCCATCTCTTCATGAACATAAAGCCAATGAAGGAAAGGGAGGTATCGCTCTACCTTACGCTTTTCGAGCTGCTGTTTGTTGCTTTGGCCTTCCTTATGAAGGCGTATGGGCTGCTCTGAGGAGGCTTTGCAAGCACAACATCTGATCGCCTTATGTTGCTTCTCTTTGCGTGCGCTGCGTAAGTCTTGGCCTTCTTAGCAACGAGCTCGGTGAGCCTTTCAAGCTCCTTTTCTAGATTCCGCACTGCATCCTCTGTAACCTTTTCCGCACCCGCCTCTCTTATGAAAGATTCTACATCGTAAAGACTGTATGCCCTCTCCCCCAAGCCATCACCCAAAAATTTGCAGATAAAATTTTAATGCAAGGTTTTTAAAAATGAGCCAAGTGCGGCGAGTAGTGGCATACACCTTCATCAACGGCTTAGCCCGAGCAGGGCCATAAGAGCCTCGTTTATAGAGTGGGAAGGGAGCGCATGCCAAAAGAGTTAGCATAAACTTGCGGGTGATTTTCCTGTAGTTTACGCTCGAGTCTATTGAGCATGATGAAAGGAAGAAGGCAGTACGCACCTTTTTCAGCTTCTATCATAAGAATTCAGAACCCTATTGTAAAACATTTCAGTTTCTCT
>JBMFIM010000004.1:0-54936 GCA_049976305.1 Candidatus Micrarchaeia archaeon | reverse complement strand
CTACCTTTCCGCTAGATACGTGGCATTTTGTTGGAGCGGTATATAATGGCACCGGTTATAAGGTATACTTAGATGGCAACGTGATATGGACTAAGACGGAGTCTTTGTCTGGTGCGTCTGCCGGTAACTTTCAGATAGGCTTAACTACTGCATACGGTTTGGGTGGCAACCAATTTTTCGGTAGCATAGCAAACGTGCAATTTTACAACGTCAATCTTACACAGAGTCAAGTTACTCAATTATATGGCGAAGGAGTAAATGGTGCACCAATAAGCGAAAAAAATCTTGTTGGCTGGTGGCCTCTCGATGGTAATGCCAATGACTACAGTGGCTTTGGTTATAACGGTACGCAAACAAATGTGGCATATGTATCTCTTAATGGCACATATACCGCGCCGGGTCTTTCCTCGTTAAACAGTGTTGCTGACGAATTCCAGGCGCTGGGCTTTGTCGGCTGAAAAATTATTAACCACATGCATACACTTTCTATTTCTGTTTTTTCATATGCCGGCTCCTGAAACGCCTGCAGCTCCGCCACTTATCGATGAGAACATGCCGCCTATTACTGCCGCAGTTATGAAGAATACGCCTACGCCAATTAGAAGGAACAGAGGCAAATACCTTATGCCCCTCATTATTGATCCACTCGAAATTGCGCTAACAATGAATGCGGCGAAGCCCGTAATAAGCATAACTGCCGTGAGTGCGAAGTTGTGATACATAGCTATTGTGATCTTCGGTGGGCTTGGCCTTAAGAACGAAACGCCCACAGTGGGCAGACCACCAGGGTTCGACTTCAGAATTCCCGCCCACACTGTATCTGTGACATAAATCATTTGGCTTGTAAGGCCGTAGAGCACTGGAGCGCCTATAAGCGCAGCGAAGGCTATGAAGATTGTGTAAAGGAACAATTGGCCAGATATTTCCTTCTGGATCGTCTGCTGCGAACGGATATCCCTTGCTATTTGGTTGAGCAAGTCAGTCATGCCGCCTCCGTATAGCACTCCTTCTATTATCATTCTTATGGTGTGCTGGAGCTGCAGAGAGCGGTATCTTTTTGCAAGGTCTTCCAAAGCGGCCTGGAGCGTCATGCCTCCGTATAGCTCCTTCTCTATTTCCCTTACATCATCGCTGAAGTACTTGAATTCGGGCCTTGCTGCAACAACTATTGCCTTGTCTATTGAAATTCCGCTTCTTATGTTCGCAGCTGTTATCTGCAGGAAGTCCGGCAGTATCTGCTCAACGAATGTTTTCCTCTGTTCTATCCTTACCTCAAGTAGTGCGTATACGACAATTGATGGTATTGCTGCCGCTATAAATCCAGCAAGTGCTGAGAGGAAGATGTTTACCTTGAAAACTAGGAATAGAGTGAAAGGAACTATTACAAACAAGGCCAGGCTGCTGAGTATGACCTGCCTTAGGAAGGTTTCAAGCGGGGTCTTAACGCCTGCGAGCTTGAGCTCGTGCGCGACTAGCTCTGCGATATGCCTTGAAACCAAACGCTCGAATTGCACCATTCTATCACATCGTGAACACTGGCCTTGAGCTCTTCATTATGTTGAGGAATATGATCTGCAGGAAGAATATGCCTACAAGCGCGAAGAGCAGCACGGTGGGCGTTACTGAGAAGATGTTTATGAAGGTTGTGAGTATAGCTGCTACTGCAATGCCCATGCTTGGGAATATGACTCCGAAAAGCATGTAGAACATTGCAAGGGCGTTGAGCCTTTGGCCGTATCTTCTAAGCTCTATGACACGCTCCTGGGTGACGTCGTCAACTACTCCTTGCAAAGCCCCTACAATGTCTGCACCTGCCTTTATGCTCACGCTTGCCTGCAGCATTATTCGCTTGAAAGTCTTTGACTGGCTCTCCGCGCTTACCCTGTCTATTGCTTGCTCAATCGGCATGCCGAGCTGCACAAGCTCGACAATCTTTGCAAACTCCTTGCTTGCATCGCCGTAGCCTGTGCTCACAGCGGTTATTGCGTTGAAAAGAGGCATGCCTGAACGCAGGCTCACTACCAAATCCCTGGCGGCAAAGAGAATATCCCTTTCAACACTCTTTGCCAGGGCTTTGCTTTTCTGCATTGGGAACTCAAGGAAGCGGTTGAAGAAAGCTTCAAACATTGCGTAGCCGAGCACTAGGCTAAGTATAATGCCTGTTATTCCAAGCCCGAACTTTAGAAGCATAGCTGCAACTGCTATAGTTATGACTATGCTGATTATTATCGCGTTTACAAGCATCTTTTTTACAAAGTCATAGGCAGTTTCTTTTATGCCGACTTCTCTAAGTGCCACTTCCAAGTCTTTGTGCTTTAGCAACGTTTTGGCTATGTAGTTCTGAAGTGTTGAAAGCTTTTGTTTTGATGCTTGTCCAGCAGCTTGTGCTGCTGCTCTGGGCTGTGCTTGGGGTTGTGCCTGTGCTTTTAGCTTGGGCTTGAAGCTGAAAAGAGGCTTTGCAGGCCTGGCCTGCTCTGCTTGGTAAATAGGCTTCGATCTTATCTTGAAAAATAGAAAGCGCTTAGGTTTTGTAAAGCCTATGGGCTTCTCACCTAGCGGAGCAGCTTTTTTCTTAAACAGCATAGCCACCAACCATATCTATTACTTCCTTGAGCAAGCTGTTCCTCGTCTCTGCAAGGTCTGTCGGCGCATTTGGCTGCTTGCCTTCTGCTATGAGCCTTGCCAGGCCGTTCGCCTCTAGCTTTATTATCTCAAGCTGCTGCTCGTTGAACACACGCTCTTCAAGCCCCTCTTTTATCTTCTCCAAGTCGCTTATCTGGTCGCTTAACGAGAGCGTAGGAAGCACAAGCCCCTTGAGCTTCTTTTCCTCCTTTTGCTTGCTTACTGCTTCCTCTATTTCCTTGCTTACCTTGGCGATCTTTTCCAAGCTAGCAGTAGCAGACTTCAACTCCTGTGCAAAGAGCTGTTTTCTTGGTTTCAGCGGCTTGCCTGCTTGCGCTGCCGCTTGAGCTTGGGGCTGTGGCTGAATTTGAGGCTTTGCCGCTTCCGCCTCTGCCGCTTGCTTCGGCTGAGACTGAGGCTTTTGCGCAGCAAAAGGTTTTGCAGCAATCTTGGGCCTGGCCTGCGCCATTTCTTCGGGCTTTGCTTTCTCTGCTGCTGGGGCTTCCGGCCCTTTTTCCTCTTTTTCAAATCCAAGCTGCCTTATAACTTCGCCATATGCTAGGCGCCTGATTTCTACGCTTGCCTGCAATTCTTGAGGGTCTATGCTGAACTCCTGCTCGTTAACGCTAGACTTGCTTTCTGCCATCTTTATCAGATTAACCGCCTCTTGATAGTCGGTCATAGTTCACCCTGCCTAAGCTTCTGGAATACGTCTTGCGTGAATGGCACCTTCCCTTCTACAAGCTTCAGTATCTTTTCCTTGTTGTTGTAATAGGTTGAGATTACATATCCGCATGTATCTACGTCAACGATTTTGTTCTGGACCATCCACATTAGTACCTTGCTTTTTTCTTCTATCTCCTTCTCCAGCTCTTCTTCGGTATAGCCGCCATAGAGCGAGAGAATATCCCTTAGCCTTGACATCTCAGAGAGCTTGGTGAATATGTCATTTCGCATATCCCATCTGTATACCACGCTTACATCGCCGCTGTTAAGCATCTCTCCAAACTCAAGTACGCGCCTTATCCCAAGCCTTCTGTGCCTGAAGAGGGTTATTACGCCTCCAAATGCGTTAAGCATTATCTTCGGTATGTCTATAGGCGGGTTTGACATTCTTACTATGGTGTCTTGCGCGTTATCGGCGTGCACAGTGCCATATACCGCGTGGCCTGTGTGAATTGCTTCAAACAGCGTCTCAGCGTCTTGCTTTGTTCTTATTTCCCCTACTAGCAGGAAATCAGGCCTTTGCCTAAGGGCGTTTATCATTAGGTTGTATAGCGTAACTTCTCCCTTGCCTTCAGGGTTAGGCTGTCTTGTAAGCATCGGAACCCACTGCAAGAAAGAAGGCAGGGAAAGCTCTCTTGTTTCCTCAACAGACACAATTCTCCTGTTTGCAGGTATGAATATGCTCATTGCGTTAAGAAAGCTTGTTTTTCCGCTGGCAGTGCCTCCAGAAATTAGCATGCTTATCTCGTTTTGTATGCTTAGCCACACAAGCGCTGCAATCTCTGGCGAGAGCGTGTTGTTTGCTATCATTGCCGGCATCGTCCAAGGGTTCTTTCCGAATTTTCTTATGGTTATGGTATTGCCCTTGTTGGAAACCGGGTAAAGGGTAGCGTTGACTCTAGAGCCATCTGGAAGCTCAGCATCCATAAGTGGCGTGAGGTTTGTTATCTGCCTTCCAACGCGCCTTCCTATTTGCTCTGCCAAGTCGTAGATTGTTTCCTCAGTTTCAAGCCTGACATTTGTTTTGCACCAGCCGTATTTCTTGTGGAATACCCAAATGGGCTCTTTAGAATTGTTGACCACAACCTCTTCAAGGTTGTCATCGGCAAGTGGCAACTCAAGATCCCCAAGGCCAAGCATCATGTTTAGAATATAGGCAATAAGTATCTTTTTCTGGTCAGGGCCTGTGCCAGGCAAATACCTGTCTATCAGTATAGAAGCGGCTTGTATGTATTTGTTCGTGAGCTCGTCCATGTATTCCTTGTCTTCTATTCGCGTGGGGTCTATCGGCACCATTGAAAGAAGTTCTTGCCTGAGCGAGAGTATGAGTATTTTTGTGGCTTCGCCGAGGCCTGGCACTGTTACCTCATAGATTGGTACGAAGTCGCCTTTATCAGCTATGCTCACCTTCACTGGCAGCCCATGTGCATCAAGGTCATAAGATGCATAAACCTTCGATTGCTCTTCCATTTCAAAACCTACTTTCCTTTGCCAAGCTTCTTTATTTTCTCGTCTATTTCATCAACGCTCTTGCCCAGTTTCTTGAGCCTTTGCGAAGCTCTTCCAGCGCTTTGTTCTGCCTTTTGTACGCCTTCCGCCTTCTTGCCGATCTCTGCCTCGCTCAAAGCCTTCAAAGCCTGGAGCTGCTGGCTGAGCTCTTGCAGCTCCTTTGCCAGTTCATCCTTCTCCTTGCTTGCCTTTTCCAAGTCGCGGTTTATGCTTGCAATGGAATCACTCAGCTGTGCTATTTCAGGAAAACGCTGCTTTATCTCGTTAAGCATGCTCTCGAGCTTGTCGGCATCTTGCTGCGCAGCTTTCTGCAATGCGCTCGCACGCTGCGTCGCTTTGCTAAACTCATCTACAAGCCTCTGCGAATCCGCGGCGATCTGGTGCTTCAGCTTCTCTGCATCTTTTGAATAATTTGCCATTGCTTGCTTGTAGCTTGCTATCTGGTCCTCAAGCTGGCTTATTAGTATGTCAAGCTGCTTTGCTTCTTTCCTAGCCGCCTCGCTCGTTTCAAGCATAAGCTTTCTGAAGCTTTCCAGCCTAGCGTCTATCTCCTTAGCTAGCTCCTCACTTGCCTTCTTTTCATAATTGGCTTTGGCGACAAGGTCCTGCAGAAGCTTTTCGGCATCTATGTAAACAGGGTTGTTTGCCATTGTGCTGAGCACGTTGGCCTTCTCGCCAAGCGCCGAAAGGCTTGCTTCTAGGCTGTTTTTAACGCTTTCTATATATGCCTGGTTTTCTGCGATCTTTGCCCTTACTCCGCTTAGTTCGTTTTCATAAGCTGTTATTTTGTCCATGACCTCCTTTATGTCGCCAGCCTTTTCCTTGTAAATATTCTCTACATCGAGCATGTACTTTCTGAATGCATCAATGCGTGTGCCTATCTCGTTAAGCATTTGCGTCTGCGCAACAACTTCGCTTTCAAGCGTAGCCCTTTTCAGTTCGGAGGTCTTTCTTATGCTTTCCTCCTCTTCCTTGCTTGCTATGGCCTTTGCTATATACATCTTTCCTACTTTGTAGCTTATCTTTACCATGTTGGCCTTCTCCAGCACGTTTGCCCAAGTTTCTATTACAGGCTCGCTAACGCCAAGGTCCTTGGCCAGCGTGAAAGAGTCAGTTTCTCCATGCTCGTCAATATACTTTACCAAGTCGTCTATTGAGGTAGTTACAGAACCTTGCGCCTGGTCTGCCATGGTTGTAATAGGTATTATAAAGTTTATTATGCTTTCGGGCAACGCTATATGGCAAATTCATCAAGGAAATTCAAACTATGAATAGGGTTTCAGTATTTTGAGATTATGAAGTCAGCGATTTCCTTGCCTACCGCGGCTTCTGGCAAGATAATCCTTCTTGCGCCAGCGTTTTCAAGCTTCGGTATGTCCTCTATGCGGCCTATCCTGGAAATTATCCTGCATTGCGGGTTCGCGCTTTTTGCAGCTGTGGTAACAAAAACGTTTTTTATGTCATAGTCATAGAGAGGAAGAAGGGCGAGCGCTGAATTCAGGTTTACGAGCTTCAGCACGTTTTGCTGTGCAACATCTCCCCAGAGAGCCAGATGGCCGGACCTTATTGCCTCTCTCACCTTTGCCCTGTTAGTGTCTACGAAAACGTATTTTATCCCATTCTTTTTCAGCAGGTTTGCAAATTCTAAGCTAAGGCCGTTTATTGGAGAGATGATCACATGGCCCTTAAGGCCATTTATTTGCTGCTTGGCCCAAAACTCCTCCAGGCTTATGTTGCTGAGGAATCCATAGAGCAAAGAGGCCAAAAAAATAGTAAGTGCGATGTTGCCTATTATGCCGAATAATATTGACAAAAGCACAAAGGGGTTGTGTGCATCAACCAACGTGCTTGCAGGCGGGAATGTTGCACCAAGTATGTTCACAAATCCAAAAATAAGCGCATAGGCTGGATTGTGCAATGCGAAGAATACTAGCAACGAAGATAGAGCAAAGAGCGAAAGTATGAGCATTATTGAAACATACTCCACAAGTTTCATGCTCCCGCCTTAACGCCTCTTATTATAAACTCGCCCATCTCTAGGCCTGCAAGATGCTCTGGGATGATTGCCATGTCCGCACCAGCAACATATGCCTTTTTCCTCGAATGTTCGTCTTTGAGCCTGAGCAGTATCTTGATATTCGGGTTAAGCCTTCTAGCCACTAGTGCGCCAAGCGTATTGTCCACATCGCTTTCTGAAACGAAAACTATCGCCCTTGCACTTTGTATGCCCGCAAGCCTCAGTGTTTTTTCTTCTGTAAAGTCCAGCGAAAGGTTAGGTATGTGCTTCGCACTGAGCTTAGCCGCTTTTTCTGTTGAGTTTACCACGAGCAAGTATTTTGCACCTTTGCTGCGAAGCTTTTGCACAAGCTCTTCAGCAAGCTCGTTGTAGTCACAGATGATGATGTGCCCGCTGAAGAATTTTGCCCTAAACTCGTTAAGCACTTCTTCTATGTTTGCATAGTTCAATATGTCTATTACTGCCGCTATTATGAAGCTCGTCACAAGTATCCTGCTTAAGCTGTCTACGACCACAACTATGAAGATTGTGGCGAGTTTGTAGGTGCCGCTTGAAAATGCGAGCTCCGCCAAGCTTGACGATGCAGCTGTGTTCGGTGCCTCGAAGAAGGAATCAAGCAAAAAATAAAGGTCTAGGTAGATGTCTCTTGTAAAAACCCACAAGATTGCAAAAGACACAATGATCACAATGGCAACTATCACTATTGCTACAAGCATTACGTCCGTAGCTTCTACCTTTGCTTCGAAAGCCATCAAACGCCCCTTGTGAGCTCCCTAAAAAGCTCTTCGCTAGCAGACTTGTTGGGCGTAGCTATAAAGTTTGCACCGGCTTCTTTGAGCTTGTTGACTATGAGCTCGCTGTTGGCCCTTGTTGCAATTATTATTTTGCTGTTAAGGCTTTTCGCAGTTATTACGGTAAAGAAGTTCTTTGCATCGTCATCGGTTGCTATTGCTATGGCCTTCGCCTTTTCTATGCCTGCCTCTTTCAATACCTTTGATGACGTGGCGTCGCCGCATACTACGGGTATGCCCTTCTCCTTGAGCACGTCTGCCTTTGCTTTGTCTATCTCTACCACAACATAAGGGATTTTGTACTGCTGCAAAAGTTCAACAACCTTCTCGCCTACAAGGCCGTAGCCGCACACTATAACATGATCCTTCAGCGTTTGCTGCATGTGTTAAATAGGATCCTGACAAATTATAAATCTTTTTATCGTCGTTAACAACGTGAGCTGGAAACCCCGGCTCTTCAGAGACACATGAGAGCGGGCCGCTGCTAAAAAGTTTGGCAAAGACTTAAATTAGTTTTTTGATTAAGTCATTAGAGGGGGAAGCTGCATGGCAGAGTACATTAGCATAACTGATTTGTTCAACAAGCTCAAGTCCGAGCGCAATACAGGAGAGCTCCTCCCGATGCCTGCTGATTTCTATGCGATAGCAGAAAAGTATATAAACGACTTGGCGGCAGCCGGCAATGCAACAGAAGCGGAGAATGCAAGAAAGCTGCTCAGCATGATAAAGGAGAAAAGAAAACAGAAGCTGCTCATCTATCTTGCCTATGGTAAGCCTCTCCCGAAGCCTATACCTGAGGAAGAGGAAAGTTTATATAATGAAGTAGCTAAATTAATTAGCAATAACTCCTCGCACACTGTAAAGATAAAAATAAAAACAGACCTGCCTAAGATTGTAACGCCAAGCGGCAAGGAGCTTGGGCCTTTCAAGACAGGAGAGGTTGTTGAAATAAGCGAGGAAGATGCTGAGTTTGTGCTCATGAATAGCATAGGAGAAAAGGTGTGATAATGAAGATTGAAAAGCAGATAATGGCATACTGCCCATATTGCAAGAAGCACACGCTTCATAACGTTAGGCCTGTGCCAACAGGCAAAATAAGGCCAAACTCGTTCAGGAACAGGAAGCATGAAAGGACAGCAAGCGGGTATGTAGGAAGTGTAGAGCCTAGGCTCATAGTAAAGAAGCAGGGCAAGAAGCAAAGGGTGCTGCTCGAGTGCACAGTCTGCAAGAAGTCTGTGATAAGGGTATTTCCTAAGAGAACAAAGAAAAAGATAGAAATCAAGAAATGATTTATTGTTGCTTTGTTATTTTTGTCTGATCATAAATTTAAGAAGTGGTTTGCTTGATAGTGCCAAAGCCTTTGCCTGAGGAAGGGGAAGTAGTACTGATAAAGATAAACAAGGTAATGCCCTTTGGCGCGTATTGCACGCTCACAGAGTACAACATAGACGCGTATTTGCCTATAGCGGAGGTTGCAACAGGCTGGATTAAGAACATACACGAATTCATAAAGGAAGGCCAGAGCGATGTGGCGAAGGTCATATTCGTAGACCCAGAAAAAAGGGCCGTAGACGTTTCGCTGAAAAAGGTAAGCACAAAGGAAAAGAAGGACAAGCTTGCAGAGTATGGGCTTGAGAAAAGGTCGGAGCAGTTGTTCAGGCAGGCTTTGAAGAAGGCGGGCACAGCAGACGATAAGGCAGTGATACAAAAGCTTGCTACAGCCTTTGCCACCTATACCGAGTTGATAAATGCTGCATACAACAAGGACCAGAGAATAGAGAAGCTGTTGGGAAGCAGCCTTGCAAATGTGCTTTATGAGATAGCAGAGAAGAACATAAAACCTAAGGTATACGAGGTCTCTTATAAGCTTGAGCTTAGTGCAAGAAACGGCCAGGCCAATATCTATACCCTAAAGCAGGTCTTGGGCCAGCTTGAAAAATTGGGGATAAATATAATTTATGAAGGTGCACCACATTACTTGCTAAAGACAAAGGCAGAGACTTATCCAAAGGCAGAGAGCATAATAAAATCAGGCGAGAACTTGCTAAGCAGCTACAAGCACCAGCTTAACTACGTACTTACGAAGGTATGAGCATGAAGACTCACATAGTAGCAAAAAAAGTAAAGCTTCACAACCCAATTTTGCTAGTGGGCTTGCCAGGGATAGGCAACGTTGGCAGCCTAGTAGTCCAGTATCTGATTCAGCAGCTTAACGCGAAGGAATTCGCGCAGCTTTATTCGCAGCATTTTCCTTATTTGGTAATAGTGACTCCAGATGGAGGGCACAGGCTTGTAAGCAACAGATTCTTCTATTATAAAAACCCGAACAAGAAAGGAAACGACCTTGTCCTACTCATAGGAGACTACCAGCCCGCGACCTCCGAAGGCCAATACGAAGTCAACGACATGATAGTAAAATTCTTCAAGTCTTTGGGCGGCAAGGAGGTCTATACCATAGGCGGCTACAGTGCAGAGGCGAGGATAATACAAAATCCTAGGGTGTTTGGCGTTACCAACAACAAATCCCTCAAAGAAAGACTTTCAAAGCTTGGCGTGATGATAGGTGCAACGCCCAATCTGTCAATAATAGGCGCAGCGGGTCTTGTCATGGCCTTTGCGGATCGCGCAAAGATGCCGTCGGCGTGCATAATGGGTGAAACGGGTCTGCTTGAAGTGGACGCTAATGCGGCCAGAAGCGTGCTCCAGCTTCTAGTCAAGATGTTTGACCTCAAAATAAACCTGAACGAGCTTGTAGCAATACAGCACGAGACAGAAAAGCTCATCAAAGAGCTAGAAGAAGCAGCGGGCAAGGAAGGCGCTCCAAAGGTCGGAGAGCATCCAAACTACATAAGGTAGCTTTTCCTTTTGCTTCAAGTATCATAAACTTTTCATGTGTTATTTCCTATAGCGCCGATAATCTAGCCTGGTAGGATGCGAGCTTCCCAAACGAGGAAACAGCTCGAAACCCGGGTTCAAATCCCGGTCGGCGCATATCTATTCTCTTTTTAAATTCTGCCTGTAATGTTTTTAATGTGGCCCTTTCCAGTCATTTCCCATTTAGGAAAGTAGAAAGAGACGCGCTCGAGATATTTACCAGTACTTTCGTCTATGAGGATTATCTCTGGCTTGTCAGCGGTCTAAAGCCCAACACCATTGCCATAGACGTAGGTGCTTATGTCGGCGATACCGCTCTTTATTTTGCAATGCAGCCTAACATAAAAGAGGTTTGGGCCTTCGAGCCCTACAAAAGCAATTTTGAAGCACTCAAAGCCAACGTAAGCAGAAGCCCAAGAAAAGAAAAAATAAAGCTGTTCAACGCCGCGATAGGCAAGCCTGGCTCAAGCTACAAGCTTAAGGTTAAGGACATAAAAGAGGAAGCATACGCACCTTTGGAATTGGGCAATGGCGATGAAATAGAGGTCTTGGGTTTGGATACTGTGCTAAACAAGGTTGAAGATAACGCTGTGCTCAAGATAAACTGCGATGGCTGCGAATTCTTCGCACTTGAATGCTGTGTTGATTTCAGCAAAGTATATCGCATGCAGATTCTTGCCTACAATTCATTTGGCCCTGTAGAAATAATAGAGCAGACTCTTGCAAAGGTTGGTTTCAACGCAAAGCGTTTGCCGAGCAGGGTTAAGGGCACTGTCTGGATATGTGCTTGGAAATAGGTCTGGCTTTTTATGAGGCTCGTTGCCGATAAGATGCTTGCAAAGCTTGCACGGTGGATTAGGCTTGGAGGGCATAAAATAGAAGACGCAATAACAAACAGCGATGATTCTTTGATAAAATACGTGAGGACAAGGCATGCCGTGCTGCTGACGCAAGATGAAGCTTTGGCGAACAGGGCGAGGCGCCAGCATTTCCGAGCTCTGCTTGTCAAGGGAAACGGCATAGAGGAACAGCTAGCATTTGTTGCAAAGAATTTGGGTCTTAGGCTTTCTACAAAACCATCTGGCATATGCCCTTATTGCAACGCAAGGCTTATCAGAGTAGATAAATCTAAGATCAAGCTTCCGGAAAAAGTAGCAAGGCGCTATCGCGTTTTCTACAAATGCCCAGAATGCGGCAGGGTTTATTGGCATGGCTCACACTGGAAGAAGATAGAATCCAGGTTAAAGGAAGCAAAGAGAATAGAAAAGTCTTTATGAAATTATTGATGAAATTATGAAATAAGGGTTTCTTCTAAAACTTCTACTTCGTTGACTCCCTTTAGGTTCTTAAGCCCTTCCTCAAACTCTGAGCTGCCCTTGGAATCGTCGTGTATGAAAAGAACCTTTATCACCTTTATTCCGAATGCAACATCCTCCAAGGCTATGCTCTGTGGCTTCATTGCGTCTATTATCTCCTTTTTTACCTCTTCTGCTTTCCCCTCTTCGGGGTATACTCTAAAAAGCACGGCTACGTTGCCCATCAAGGTCCCTCAAATCCGCATACGCTACATTTGTAGCTTCTGAAATTTTCCCTGCATTCCCTGCATCTTATTATTACGCCTTCATTGCACTTTGGGCATTTGAACTCAACATAGTCTTTTGTCAGCTTTCCGCATGAGGTGCAAATCTTTCCAGGGCTATCATTCATCAATTCACCAATTACTAAAATCAAAACAGGTGTAAATATATAAGAAGCAAAGTATATAAAGATAAGCGGGCATGTGGTGTAACTTGGATAGCACGGCGGCTTGCGGAGCCGCTGGTTGCGGGTTCAAATCCCGTCATGCCCGTTTCTTTTCAAAACCAATATTAACTCTTTTTGTGTATTGCTTGTTTGTATGCAAGGAGTAAAAATAGAAAAGATAAGGGCTGAGGAATTAAGGAAATACTTAAGGGCAGCAGGCCTGCTAGATCTAGAACACAAGATATTCAGCAATAATGACCTTGTCTACATTCCACTGATAGCAAGGCCAGGCAGAAAAGAGCTAAACGAAATAAAAAAGCTAGGTGGCGAACTGTGCAATGTAAAATTTCAAAAGCAGACAATGAAAAGGGGCGAATCCATAAGAAAGCTCATTAAGGAGGATTTGCCAAAGGCCTATGACCTGCTTGGTAACATAGCCGTCATAAACGAAACCAAACATGCAAAAAAGCTTGCAAAGGCGATTTTGCAGGCAAATCCGAATGTAAAGACAGTGGTAATGAAAAAAAGTGCAGTAAGCGGCAAATACCGCACGAGAGAGTTTGTCCACATCTTAGGCAAAAGGAATTTTGTTGCGGCATATAGAGAAAATGGAGCGATGTTCGTGTTTGACATAAGGAAAGTATTCTTTTCCTCAAGGCTAGCATATGAGCGCAAGAGAATTGCTGAGCTTGTCGCAAAGGCCAAAAAGGCAGAGAATGTGATGGTGATGTTTGCGGGCGTTGGGCCTTTTGCCATAGAGATTGCAAAAGCGTGCAAAGCCTGCAATGTCGTCGCCATCGAGCTTAACGCAAATGCCTACAAAAGCATGGTCGAAAACATAAAGCTGAACAAGGTTACAAATGTTGTTGCAGTAAAGGGAGACGTGGCAAAAGCAGTGGAAAAATACAAAGGCTGGGCTGACCGCATAGTGATGCCTTTGCCTAAGAGTGCCTATTCCTTCCTAGGTTCTGTGCTTGTTGCCGCAAAAGACAGATGCGTTGTGCATTACTACTGCTTTGGAAAAGCAAAGCAAGCGGTAGAGGAAAACGAGCAAAAGATAAAGGAGTTTTTCGAAGAGAGAGGAAAGAAAGTCAAGTTCTTGTTTAGCAGGGTAGTCAGGCCTTACTCGCCCAGCGAAGACGAAGTGGTAATTGATTTTGAAATAAGGAGCAACTAAAAACTAATGCGGTTTCATGGAATATGCATTTATACTTTGCCTGCTTATTCTAAATTATGCAAGAACAAGCTGGTAATCAGAACTTCATAGCAGCGGTGCTTTCGAAAAAGCAGTTGGTAAAGGCCAACTTGGAAAAGGTGAAGCACAAAATAGGAATTTACAGTGCAAAAGGGGGAACTGGCAAAACAACTATAGCAATAAACCTGGCCTATGCGCTTAAGGAGCTCGGCTACAAAGTAGGCCTGCTCGATGCCGACATCGACACGCCCAATGTTGCTTTGTTTCTTGGGATAAACCAGAGGGCGGAGGGCGCGTATCCATTAAAGCCGGTTGAGAAAGATGGCGTAAAGGTCATCTCCTCGTCGCTTTTCATGGACGATTCCAAAAAGCCGATAATTTGGCGCGGGCCCCTTATAGCAAAGCTGGTTGAGGACTTTATGCAGAACACTGCATGGGGGGAGCTCGACTACCTTGTGATAGACCTGCCTCCTGGCACTAGCGATTCGCCGCTAAGCATAATGCAGCTTCTAGACATGGATGGCTTCATACTTGTCACAACTCCTCAGCACATAGCAGCTTTGAACACCATACGCTCGGGGCTCATGATCAAGAGGTTAAATGTTGCAGTGCTTGGAGTAATAGAGAACATGTCGACAGCAGATAACCTTGGTGGTGGCAAGGAAGTTGCAGAAGCGCTCAACACAGAGCTCCTTGGTACAATTCCTTACAATGAAAAATTCAACAAGTTTAGCGATTCGGGCAAAGTGCCTGTAGAAGAAGACAGCGAAATAAGGGAAGAGTTTATAAGAATAGCAAGCAAATTAAAGGATATGTTGCATTAGTTACTGGGGGAGTGCTGTGGCCGAGCCTTTCGAGGAGTTGCTAAAAGAGTCAGAGATTTTTGCAGACAGAAGCGTGCTTTCCCCTCATTACGTTCCGGAAAACCTTCTTTTTAGAGGCGCCCAGATAGAGGCTATAGAACGCACAATAGCGCCCTCGCTGAAAGGCGAGCGCGGGAGGAATTTGTTCATATATGGAAAGACTGGCACGGGCAAGACCTCATGCATAAAGCACGTCATCGATGAGATAAACAAGCTGCCGCAGATAAGGGCGAAGGTTAGCTATGTAAACTGCAGGATATACAATTCAAGGTTCAGGGTCCTGAGCAAGATTGTCAGCGACCACCTGCCCTTTTATGCCAAGCGCGGCTACGGCGTTGCTGAGATTTACGAGAAGCTAATAAGCTGGATAGAGGAAGACGGCAAAATACTGATAGTAGTGCTTGACGAGATAGACATGGTAAAGGACTTAGACGACCTTGTTTACACGCTTGCCAGGGCCAACAGCGACCTAAAGCAGGGCGGCGTGGTAATCGTGGGCATATCAAACAAGCTCAATTTCAAGGAAGAGCTTGACCCAAGGAGCCTGTCTTCGCTTTACGAGAACGAGATCGTGTTTCCTCCTTACAACGCCAACGAGCTCGCGGCCATTTTGAAGGATAGAGCTGCGAAAGGCTTCAAACCAGGGAAGATCGATGAGGAAAGCATAAACCTCGCAGCTGCGATAGCTGCCAAGGAAAGCGGCGACGCAAGGCTTGCCCTGGAAATAATTTCAAAAGCAGGAGAAATTGCTGAAGAGAGGAAGCTGCCAATGGTTACCGTGAAAGAAGTGGAAGAGGCTGAGAAAGATGCAGAAGAGGAGATCGCCTATGAAGCTGTAGCAACTCTGCCCGAGCACCAGAGGCTTCTGCTTTACGCAATTGCTTTGCTCACAAGCCACGGCGCAAGGTTCAAGAAGCTGGCAGACGGCACTGATGTGTACTTAATGAGCGGCGAGGTCTACAACAAATACGTGGCGATAGCCGAGCAGCTTCATATGGAGCCCAAGAAGGCAAGGTGGTACAGGAAATACTTGGCAGACTTGGAGATGCAGGGCCTTATAACAACCTTTGAATCTGGCAAGGGAATAAAGGGCCACACAAAGCTTATCAAGCTGCTTTACTCTCCTGAGAAGATAAAAGAAACCATAGAGAAAAGCCTGTTTTTGGAAAAAGGACCTGCTGGCGAAGAAGGCAAGGCCGATTAGGTGCATGCGTGTACGCGGACATAGTTGAAAACGGCGTAAGCCTAGATCTTTTACACCTTCTTGGCTTCAAAAAGGCCTTGATTATAGGCAAGGATGTAAACATAGGCACAAAGCAGGCAAAAAACCTGCTTGTGGCTCTTGATCTCATGGGTGACTCCCAGGCAGCCAAGCTTATAAAAAGCCCGATGTGCATAGGCGCCGTTTCAGAATTCAGCAAGCCTATAGGCGAACAGGTCTTCAAGGCTTTGGGCGAGGATAGGAAGGTGTTTGCTATAAGTGCGAGGGCGTTCATAGCTAATGAGCTAAGGCTTAAGCACGCAAGCTTCGCTTTTGCCAGGGCTAAGCGTGCAAAGGCATTGCCAGTAATAGCAAGCTTTGCAAAAAAAGACCTTGAGCTGTTCTCGCCAATGCAGCTAATCCGCTTGGCCATGCTGCTAGGCGCCGACATGCCAGAGGCAAAGTCCATGCTAAGGTGGCTAGATGCTAGTAAGGAAAAAGCATAGGTATGTGCTTGTGCTCGCTTCAAAGCCTGTTCAGGCAAAGCAATTGCTAGAAGCCCTGCGACCCAGGCTGGGCTTGGCTTACGCGCTTGCAGACCTAAGCATAATAAAGTTTTTCGACAAAGATTTGTTTGTAATAAGGTGCATCAGGGGCTATGAAGGCAAGCTTATAGAGGCGACTGCTTTGACAAGAAGCATAGGCCAAGAGGAAATAGCGCTTTGGAGCTTGAAGACAAGCGGCACAATAAAGAGCATTGAGGAATATGCCAGCAAGGTTATAGAGGAAAGAAGAAATAGGCCAGCACGCGCGTGGGACGCGCGCTGGCAAGGCGACCAGTTTCATACCTCCCCACAGTAGAGGATTCGTATGACTGATATTATGGCATTATTTAGATTTAAAAACCTTGCGTTTTCCAGGCATTCCATAAAAATGGTAGCATTGGTGCTATGAGAGTCTATACCTTAGATTCGAAAGGCCTTGTGTCTGCTGTGCTGATGGGAATAGCTGTGCTGCTCCTTGGCTCTTATGCCGGCGCCTATTTCCTATTCTTGCTTCTGCTCTTTCTCATGCTTTCAGCGCTTGTGACTGAGCTGGGAGTTTGGCAGAAAAAGCAGCTTGGCCAATACGAGCGTGCAAGAGGCTGGAAAAACGTGCTTGCCAATGGCGGAATAGCAGTAGTCCTTGCCGCTTTGTTCTTTGCCAATGGCATTTACCACTTTGCTTCTGCAAAGCTTCTCATACTGGTCTATGCCGCAAGCATTAGCGGCATAACTGCCGACAAGTTTGCAAGCGAGATAGGAGTGCTTGACGGCACGCCGCTTATGCTGCTCACAATGCAAAAGGTCAAGAAAGGAACTTCTGGCGGTGTTACCTGGCTAGGCACTGTATCGAGCTTTGTAGGGGCTTTGATAATTGCTTTGACTTTGCCGATTGTGGGAATAGGGGCATTTGGCGTTGTTGTAGTTGCTGTTTCTGGATTTCTAGGCAATATTGTCGACTCTTTGCTTGGCTATTTTGAAGAGAAAGGAGTAGGCAACAAGTACACTTCAAACCTTGCCTGCGCAGCAGCCTCTTCGCTCATTGCCTACTTGGCCCTTGCAGCTATCTGAATACTATCATGCTGTTGTACTCCTGGTGCTTTTCCACGAAATAGCTGACATAGGAGCAGCCAGGTATTACCTTCAGCCCCTTCTCCTTTGCGTATGCAAAAGCAGCAAAGGCGAGCTTCTCTGCAATTCCTTTTCCTCGGTCCTCGTCTGGAACGAAAGTGTGGTACATGTTTATTTTGCCCTTGCCTGCAGGCTTGTAGAGCAGCACTGCAATTCCATGAGGGGTCTTGACGTAGAACTTCCCTTTGCTGTGCATTACCTTTGTATCCCCGCCCTCCTCTCTTTTCTCGCTGGCTTTTTCTTTCATTTAATCATGCCGTTGTTGCCTTGCTCTTTCCTTTTATCGCCGCCTGCGCAGCAACCAGCCTGGCAACTGGCACGCGGTAAGGAGAGCAGCTTACGTAGTCTACTTTCGTAGTGCTGAAGAACATAATTGAGTTGGGGTCTCCACCATGCTCTCCGCATACTCCTACTTTGAGCTTCGGATTTGCCTGCTTGCCCTCCTCAGAAGCCATCTGCACAAGCCTTCCAACGCCGCTAGTGTCGATTGTCTCGAAAGGATTTGCATCTAGTACTTTGTTCTCGATGTAGAAAGGCACGAATTTTGCTTCAACATCATCTCTGCTGAATGCGAAAGTGGCTTGGGTTAAGTCGTTTGTGCCAAAGGAGAAGAAGTCGGCAACGTTTGCGAGCTCTTTTGCAGTAAGCGCTGCCCTAGGGGTTTCTATCATTGTGCCAACCTCGTATTTTATCTTTGCATTGAGCCTCTTCAGCGTTTCCTGCGCAGTCTGTTCAACTATTTCCCTTGCCTTCTTGAGCTCTCCCGCGCTTGCAACCTGCGATATCATAATCTCTACTATAGGCGCCTCGCCCTCTTCTTTCGCCACCTCTGCCGCTGCCTCGATTATAGCCTCTACTTGCATTCTGTATATCTCAGGGTACATTAGCGCAAGCCTTACGCCACGCTGGCCCATCATAGGGTTCTGCTCCCTAAGCTCCAAAACTCTGTTGAGTATGCGCTCGTATTTCGGCAATTCCTTCGTGTCGCCTTTTAGCCTTAGCTCCGTCACCTTGGGCAGTAGCTCGTCAAGCTTCGGCAGGAACTCATGCAACGGAAGGTCGAGTAGCCTTATTGTAACCGGCAAGCCTTTCATTATCTTGAATATCTCCTTGAAATCGCCTTTTTGCAAAGGCTTAAGCCTTTGCAGTATCCTAGCCCTTTCATCGCTGTCCTCAGCAAGTATCATCTCCTGCACTATCGAAAGCCTGTCAGGCGAGTTGAACATTCGCTCCGTCCTTGCCAAGCCTATGCCTTCTGCGCCGTTTTCCCTTGCCTTTGCTGCCATTTCAGGAGTATCTGCGTTCGCCCTTACTCCGAGCTTCCTTATGGAATCTGCCCATGAGAGCAGGGTTGCAAGATCTCCTCCAAGCTTTGGCTCTACCAGCGGCATCTCTCCTAGGAACACCGATCCAGTGGTTCCATCTATGGTGATGATGTCGCCTTTCTTCACAACCTTGCCGCCGACTTCAAACTTGTTGCCAGAAACGTCTACTTTCACAGCCTCAGCTCCCACCACAGAAGGCTTGCCCATTCCTCTTGTCACCACTGCCGCGTGGCTAGTCATGCCGCCCCTGCTTGTAAGCACGCCCTCTGATGCCGCTATTCCAGCTATGTCCTCAGGTGTTGTTTCAGGCCTTACCATTATCACCTTCTCCCCTTTCTTCTTTGCCTCCACTGCGTCTTCGACTGTGAACACGACCTTGCCTACTGCTGCGCCAGGGCTTGCAGGCAAACCTTTAGCTATGGGCTCTGCCTTTGCCTTGGGGTCTAGCTGTTTGTAGAGAAGCCTTTGCAATTGCTCGGGCTCAATGCGCAGCACCGCTTCTTCCTTGCTTATGAGCTTCTCCTTCACCATGTCGATTGCTATCTTGAGCGCGGCCTGCGCTGTGCGCTTGCCGTTCCTTGTTTGGAGCATGTAAAGCTTACCACTCTCGACAGTGAACTCAATGTCTTGCATGTCTTTGAAGTAGTGCTCGAGCTTGTCTGCTATGTCTAGAAGCTGCTTGTAAATTTCTGGGAATTTTTTCTTTAGCTCGTCTACTTGCAAAGGCGTCCTTATGCCTGCCACTACATCTTCGCCCTGTGCTTTTGTCAAGAACTCAGCATAAAGCTTCTTCTCGCCGGTTGAAGGATCTCTAGTAAACGCGACGCCTGTGCCTGATTTGTCATCCATGTTGCCGTAAACCATCATTACTATGTTGACTGCTGTGCCGAGCGTATCTGGTATGTTGTATATCTTCCTGTATTCAATCGCCCTCTTGTTCCACCAAGAATTGAACACGGCTCCAACTGCAAGCATCAGCTGCTTCTCCGGGTCTTGCTCTAGCTCAGAGCCTGTTTCTTTCTTAACTAGCTGCTTGTATTGCTCCACAAGCTGCTTCCAGCCTTCAGCATCTACTTCTGCATCAGAGCCAAAGCCCCTGCTTTTCTTCAGGTTTTCAAGCAGAGCGTCGAACTTGCTGCCGTCTATTCCAAGCACGATTTTGCCGAAAAGTTGGATGAATCTGCGGTAGGTGTCATAGGCAAACCTCTCGTCGCCGGTTTTTTCTGCAAGGGCCTTTGCTATCTTGTCGTTTATTCCCAGGTTGAGCACAGTATCCATCATGCCAGGCATTGAATAAGGTGCGCCAGACCTAACGGAAACAAGCAGAGGGTTCTTCTCGTCGTTGAACCTTTTTCCAGTCTTGTTTTCAAGCACTTCAAGCTTGCCAAGGATTGCTTGCCTGAGTTCTGGCCATATCTTCTTGCCTCTTGCAAAGAATTCGTTGCACATGTGCGTCGTTATGACAATTCCAGGAGGCACTGGAAGGCCTATTCTCTGCATTTCCACAAGGCCATAGCCTTTTCCTCCAAGTATGAACTTGTCTAGGTTCATCTTCGCAGCTTCTTCGAATAAGTAAACCTCAGGCTCCATAAAATCGTTCTACATATACGCAGGCAAAATATAAATTTGAGTGCTAAGTAAGGCAGGGTGCGATTATGGTCAACGAAGAACACAAGTCGATTTTTACCAGCGCAAATTGAGGTTTTTATCTATTTTAGTGGAAACGCCCTTTATATGTCTATGCGCTTGTCTAATCCGCATTCATCCCACGATTGAAATTGCGGGCCTTCTGCTAAGCATTTTGTAAACCTGCCCTGATGTCTCAGCATTTTCTAATTCTGTAGGGATTGCATCGATCTATTTGCGGTCTTTCTTGATTTTTGCAAGGACATAGTTCCTCAGCTCTCTGAGGTGCTTGCGTCTGTCTTTCATCATCACGATGTCTGCTTCTCCAAAGGTTATCATTATGTGCGCGAATGGCGACGGCAAGGGTGTGGAGAAAACTTCATATCTCAGGCTTCCTTTCCTAAACGCGTCAAGAAGCTCCTTTGTCCTTGGCAAGTCCATAACGTCTTCCAGAATCTCGCGATAAGTTTCCTTGAGAATTGGGAAATCAGGGCTCAGCTCTTCCACAGCGCTTAGCAGCGCTTCAGAGTTGACCTGCTGCTTTCTTACGCTTATCTTCTTCCCCTTGTAGTTGCGCAGCACCATAAAGCCCCTCACCGCACAGTGCCTGAACCTTCTTTTCATCATTTCTGTACGCCTTACGTTGCTCTTCAGCACATCCATAACATCTTCATTAAGTACTGTGCTGAACGCCTCGTCTATTTGTCCTTTGTCTATCTTAATGCCAGGGTCAAGCATTAGCACAAAGCCATTGTCGCTGACTATTATACCAACCTCTGTTTCTAATATGTCTGATATTGCAATGCCGAAAAGCCTTGAAAGTGTGTCGTTTACCCTTCTGCCGTAAAGGCTGTGGAAAACTACAAGTCTTCTTCCGCTCTTCGGCTCCTTGGTTATCTCTACGAGTACAAGTTTGTCGTTCGGCACTTTGTTTGAGAACAGTATCTGCTCCACAAAGTAGTTGAAAATTGAGTTCTTGGCGTTTTCGTCTATTGGCATGTTGTCAAGTATTTTTCTTGCATTTTCTCCAACCTTGAGGCTGTTTGCCTTAAGCATTTTGAATAATGACTTGCGCTTTGCTTCTTCCAGGTCCTTTCTTACGGCTTCTTCCATTTCTTTTCTGAACCTTCCTATCTCCAAAGCCAGCTCGAAAGTCAGAGGCAACTGCTCAGAGAACCAAGGAGGTATTGTTGGCGTGTTGCTTTTTGCAGGCCTTACATAGCAGTTCAGCTGCCTTGAAAATTCAAACTGGTAGAGCCTGCCGCCGAGGGTAAAGATGTCACCAGGCTTCAGCCTTGCAAGAAAGTCTTCTTCTATGCTGCCGATCCATTTTCTGTCCAAGGTATAAACATCTACCGCGACAGTGTCTGGTATGGTGCCTATGTTGAGGTAGTAGATGAGCTTTGTAAACCTGCCTCTCTTGCCGAATTCTCCCGTATTTGCATCATACCATATTTTTCCATATACGCGCCTGCTTTCCAAGCCCACGTAGCTGCCAGATAAGTATTCAAGCAAAGACTCGAAGTCCTTCATTGGCAGGGTGTGATAAGGATATGCCTGCCTTATCATGTCATATGCTTCTTGCACCTTCCATTTCCTTATTAAGCTCATGCCCACTACATGCTGCGCGAGCACGTCGAGTGCGTTCTTCGGAGTTGAAAAGGAATCGAGGTGGCGTTCTTGCGCAGCCTTGAGCATTACGCTGCATTCTACAAGGTCGTCTCTGTTTGTAACCACAATCTCTCCTTTGGCAACATCGTAAAACCTGTGGCCGCTTCTCCCTATTCTCTGAATTGCCCTCGTAACGCTCTTCGGCGATCCGAGCTGCACAACGTTGTCTATGCTTCCTATATCTATGCCCAGCTCTAGGCTCGTTGAGGAAACTACGCACTTAAGTTTGCCCATTTTTAGCATTTCCTCCACTTCAAGCCTGACCTCCCTTGACAGGGAGCCGTGATGCGCTGCCAGCTGCTCCTCAGTGTAGTGGAATCTTTTTGCAAGATTGAATACTACCCTTTCGGTTCCGCTCCTCGTATTGGTGAAAATGAGAGTGGTAGTGTTGGATTTGATTATAGAATCTAAGACCTTGTAAATTGCGCTTTCTATCTGCTCGTCCTTTGCGTTTACCAAGTCTTTTACAGGCGAGATGACAAGATATTTCATAGGCTTATCCCACGTTGCGTCTATAATGTAGCAGTCTCTTTCGCTACCATCAGGCTTGTAGCCTACAAGGAATCTTGCCGCATTTTCAAGCGGGTAGAGAGTTGCGCCCATGCCTACTCTCACGAAGTCGTGCCCCGCCAGATTTGCAAGCCTCTCTAAGGATATGCTGAGATGAACTCCTCTCTTGTTGTTCGCAAGCTCGTGGATTTCATCAATAACTACATACTTAACGCTCTTTAGGTTCTCCGAGAACCTCGCGCCGTTAAGCAGGATTGCTATGCTCTCCGGAGTTGTCACCAGTATGTTTGGCGGCCGTGCAAGCTGCCTTTGCCTTTCCTTTTGCTCCGTATCGCCTGTTCTCACTCCTATTGTTATGCGCTTCAACTTCTTTCCGCCTTTCTCAAGCTCATTGTAGATCTCGTTCAGTGGCCCGGTAAGATTGCGGAATATGTCGTTGTCAAGTGCCCTCAGCGGGGAGATGTATATGCAATAAGTTTTGTCTTCCAGCTCGCCCTTTTCCGCCATGTCCATAAGGTCACTGAGTATGGCCATGAATGCAGAGAAGGTTTTTCCACTACCTGTCGGCGCTGTTATGAGCAGGCTCCTGCCCTCTCTTATCAGCTTGAAAGAGTAACGCTGAGGCGGAGTAAGCTGCTTGTACTTCTTGCTGAACCAGTCCCTGATTATATGGTTGAGGCTTTCTAGGCTCTCTGCCTCTGTGAAAGGTTTTTCATAAAATGCGATCATGCAAGTCCTTTTTGCAATTGTAGTTAGTATTTTAAATTTTCCAATATAATAAACTTTGCGATTTCATGGCAGAGAGCAAGGAAAAGCTTCGCAAGAAGCTAGAGGCCCTTAGGAAGCTCCAGCAAACTAGGGACATACTACAAGAGGGCGGCATTCAGAATGTTGCATTACAGACAAGCGCTGACGACCAAAGGCCTACAGAGGATTCTCATGTGCTCGACCTTTTGGAGCGCAGCAAAATAAAAAGAACGAGCTTGGAGATAGGAAGTGCCAGCAAGAAGCAACAACACAGCAAGCAGCATAAACCTAAAGCCGCGAAGAAGAAAAAGCGCAAGTGACTATATTGCTTTGAGGTCTTTGTCCTTTTCAGGCTTCTCCTTAGAGTTTCTTTTGCTTACAGAGAGCTTAACGCCTGAAGGATCCCTAGTTATCGTAACGTCTATGTCCTCACTCCCTAGAATGTGCCTAAGCTCCTCGTAGGTATAGGCGCCTATGCTGTCTACAGGCTTGTTCTTGAGCACCTCTGCCCTTCTTTCAGCTATTTCCTGCTTGCCTATTGCGGTAAACGATAGCGAAAGCGAAGGAACAGGGCTGCTGTACGCGTTTTCGACACCTAGCTCTATAGGCTTGTAGCCTTCGCTTTGGTATACGAAAGGCAGCACTGCAGAGAATTCAGCCTTTATCCCTTCAACAAGCTTTCTAACGCCTGCCTCATCGCCTGCTATTACAAAATCACTGCTGTTGAGAAAGCCCACAAACACATTGCCTATTTCCTTTACCTTGTCTTGAAGAAGCTGCGAAACAAGCCTTAATATTGTCATTCCCGCTTCTGTGCCAAACGCATTTGCAAATTCAGCAAGGCCTTCTACCTTGAGAGTGCCTATTGTCGATTGCAAAGAGCCTTGCTTCATTGCGTTCTCCACAGCGTTTGTTATCCTTTCCTCGTTGGGCAGGTCTATTAGTGGGTCGAATCGCCTGCCTTTCTTTTTTAGGAATATTGTAACTAGGCTTCTGAGCTCAGCAGGGTCAAAAGGCTTTTTTATGTAGTAGTCCGCTCCATACTTTATGCCCTTGAACCTATTGGAGGTTGCGTCCATCGCGCTTACTATTATCACTACAGTATCCTTCAAGCTCTCATCCGACTTTATCCTCTGGCAAATCTCTAAGCCATCCATGCCCGGAAGCATCAGGTCGAGTATCACAAGGTCTGGCTTCTCATACTTTATCCTTTCCATCGCCTCCTTTCCGTCATATATCTGAGTAATCTCAAATTCCTTGCCTATGGAAAGGGCCATCAGCTTGTTTATGTTCCTGTCGTCTTCAACTATGAAAACCCTTTTGATTGGTTGCTCCTCTTGGAGCATGTAGTATGTCAGTACGCCGCCGCTGTTTCTAGATGCTATAGCGTTCGCTTTTTCGAGCTCTTTTAGGCTTCTCTCCAGAAGCCCATCTTCTATGCCATAGGTTTCTGCGTATTTCTTTATTTCAGCATACGCCATTTCCTGCTTATCATTTATAAGCGAGATTATATCTGACTCCACCTCTTCGAGGCTTTTCACACAAACACCGGTCGCACTAATTGTTATTCTGTGTGCAATAATTTATTACTTTTCCTTTTTAGGTTTTGCCTCCGAAGTTTTAGGCAAGTTCAAAGCAGGAATGTAACTAAGGAAGGATATCAGGTAAAGAAGCAAAAATATGAAAATCCCTATGCCCAACCCTACTAGCTTGTTTGTCGAGACTATAGTTGAGAATATGACAAAAAGTATGCCAAGCGCAATGTAAAGCTTCTGCCTGCTTTCGTATTTTGACCTTAGCGCGCTGTATTTCACATAGCAGTCTTTGCATACAACAAGCTTGTTGCCCTGCTCGTTCTTTGTCACGTTTCTCTTGAACCATCTTATTGCCCTTATCACGTTGTCTTCTTTTACCTCTATTCCTGGCTTTTCCTGCCCGCAGATTATGCAAACGCTTTTTGGTTGATTTCTCATGTTAACCCAACTCAAGCTCCACCAACCTGCCGTATGCTCTCTTTATTTTTTCTTCGTCTAGCGCATTCATTATGCTTGTAATTGTCACATCGTCTATGCCTATTCTCCTCAAGACGTTTGCCGTCTGAGTCTCCTTTAAGCCTATTTTTTCAAGGAGCCCTGCAAGCGAAACAACATTGATGTGCCTGTGCTCCTTGTTCAGCTCGTTAATCAATTCTTGGATAGATTTTTCGCTAACGCCTAGAAGGGTAAGCATGCGCTGGAGGCGCTGCCTTGAAATAGTGTAGGTTACTCCCATATTATGTCACGTACAAGAATGCCCTTGTTATTACTGTGTCGGTTATGCCCAATGCCCTCATAAAGTTTACAATAGATTCTTTGCTTACCTGCCTGCTAAGCATGATCTGGACAAGGGCCCTTATGTCTATAAGCCTTCCTCTAGTATCAAGTTCCTTGAAAATATCGTTTATGGTTTCTGAGGGTACATTGTTTTCTATGAGCTTCGCATTAAGGTCTATCTTCTCAAGGAAATATTCCTTCTGCACGTTTTCATCGTTTAGCTCACTTTGGCTTAGCACTTCAGAAACATTGATGGTATAGACATCCAGCGGTATCTCTCCAATTACCCTTTCTATAAGGAACGTGCCTGGGAATTCTATGTTTGTCTGGAAAGACATGTCTATTGCTGCCTGGCCTACTCCGAACTTGCTTATCTCCCTGCGCAGGAAGTCTGAGAAGTTAAGAGAGCCCTGAAGATAGTCAAGGAATCTTTCAAACTTTATTCTAAGCACTACTGTAGTGCCTACATTGGAGAATATGGCCTCGTTTATGTCTGTAGGATTTTGCGAAGCAACGATAAGACCGAACTGGTATTTTCTGCCTTCCCTCACTATTGTAATTGCATCACTCCTGTCGTCGCTTGCAACCTTCCAAGCCTCATCAAGCACAACAAAAGCCTTCAGACCTTTGCTTGCAGACCAACCTTCCATCCTCATCTTTTCCTTCAAGGTTTGAAGCATGAAGAGTGCGGCAAGGGCTCTAAACCTCTCATCTGGCAGGCCTGAAAGGTCTATATCTACTAGACCTGAACTTGCAAGCTTGCCAAGGTCTATTGTGCTTTTTCTTGCAAAGTAATCCTCGCCTTCTCTTGAAAACTGCCTAAGCCTGTATACTGCGTTTTCAAGCTCTGCAGGGTACTCATAGGTTCCTTCTTGCAACTTTTCCTCTAGAAGCGCTATGACATCTTTCAGCGTAGGAGCCTCTTTCTCAGGCGGCGGCGTCTCTGCAAGGTTGAAGCCAAAATTTACATAAGCCTGCTCTATTGCCTCTTCTGTAAGCCTCTTCTGCTCAGGGTATAGGCCTATGTCTGTAAGTATTTCAAAAGAGGTCATTATCTGCTTGGTCCTGTCTAGCGGCTTCATGCCTGAAAGGTCCATTATGTTGAGGTAGTCTCCTTTGCCAAGCGCCACTATCGTGCCACCACTTTGCTTAACCCAAGCCTTGTATTCTCCAGCCCAGTCTATTATTATCGCGTTAGTATTCCAAACGAAGCTTGCCCTCGTAAGAAAAGTCTTAACAAAGAAGCTTTTGCCAGCTCCGGTTATTCCAACTACCGCTATATGAGGGTTTGTAAGTGTCGCGAAAGTCCAAGTGAAAGGTACTTCAAACATCTTTGTTATTCCAACGAAGATCGAGTTTGCAGGATCATTGAGGAGATAATCATGTGGCGGTTCCGGAGGCCTTGTTATCGTAGCCCTCTTTCCTAATTCGTTGCTCATTACGTTCTGAATGCGCACAAGGCTCATAGTTAAACATCTCTCATAAATTATTTATGCCTACTTCTGTATGCTGAATACCTGGTTGAGGGTCATTATATCAGGCAGGAAGTAGCCATACTTGAATAAAAGATAGAGTTCTCTGCCAACAATCCTTGTTATGCTTACGTCAAAGCCGCCAAAGAGTGTGGTAAGGTGGTCAAGCTGTGAAGTAAGCTGGTCTCTAGCGTCTTTTTCGCTTACTCCCACTGCTTCTGTTTCTATATACATTACCGCGTTTATGGGTCTCTCGCCGGATGAAAGCCTGTCTATTCTAGCCTGTATTATGTTTATCCTTCTTTGCAGGTCTTCTATTGTCAGCTGGCTTGGGTTTTGCGACTCCATTTCTTTCGAAAGCTGGAATTCAAGCATGCCTCTTTTAGCCTCAAGCTCGTCTCTGTATTTCTGAATATCCTCAGCATAGGTTATAAAGTTGTATTTGAACGGGAATTTTATGTTTTGGACTATCCTTTCCCATGTGTTTGGGGCTTCAGCCAATGCTTCCTCCATGCCTTCTTCAATCTTTTCTATGTTGAAGACATAGTTGTAGATGTTGGCTGTTAGGTAGCCCACAGCATAATAAAGTCCATTGACATACTTTATGACGCAATCATTGGTAGGAGGTATGTAATAGTCTTTGGTAGGTATTATTTTTATTCGGAGTATGTGGGTGAAAAGCGGAAAGAGCAGGAAGTCTGCATAGTTAATTATGAATACTAGAAGAATGGCGAGTATGCTCAATATGACTATGAATATCGCAGCCGGACCGTAAAGCCCAGCTCCAAAACCTACGAGCAGTGCAACTATTGAGCTCGTTGCTATGTAAGTGAGTGTATTTGCGTCCATGTCATACCCCTACGCTTGCGATTTTCTCCTTAAGTTCCTCGCTTATGGTTCCTATGGGCATGAGCTCCTCCGGTTCTATAAATTTAAGGAATTCCTTAGAGGACATAATATAGGCATTTACTCCGAGGAGCGCGCTTACCCCTGCCGCAATTTCCTCAGCCTTCTGCGAAGCTATTGCTATTGCTTCTTCCTCATTCCCGCCAAAAGCCGTTACCATAATTATGTTAGCTAGAGCGCTTGATTTTACCCTGCTTATGTTGTCAAACAAGTTTCTCCACATTGTCGCTTCGCCCTTTGCCCTTTCCAATTCCGGATTTGCAACACCAGGAGCCGATTGAGCATTCAACTGCGCATACTTTGCTTCTGCTTCATCAAGCTTGTTTCTTATTTCTTGTATATACTCATCCTTGTTCACAACATAAAGTATCGTGGAGAATTTCATAGGTTCCTTGCTGAGCGAAAGTATTTTTGAAAAGGTAGTAGCTATATCTAGCCTCATCCCATCGTCCATCTCAGTTGCCGATTTGTAGATTGGTATGTTTATAAAGGCGCTTGCATAAACGCCTCCCGGGACGTTTTTGAGAATAGTGTTGTCATCCGGGGCTATTCTGAACGCGGGCTCTTCGCTCAGCACTACTGTTCTGTTTTTCATCTGCAACAACGGAATCAGGAAATAGTCATAATATTTTGTAGCGAATCCAACGAGATCTATGCCCAGTATAATTATTGCTAAAATGGCCCTTGCAGGCCAAGGTAGCGGCACAAGATAAAGAACAAGTACTAGCAAAATCGCCACGAAAATAATTGCTATGAAAAGGTTTTTGCCACTCAGCATGTACCTGCCTTATGTTTACAATAAAACATTAATATTACTTAAGCCTGTCTTGTTCAAGGAGGTTCTATATACGCCCCGCAATAGTTCGTTATCCTGCTCTGGAACTGGTACGTGGCATTCAATATAGTATAATTGTCTCCGAATAGAATGCCTTCAAATCTTGTCTCTATGATTGGCGCTTGTGCGTTTGGAGTGAGGTTTAGAAGCATTGAGAACATTGGAGTATGCATTGTACCATTGCGCAGAACAGGTGTGAAGTTGACATATACCAAATTGCCATAGAGTTGGGAAGCCGTTTCGTTTATGCTGATAGGCACTATCTTAGTCATGTTGGCAAAACTCTGGGGGCCAGAAGGCATTTTGTTGTAATAGTGATAAAATGTCTCGTTATAAACTGTCGCATTGCATACCTTGTCCTTGATATAGAGCTGCTTATATGCCAGTAAAAGTTGGCCTACGCTTGTTTTCGTGTTGGCATAGTTGATTGCATTGTTTAGGAGCTGCGAAGTATAGTTTATTGTTGAGGTGGTAGTGGAGGTGGTGGTCGAAGAAGTTGTTACTATCAATTTGAGGCCTTGCTCGATCTGTATTGGAGTAGGGCCAAGCATGGCAATTTTTGCTGGCTTAATGCCGAGGTAAGCAGCTATAGGTGTGAAATACAGCTTGGCAGATGTTGCATTGCTTGCCACCAATTTTATGTTTAAGTCTGCAACACTGCCAAATGAAGAGCTTAGATTTACCGATGCATTTTCGCCTAGCCGTAGCTCTCCGAAATTAGCCAGTCCAAATGGCATCGGCCCAAAGTAAATCAAGGCACCTGTTGTATTGGAGTTTGCCAAGTATATAGCATCTGTTGTGTTTTGTAGCCTCAAGAGCAAGGTCTGGTTTTTATGCAGTGTCAGCAGAATCGGGTTTGTAATGCTGATTACTGAGCTTTTTTGCAGAACAATGGCTACGACAATAGCGACTATTATCACTACTATTGCTACGAATGTGTAAAACCTTACGGGGGAGACGATCCTTGGTCGCGCCGGCTTAGCTTGCTTTTTCTGCATATTGGTTACTAGGTAGTATAAAATTTAAAATGTTTCTTCCTGCTTATTGCCGAAACTCAGATAGAATTATAAAATAAATGAGCGATACATTTAAAGGTGCGAAGGTGGCAGAAGAGGAATTGATAGAGCCAAAGATAGAAGAGATACAGTTTCCAGGCAGCCTTACCAGCAGTTTTGAAGCAATAAAAGGAAAACTTTCGCAAGTACCATTTTATACCTTTACTCAGGCTCAGGACGAGCTTGATATAGTTCACGTAGAAAGCAGGAATGTGCGCAAGGAGCCTTTCCTTTTTTACATCGTGAAGCTGAGGAGCAACGAGATTGGGCTTACCTATTCAATAGTGCCTAATACGAGCGACAGGATGAGAAGGGCAACTGTGCTGAAAAACCTGTCCGGCATTTTGGCAATGATCGATGACGATTTCAAAATCAACACGCAGAAGTTCTTCCAATACATAGATTCGGTAATCTCGGACCTGCTCAGCGGGCTTAATGATAATTATAGCACGCTTTTCAACAAATACGACTCTTTGCTTGCAGAGTTCTCAGAGCTTAGGAAGCTTGCAACCGAGCTTAGCAATGCCAACAGAAACCTAACCCTTCAAGCTTCGCAACTGAGCGAGGAAAACAAAAAGCTCCAGGAGCAGCTTAAGGCCTTGCAGACCTACTCTGATGAGGCCCTGATGGCGATGATAGAGGACTGGCTCGAGGTGCATGACAGTACAATAGACATAGAGGAGTTTGCAAAGACTTATAAGGTCCCTGAGCCTAGAGTGGAGCAAATACTTGACAAGATGGTTGGCCTTGGTTACCTCGAGCTTAAGGGATAGCTATGAAATACATAGTCTCAATAAACAAAAAGTACCGCTACATAAAGGTCTACAAGATAGTCAAAAAGATAGGCCAGCAAGAAAACAAGCTCTCAATCGCCTTCTCCAAGCTTATAGACAAGCTGATAAGCAAAAACCAGCAGTCAAGCCAGCAATAGAGAGCGAGATCATGCATGCTTGCATTGAACTTGGCAAAGGTTGATTAAACGAAAGGCCTGAAATTTGTAGTAATTGCCGTTATCCTGCTAGTGATTCTTTTAGCTCTTGTTTTGGAAGTAAGAAGCATGGCTTATTCAGGCCTTGCCCATATTTCAGTAAGTCACATAGGCCCTCTTTCCTCTAGTTTGTATGTAAATAAAGCGTTTTTTGCATCTTACAACAATGCAAGCAGGTTGGCCCTTTATACGTTGCTCTCGTATTCTGCCTACAACTTTTCTTCCGCACTGCTTTCCATAGCTTCTTATTCTTCAAATCCTATAAGGCCGATTTACATTCTAAACGTAACTCAGTACTCGATCAACACGTTTAATGAGCAGGATCTTGTTTCTGCTTTGGAAAGCTACCTTTCAAACCTAGGTCTCATACTCAACAGAAGCAGCTTCAATTATGTTTCATTGCAAAACCTGTCAGCTATCGAGCCAGGTTCAATCGTGATAGTACCATCAGGCCTTATGCCTTTGCCGCTTTTGCAAAACTCATCAGGAATATTTGAGCTTTTAAACAAGGGCGACACTATAATATACATAGGCCAAGCATTTAACAAGTCGGTTAGTAGCGGTGGCATAATCTACATAACGCCGCCAAGCATGCTTTCCCAGCTCGCAAGCTATAACATAACTTCCTTTCCCCTTCCTTCGAACATGTCTAAGCCAAATTCATCATTGTTTAGTAAGCCCACTTTCGCACTTAGCCACGGCAGCCTTTGGAATGACATAGCATACACAAAAGCAGGCAACGGCACCTTCATAGCTTTCTCGAACTATCCCACTTTTGCCTGGTCCAATCTGACTTCTTTCGCCCATGCTCTTGCTTACTCCATAAACGCCGCTTTCTGGATACCTAAGCTGGCATATGTTGAGGAAAATGTAACAAACGCGACAGGAAAGCTTGGCATTTTTACAAACCAAACAAGCATACCTTTCGGTGATAGCAACGAGGCAAACAGCTCTACAAACATTGCAAGGCTCACCATAAGCAACTCCACATCTTACCTTACAAAAATAGCAGTCTTCAAAGCGAACTACTCCGGCATAGCAAAGTTTAGCCTGCCAAGCGTTGTTTACGACGCGGCAAACACTACTATATTTGTAAATGTCACCTCGCCAACACCAGTGCAGCTCCATATAGACCTTTTGAATCAAAACCTTAGCTATGTAGAATCAATCCCTATGTTTCATTCTTTTTCCGGAACAGTAGCGTTTGAGCTCAGGCACATCTTCACGCTTCCTAGCGGCACATATGTTGCCCTGCTTAGAAACCAGTTTGATGAAAACTACTCTATAGCTGTTTTCAAAATCCCGCAACTTGTGCTTACGCCCGTGTCTTTGAATTTCAAGAACGGGACTTTCGTATTTAACGTTTACTCAGGCACCTACCCGGTTACTGCTTCTGGCATACTCTCTTTAGATGGCGCCTATGCTGAAAATGTGAGCATACAAGGAGGCAAGCTGCTTTATTCTTTGCCAAAAGGTACCCTAGTAAGCTACGGCAAGCAGACTTTTAAGCTTGGCATATTTGGAACGACTCTTACCTATTCTGTCACATACTCGAAAGAGATAATGCACATACCTGCATTTTACATTGAACTGGGAATCGTGCTGCTCGCTATACTGCTCCTTAATCTTGTGCTTAAACCGCCTAACAGGGATGAGTACTATATAGATGTGCCTACTTTTCTGCCAGAGAAGAAGGAGGTTGCTAAGACCACGCCACAGGACCTAGTTTCTGTTTTTGAAAAGCTAAACTACTACTACCACTGGTCCTTTATGCCAATAACCCTTGACGAGTTCAAAAATGGGATAAGCAATTACATTCGCATAGGAAATGCACCCATCTCAATAACTACACAAAATGCCCAAAACCTTCTTCAGCAATTGATAAAGCAAGGATTGGTTACTGAAGCGAACGGATATTACTTGCTTACTTCTTGGATTGACGCTTCAAAGCACGACGCTGAATACCTTGTAATTTTCAGGCAGCTCAGAGACTATTGCGTGTCGCACGCAATGCTGTTCACTGACCTGAATACCGAACCGATAGCTGACATGTTGATAACAAAGAGCAGCAGGCAGGCGGCTGTAATTATATACTCGAGCCAAAGTGGCATGCGCAAGTTCTCAGTAAGCAGCAGGCTTCCTACTTTCATAGTGTTCCTTAACGAGGACATAAAGAGGGAGTTTACAAAGAAGCTTTACCTTTCGTATACCAAGTCCGCTAGCGTGCTAAAGCTTGCCATAGACTACAGCTACGTCAAGCTGATAAGCCTTGAAACACTGGACCAGCTTATTGTCTAACTACCAAGGAACCTTTTTCAGCCTCAGCTTGTATGCGCCGAAATTTGTAGAGATGTGAAGCAGGCCAGTAAGGACTACGAGGAACAGGATTCCCCACCCACTTGGAAGATGACCTAGTGGCCAAGCAAACAAAATTGCGAAAACAAAAAACAAGTATTGGTCGAGCACCGGCAATCTGCCGCCTTCTTTTATGCCTACTTGCCTCTTAACGAAGCTTCCAAGCAGATCGCCAGCATGGGCTCCGATGCTGAGAAGCACACCGACTAGGAGCATGTATGGAATGAAAAGGGATTCAATGCTGCCTATTGCTATGCCGCTCACTAAGCCTGCAACAAGCCCTCTTACTGTCTTGTGGTCGCCAAATATCCTTTTACCTCTGAACTTTTTTCCCATATCTAATGGCTTTCCTCCGCCAAATATTACAGGTGCGCCATTTGCCACGTATGCAGGAAGTATGTATAGAATAGGGTAAACAAACGCTGCATATACCAAATTCATCATTTCGCCTGCTTGCCTATACTTTTTCAACTCTTCCGCTGGCAAATTTCACACTTCCCCCTCCTTTGAACTGCTTGAATTTCTGCTTCACATAATCTATTGCGCTTTTGCCTGACTGCTCGCCAGCTATGCAAATAAGGTCTCCAGCCTTGTTTCTTATTACTACTATTCCTTTCTTGTTGGCCTTCGCAATTTTGTCCCCTATCTTCGCGAGCATATTGCCTGGGAGGTCTATCACGAGCTCTATCTCTTCTTTCCCTTCATAGGCTTTGGCTAGAGATTCTGCAAGAGCATCGTAGCCCTTTTCAAGCTCCTTGCTCTTTTTTTCTGCAGACTCAGAATATGCTTTAAGCCTTTCCTCTATTTTCTCCGGCTCTACGTTCAGCTGCGTAGCCAGCTTTTCAATTATCGCATGCTCCCTCTGCAAATACTTCAAAGCAGCCTCTCCCGCTACAAATTCTATTCTGTCTACGCCGTCATGGATTCTTTCGCTTCCTATTATTTTGACCATTAGCAGCAAATACTCTCTGCCTACTGCGTGGAGCCCCCCGCATGCTTCAGCGTCTATTAGGTTGTTGTTAAGATCAGTTATCGTAACGATTCTTAGTGTCTTTGCAGGCACGCCGTGGCCTTGGTATATGCCGAAGCCATACTTGCCCTCGGCCTCTTTTCTGTCCATTTCTTGGGCGTTGACCTTTATGCCATGCATGAGCCATTCGTTTACCTGGTTCTCTATTGCCAGAAGCTGTTCTTCGCTGAGTTTTTCATAGTGTGCTATGTCTATATGCGCCTTTTCAGGCCCTTTTTTAGCGCCTTCTTGCCATGCATGATTGCCAAGAAGCTTTCTTGCAGCAGCGCTTATCAGGTGCGTGGCTGTGTGGTGGGCAATTAGCCTGTTTCTTCTTCTTTCATCTACTTCAGCATATACTTCATCACCCACTTTGAATGGGTTATTTTCAAGCTTGTGAATTATTACCCCGCTCACTTTCTGCACATCCTCTACTTTTACTCCGTTTATTGTACCCAAGTCAGGTTCTTGTCCGCCGCCTTCAGGGTAGAACGGCGTTTGATCAAGGACTACAAACTTATCATGTGTGAGAACTACCTTTGCCTTGGCCTTTGTAGTGAAAGAATAGTAAAGAGGCTTTGTGGGCTGCAAGCCTTCTACGCTGAAAGGCAATTCCTTCTCTTTTTCCTTTCTTACCATGTCGCCTGTTAGAAGCTGCTTGTAAGCATTTTCCTCAATGTGCAGCTCAATCTTCTTTTCCTTTGCGATTTTGTGCAGCAATTCCGGCGTTATGCCGTAGCTTTCATAGAGCGTCTTGAGCGTTTGAGCGTTTACATTGCCCTTTGCAATTGTGACCTCTGCAATATGCCTTGCATTTTCTACGCTCTTGCGGTACCTTTCCCTTTCTATGCCTATTACCTTGTCAAAGGTGTCTATGCTACCAAGCAGTTCAGGATAAAGGCCCTTGAGGTCTTGTGCTATGAGCTCAGCTATTTCGGTAAGCGAAGGTTTTATTCCATAGCCTTCAATAAAGTCGAAGGCGCGTCTCAGAATTACTCTTAAATTGTATCCGCCACCTATGTTTGAGGGCAGTGCTCCATCGGTTATCGCAAAAAGCAAGGTCCTTGCATGGTCTACAGTCGCGTATATAGCTTGTGCAACTCTTATTTGGTTTTCATATTCTTCCCAATTTATGCCAAGCTCTTTTAGCACTTTCTCGAGACTGGATCTTCCTTTTTCTTCGAAGTCGAGGGAGCCAGAATAAGCAGCAAACTTCCTATAAAGATTTGTATCTATGCTTATCCCGCTTTCCTCCTCTATCTTTCTTATAATGCTACCAAACGCCGCCTCGTAAGCATTATCAAATCCCGAATAAAACCACAAGGCCCTTTCAAATCCCCAGCCAGCATCGACAACCTTGCCTTTGAGCTCTTTTATCTCGTTGTTTATCAAGCCAAACTCTGTAAATACGCTGTTTACAATCTCTAGGCCTTTGGAGAACGTTTCTAGGCTGGGGCCGAACTCTGAAAAGTCTGGCATGGCCCATACGTCTTCGTGGTAAATAATATCCTCTTTCCTTATGCCCAAAACCTTGTTAAGAAATTCAAAGTTGAGCCTTATAGTTTCGTCTTTCCAATATCCTTCTTCGGGCCAGTTGAAAGATGTCTGGTTTGCCATCATGAAAGCGGTGAAGTGCCTGCCTGTAACTCCTACATTCTCCACATCGTTGAACCTCATGCACATCTGGGGAACAAGGAGAGGGTTTGCAGGATATTCGAAGCTCATAACACCGTTTTCTATCCTTTGGAAGTCTTGTATGCCGGCAATGGTGAAATATAGATCTTGCCTCCATCTGCTAACTACCGGGTATCTGTCTATTATTGCATGCTTATTATCTTCGAAGAACTTGCTGAACATCTTCCAGAATTCGACATAGCCTATTGGCTTAGGCTTTTCCTTGAAGAATGAATATGGCGTGTGCGAGGAATCGTCGCAAGTGGTCCTGTTGGGGTCTGCTGTCCAGAAGTATCTGCCGCATATCTCGCATTTTTTCCTCTCGAAGCCAAGCTCTTCAAAGAGCTTTACTTTATAGTATTTCTCAGGCTGCTTCCAAAATTCCTCCCTAAGCTTTTCTTTGCTCAGCTCCGTATGCTCACCCTGGAGGCCACCAAACCTTGCATTCCTTTCCGTAAAACTTGCAAAGTCTGCATTTCCATCTTTCCTCCTTGCTTACCGGCATGGCTTCTCTTTCACCCTGCCAGTACTTCAAAGCAAAAGAAAGATCTCTGTTAATCCTTTCCTCATCATAATTTATTATAATGTTGCTTATCTGCTTGCCCGTAAGCCTGTCAACGTATCTTATTTCAAGTTTGTCGCTTACCTTCGGCATGGCATAAAATTCGTCGAACATAAGCCTATATATCTCGCTTATGTTTGTATACTCCTCCTTTATACCAAGTTCATGAAGAGCCCTTAAGAACGAATCAGAGAGCTTTTTAGTTTGCAAGCCGTAAGCTTTTGAAAAATTGTAGAGCGTATACCTTCTCAGCCTCAGATCGTCAAGTAGCTTCTTGTAAAGCATGACTTGAACAATATTTGGCTTTAGCTTAGACTGGTTTGTGCTAAAGCCCTGCCTAAAGTCTACGGTCTTAAGCTCTATTATCCTAACACCGTTTTCGTCAAGCCTCAGCTCGTCTATTTGGCCGACTACTTTGAATCCCCCTAATGAGCCATATATGGTAAGCTCCCTGCAAACTTTCTTTTCGCCTAGAACCTTTAGGGCCATGTAATTTTCATAGCCTATCTTGTAAAGCAGGTCTGCATATGTAACCGGTTCTATGTTGAGAGGAATATATGTCTCTGCCTTCAACTCTTCATGCAGCTGTTTGCCCTTTTGCATTTGTTCTGTATACTTCTTTCCGTATAGGTAATTGAGCTCGACCTGCTTTTCGCACCAAAACTGGTTTGCAATGTCAGTAGCCGAGATGCTATTCTTGCCTAGCTTTGCCAATACGCTCTCTTGCATCTAAACAGCCCTCAATAGGCCACTTTTCTTTGAGAACCCGCCTATAAATTCGCCTATAATCATTGTGCTTTCATAGGTTATGGCAATAATAAGTGAGGGGAAGAAAAGAACAGCCATCCAATATGCACCCATTCCTGTCTCTATGCCCTTTAGGTCTAGCACAAGCGGGCTTGTTGGGCTTATTGCATTGGTTATAACGCCTGTGCCTTGGCTGTTCGCTTCGATAGCTTGTGTCTGCGAGTAGAGCGACGCTAAGGCGCCGCTAGTAGTGAAGTAATATGCAACCGCAAACAGTGTTGGCATTATCAGGTAGAAGCTTAT
Organism: Candidatus Micrarchaeia archaeon; assembly: GCA_049976305.1. GTDB lineage: Archaea > Micrarchaeota > Micrarchaeia > Micrarchaeales > CABMGC01 > JAGDXZ01. The sequence continues at coordinate 17,625 of JBMFIM010000004.1, read as the reverse complement.
GCCCATCGCCATAAGCATTCCCCCCACATTTCTTGTAGGCAATATTGCCCTTAGTACTATGCCCGGTATGAAGAAAACAGGAATGCTGGCGTACATTGCAAACAGCACTAGGTAAAACTCTACATACAGCAACAGGAGTCCTTCAAGAATTATACTGATTATTGCATCTATTGGAAGCAGGAAGAATATGCTTATAGCAACCGCATATACCATATAAACATTTTTCACTATAGTTACAGATTCACTGGCAAGTGCAAAGTCCAAGGATATGCTGGCATAGTATGCTCCAACCACATATGTGCCAAAAAGGGCCTTTACAAGCGTTGCTGTCTCATTTATGTTCTTCGCTAAGTAGGTAAGCGCTCCGTTATACGGGTCTATCGGCCCAGCGACTGTCGATGGCAGAACGCCAAAAAGTTCAGCGGCTATGAAGGAAAATGCAGCAACAATTATTATCGTAGCTATGGCTTCGTATATTTCGCCCATTCCAAAGCTTTTGATTCTGTTATTGTTGGCTGCTGTACCTATTACAAATATTATCATTGCCACCATGAAAGATACAAGTGCAGCTGCAACTGCTATCGGCTCCCATTCAGCCCATGTCTGATACACTGCTTGGTTTATTTGGCTGCAGTACCATGGCGCCAATGCGCTCGCAGAAGCTGGGCAGCTAGTAACCTGCCCAAATACCAAGCCAATAAGCACAAACAAAGCAATAGTTAATGCTTTCATTTACGCCACGCTCATAAGTATGCTTAGCAGGTCAAGCCTCTCCCCAACCGCTTGGGAAAAGTCCCTAATGAATACATCCACTATCACCAAGTCAAAGATGGATACGAATGCAAGACCTACAATAACTAGCCCTGAAAACACTATTAAGTTTATTATTAGGCTTATTGCTTCTTGTGTTAAAGCAATTGTTGAAGCAATCGGAATTAAAGCGTAAAGGAGGAAGGAATATATAGTATTTATCAAAGTCTGGGTTGATATGTTCGAAAATGTATTTTGAAGCCCAATGTCTAAGTAACCATAGGTCAGCGAAACCATCAGTGGGAGTATGATTCCTATCCCCATACCAAACGCAATCATCGCCCCTCCAAATGTGCGCGTGACTGGAAATATTCTTGCAAGGAGGCCTATTGTCAAAGTTAGGCTAAGCAAAAGCGTAGATACCGACAAAAGAAGAAGCAATACTCTGCTTAGGATGTAAAACCAGAACAAAATGCTCAAAAACAGGAAATTTTGGAAAGAAGATATGTTTATTGATATCTTTGCACTGTATGCGCCCCAATTTCCTATATCCCCTTCTATATTTAATCCGGATGAGGTTGAGAGGAAGAATTGGATTAGGTATGCGAGTATGTTAAACTTGCCGGCATAGCCGTTGAACTGGTTCAGGTCGCACATTGCTACTGCTGGCAAAACATGACTGCAGCTCAGGGTTCCAGACGTAGAAGCCGAGGTTAGCGAACTAATGCAGGCAGTAGGTACAAGTGAGCTGCCAAACAGGTTTACATAGTTTATGGAATTCAGTTCTGTTATAATAAAGAAGAAGATAAAGATAAGCACAATAGAAAAAAGCACATCAAATATTTTTATTCTAGCCCATGGCCTTAGTTCATTTCGTCCTGCCAGAGGCGCGATAGCGTAGATTAACGCAAGCACCGCCATTACAGCAAGTGCGCCAGCCGTAGCTACCAGAAACCATCCATTCGTCATAACAGCAGCGCCAGTGCAGGCATCAAGCAGGAACATCATATCACCTTGCTGAATAGCTTGCTTGATTGTAGTGAAGGAGCCCCAAGCAAGTCTCCAAGGGCTTCAAGTAGATCGAAAGAAATTAAGAAAGCAACGCCTATGGCAAAAATCTGAATAACCGAATAGATAAATGTGTTTATTGTGTTCTCTATTTGTGGCATTAGATGAAGTATTAAAACCTCTAAAGGATTAGTAATTGCAGTCAATATTGCAGCCAATGTTCCAAAGCCTTGAAGCTGTGGCGGACTTGGTATTGCATTTTGTAAGATAGACGCGCCGTAGGCTATTCCAGGGAAAACTATGTAGAAGGAAATGAAAAGTGCTATTAACGACCCGCCTGCCGCCCTCATCCAAGGAAAAGACCTTAGAAATATTCCTGCATAGAAAAGAAGAGGAAACAAGGCGGCAATAAAAGCAAGTAGCATCCCAACACCTATTAAGATCATTGCGATCCCTACTGCAACATCGGCCTCGGTTTTAAGGATTATCAAATAAGGATATACGCCTTTAAAAGGTGAAATAGAAAAGCCTATGCTAACCCCAACCGGTGCGGGGATTACTCTATGCAATGTCACGTTAGCACCTTGTGGCGTGTTAAATTGAAAGGTAAGGGTATCTAGAAAACTTCCAGTAGCAAAAGCAGGAAGAAGATAAACAACATCCCTTAGGGCTTGGTACGCTCCATTGTTAAAGTAGTTTGTGCATAGTTGCAAAAGCAAACCGTTTGCAGTGTTTGGTATGCTTGGCGGGCTAGTTGCATAGATGGCAGAGATTGATGCGAAGAATTTTGCAGAAGCATCTGCAAATCCAAGGCCACCTATTACTATTGTTATGAGTATTATGTTGAATATGCTTTCTAAATACTCCTTTTGTACAAAGGAAACAAGTCTTGCAAGCCCAAAAGCTCTGCCTATCGCATATATTATGCTAAGAAGTGAAAGTACCATCAGCACAATTACAAGAGATACATTCAACAAAGTGGCATAACTCGCACTCAATACCGATAGGTTGTCTGCATTAAACATGGCGTTGCAAACAGTTTCGCCTGCGATTTGTTGTGCATTGGCAAGAGTGGCAGAACTAGCCAAGAACGCGAAGACAAGCAACGTTGTGCCTATTTTGTTCATCATATCAACTTGCTAATCCCGAGTATGTCGCTTTCACCGCCCATCATCTTTGAAAGGCCCATAGCAGCTCCATAGATTATTAGGACGTTGAAAAGTGGTATAAGGAATGCGGTTATAGAGGTTATGCCGTATATGTTGGTAAGTGCAAGCCCCGCATCTATCGCTTCCGGAGGCGAGCAGCCCAATATGCTTGTCGGCGTCAACGGTAGACTAGTTACTAATGCACTTGAAACAAACGCAGAAGCGGCGCCTGTCGCAAGACCATAGCCAGGGATAAGGTAAAATGCACTAAATTCCAATTCATAGGCAGGCAGGTTTGATGACCAGCAGGAATAATGCTTGAGCGTAGCTGTTGCATTAGGCAGTATGAACGGGCTTATTCCAGCGCCTCTAGGAATTACGTTAGCCGGGCTGTTTACTACCTGAATTCCAGGACTTGGGCTATTTGTGCAATAGTATGACAAGCCTAAGAAACCCGCTCTTTCAGCAGTGTTTGGATCCCCACAAACCGTCTCATAAGCATATCCACCATTAGGGCAGAGGCTGCTGTCTTTTATGTAGCAATTTGGGCATTCCTGCAGAGGACTAGGCGAAAGCGTAGTGTATGCATAATTGGCAGTACTAGGGTTGCCGCATTGCACTTCATATACCCACTGCCCATTCAAATATGCAAAACCTGAAGAATCGCCATAAACGATTGTGTTGCCGTCTGGCGCCGCTTCATAGATGGGCAAATAAGGCATAGAGTTTACCCCTATAGGATATGCCTGTGGAGAAGTTAGCGAAGCGTATTCAAACAACACTATAAAAGGTAGTATTATGACCAGTGCAAGGACTATGCCAATAAGAAGCCCGCCAAGCCTTCTTGTATAAGAAAGGGCTCTGAAGATAAGGCCTGCGGCTAGCAGATAAGGCCACACTTGAAGTATAAGCAGGATTATTATCATTTGAATTGTTTGAGCGTAAAACGATAGACCGCTCACCACGCCTACAGCGAGGCTCATCTTTTTGAGAAACGTGTAGCCTGCAAGGGGCGTATAGAGGAAGGCGACTTGATACGAATTTTCTGCTGCGCTTATCCCGAACCCATTTATTGACTGGAATTTTGAAAGGAAGCTTATCATACCATCATATACATAAAATGCATTTAGGTTGTTTGCTATTTGGTTTGTTACATTTGCAAAGACTACATATGTAGCTGCAAGCCCGTAGTCGATGCTTTCGGTAATGCCAGCATGCCCGCTTGCTATGGGTGCTATTATGCCGTTGCATATGGCATTTGTAGGGGACTTCGTAACTATTGTATTGGGATTCAAAAAGTCCAATTTGCTGCTTTGTAGCTGCGTGCACAATGTGTTTGTAACAGAAGGCTGCAAAACAGAGATTGGCGAAAGAATAGTGTTTCCTATTATCGAGAATATGATTATTATGAAGATTGCGATTACCCCTGTTTCAACTGCTTGGATGAGCTCAGATATTGCTTTAGACTTTACATTACGGTTGTTCAGAAGATAGCCCAGAATATAATATATAGAGGTTATTACAATTCCAAGCAACACTGCGATAAATACTACTGGCAGCCAGCTGGTGAATGCTGAGTAAGGCGAAGCTATTGGAGACAAATTGGTAGGCGGCGAGTAAGAAGGTAAATACACCTGTGTGCTTGAAGCGAATGCATTAGCTAATACTGCAAAAGCTGCTAATGGCAACAAGTTTGCTATTTTCACCAAAACTCTCCACCCTCAAAGAGCCCAGATATTGAGCTGAGCCCCTTTGCAAAGCCCGCTATGAATCCTATTGTTATGAGAAAGTCTATTCCTATAAGGACTATTCCCATGAAGACATAGTCTGCTATTTTTGTAGCATAGTCCCAAGCAACTACCGGTGCGTTGAAAAGAAGCGTAACCATTGAAAGCCCGGGCGCTGCTCCGCTTGTAGCAATCGCGCTAAACACGTTTAGTGAGACTTGGAAACCGCTTATAGGCGCTGTGCTTGACGTAAAGAGTGAAGATACAGGGATCTGCTCAGGTACAGGCTGAATATACTGAGAATAAAGCCAGCCACAGTTGCTTGCTGTAGGCGTGATGAGACAGGTGGTTATTTGGCTGTCAAGCGCTATAGTCAGAGGGAACACAAAGAAAAGGCCAATTGCAAAGGCTATGAAAGTATTTGATACTTCTCTTAGCTTCGGTCCAGAGTATGCAAACAGCCTCGTTATTATTGCCACTGGCAAAACAACGGTGAGGGCGCTTGCCTGTATGAGCGGAAGGCTGAGAAAAATAATGAAAAGGACTCCCCATACTATCAGTACAATCGAAGCGTATGTACCGTATGTACCAAGAAACTGTGAAGCATATGTGTTGAGAATTGAAAATATGTCTATGCTCGGCCCAGTAAATATGACAAAGTTCGGGTGGGCTGTTACAAGAGCGTTGTGGATATAAGTAAGGGCGTTGCCTATGACGTAACTCAGCGCCTGTGAAGCTATTCCGTACTCTATGGCAGAGGTATAAAGCTGGCTTACCAATGCGGTTCCTCTGTTGAAAAGAAGGTCGCCGATGTAGATCTCATCGTTGTAAAATAGGCCTTGGTAGCTTGATGATTGGAAAAGAACAGAGCCAGCATAGCACGCCAAGCCTGAAAGCAAGAGGACTGAGAAGATTAATATGATAGATACAAACGCCTCAAACATCTCATAATGTATTATACCCTTTAGCTTTTCCCTTCTTTTTGTCGGCATAACTCCGCTTATCGCGTAAAGTAGGCCAGATATCGAAAGCACAGCAAGCACTACAAATAGGCTTACAGCAAGCCACTGCTTCTCCCAAGCCCCGCCATAGCCTACGCTCATACCATTGGCGAAGACGCCGCATACGCTAGCGAGCAGCAAACTAACCACTATACCAGCCTCATCTTGCCCGTCAAGCCTAGCCTGAACGAGCCGCCGAAGGTTCTAGCTATATTGTCTGCAAGCGCGTAGACTATGGCAAGATCTAATATGTATGTAAGCAGCAGCAATATCAAGTATGCGCCATATGACCAGAATAGATTGAGGAAATAGTAAATCGAGCCAATTATATACCATAAATTCGTAAGGCCTGTAAGAAAAAGACCAAACCCTCCAAGGTTGAGAAAGTTTGACGCTTGCACGCCAATACTTTGTGGCATTAGAAACTGCATGGCGTTGCTTAATGGGATGTTAAACATGACAATCGTTGCAGGGAATATTATGCCTATTCCCATGCCTATTCCTATAAGCGTTCCTCCTATTCCTCTTATGAATGGAAAAGCTCTGAAAAGAATGCCTATTGGCAGCAGAATCCATAGGCCGAGCACTATTGCATAGTATATTCCTATGTGGAGTATGTAGGTAAGAAAGGCCATTGGAATATAAAGGAGTACGAATGCATCGTTTATCATAGACTCATACGTGCCTGTAGTTATACCTTGCTCGAGAAGTTGGTTTGCATAAATGGATTCGGAATAACCCCATTTGAAATATACCGGCGACTCAGGTACGGGCGGAACATTTAAGAAAGGCTGCACCGAAAGGGTTATCGACTTTAGGGCTCCTGCTGTTTGGGAAATATAATACATGGTGTCCATGCTGAAGCCTATTGCGTTCTCAGTCTGAGCAAAGTACTCGTTAGAGGAAGTTATTATGGAGTTAAAGTTCGCCAGCACATTGCTCGTTGAGGGCGTTCCGCCACTTACTATTACTGCAACGCTGCTTATGAAAACTAATATTGCATATATGCCCGCAATGAGCATCGCGGTCTTCGCAAGCTCCCAATACTCCGCGTTAATCCATCCGCTTATGCCTGCGCTTGGGAAAAGCTTGCTAATTATATAGCCTATTGCAACTACATCCAAAGAAATGGTAAAGGCAACCAGCGAAACAGGCAAATATGCAGCAATGGGCACCGAAGGCAGTGTACTCAAAGGGCCACTTTCTGCAAAAGCAACGCCTAACAGTAGCAGTGTAAGCATCGCCACAAGCTTGTTCATGGCCTTCGTAATATTCTTGCATTCATCCTATAAAAACCTATCTAAATCAAAGACGAAAGAAGCTAGGACCATTCAAATATGCTTCTTTGGTTCGCCCCACTTTTAAGCTTCACAAGCATGTCTGCAAACTTTTCAACCCGCTCCTTGTCGAAATCATGCTTGCCGCACATGAAGTCTATGAGCTTTTCCTTGTCAGGCATCAAGGAGCTGGCTTTTCTTGCAATTTCGCTTGCATTTATTTCCTCCACTTCCGGATCCAGGAATATGCGCTCTACCTCTTTCGCATCGACTTCAAAACTTTGATAGTTGTTCTTAGCAAGCTCAGCCTCTACCTCTTCCAAGCTCCTGCACTTTTTCACTATCTTCAGTGCAGTTTTCGGTCCTATGCGGCTTATGCCTTCGTTGAAATCTGTGCCAACTAGCATGCCAAGCCACACAAGCTGCCTTTGCGTTATCCCCAAACTAGAGAGGAGCCTATCAAGCACTATGCGCTCAGGCTTTATGCTGACATAGATGTTTTTCTTAGGCAGCTTCCTCCTGCCGGTTATTGCCAGGTTTCTTACCACTATAGGCGAGCCGAAAAGGAAAAGGTCATAGTCTTGGCTTGCTGCAGCGTAAACCGCACCAGATTTTGCAAGGTGTGCAGCTTGAGCTTCTCCTTCGCTCGGCGCCTGGAGCCATGCAATCCCCATGTAGTCCAGTAGTTCTTTTGCACTTTCTACTATCTCCTTGTTTATCGTTGTGCTTGCCATAGCGTGCTGCCTAGCTTCTTCAAGCAGGCCTTTTTCAAGCGCCTCGTTCCAAGCTTCAAGCTCGCTTTCACGCTTGTTCATCCTCGCCTCTATGGTCTTTATCTTGAGCATTGGCGGCTTGCCGTCAAACACGTATATGGGCACAAGCCCGTGCTGCAAAAAGTCTATGGTCCTGTAAAAAAGTCCGGAGAGGTGGCTTGTGACATTGCCGTGGGAATCCCTCAGCGGCATGCCGTCTGGCTGCCTGATTATTGAGAGAAACTGGTATATGGTATTGTATGCGTCGATTGCTATGAGCTTGCCCTTCAGCGAATCTAGCGTTATGTGCTCCTTCACGCTCGCAACAAGAGGGCCGAGCTCGACAGCCATGCGCTAGCCCTTTTTCTTCTTTTCAGCAGCGTCCCATAGCGAAAGAGGCTCGCTGGGTTTCGTGACAGAAACTCGTGCGCCTTGCTCGACAGGCCTTGTGAGCTTTATTCCAAGCTCCTTCTCCAGCTTGCTCACCAGCTTGTCGTTTGGCAGAGTCTTTTGGTTCTCTACCCTTTCAAGCGTGCTCTCTTTTTCGCTTATCTTTTCCGCCAGTACCTTTAGCGGCAAGCCTAGCTTCTCCCTCGCCTTCCTTATGACCTCTCCGTAGTTGTCTATTATTTCTAGCTCCTCCTTTTCCTTTGGCCTTGCGCCGGGCTTTGCTTTGTTTTCCGTATTTGCCTCCTCCTTCGACTTTACTACTTTGCCGGTGAGATGCTTGCCTCTTGCGCATACGCTGCACACTAGCATTGTCGTGCCCTCTATCTCTATTTCGTAGAGGGTTTCAACCTCTGCCCCGCAGATCTCGCACTCCATACTCCCACTTAGGCTTATCCTTATTAACTTGAAAGTAAAATTAAAAAGAGGGTTGCTTGTGGCTCAGGAGTCCAAGGTTTTAGCCAAAGCTATTGCTTGGCTTGCTATCATGGCAGATTTTCTTGCCATCTTCTATCTAGTCATAACTCCAGGAAGCATATTGGCAAGAGGGCTTGTTGGGGTAATTGTGCTGATGCTGAGCGGGGAGTTGATAAGGCGCTCAAACAGGCTAGAAGGCGCTTATGGCCTTTATCTCGTAGGTGGGAAAAGAGGGATAAAGCTGATAAGCAAGCTTTCAAGCAAGGGCCGTGAAGCATGGAATTTCTTTGCAGACATGGGCCTGGCAATGGGCACAGGCCTTTTCAGCATAGGGCTTGTGGAAAATAAGAAGGCAGTTGCATCTGGCATCGTGGTACTTGTTTTCATAATCCTTTTCATGTTTCCAAACCTCTCTCTTATGTTCCAGTACATGCCAGTGATAAGCTCAAGGCTTGCAAGCGAGCAGCCAGCAGCTTCCCAGCCTACCTTTTCGCTTGTCTACATACTGCTTTTGCTAAGCAGCCTTGTCGGCGGCTTTGCCCTTCTCACCATATCGCTGCTGCTCTTTAGCGGGATAGAGATCGTGCTAGCAATAGGCAAAGCAGTTTATACCTCAAACTACTCAACGCTATCGAGCCAGCTTCCTGGTGTAATGCCTGTGCTTCCAGGGATCACCATACCGCTTGTTGCAGGCATAATTTCGCTTGCAATCCTTCTTGTTGTCCACGAATTTTCACACGGCGTTTTGGCAAGGATAGCAAAAGTAAGGATCAAGTCCGTCGGCGTTGTGCTTTTCGGTATAATTCCTTTTGGTGCTTTCGTAGAGCCCGACGAAAGGAAGGTAAGGAGGATAAGCAAAAGGAAGCAGAACAGGATATTTATCGCAGGCGTAAGCGCGAATGTTTTTACTGCAATTTTATTCTTCTTCTTGACAATGCTTGTAATCTATGCCATCTTGCCATATCTGCCCACAAACGGAGTTAAGATAGTGGGCATAGAAGCCAATACGCCCGCTGCATCTGTGCTAAGCATAAACGAGACACTGCTCAAGTGGAACAATATACCCATCACTAACATATACGCACTAGAAAAAATAGAAAGCAATTATTCAGGCGGAACCGTAGAGCTTCTCACTAGCAAAGGCACAGTGAGCATAAAGCCTATGTCTAATGGCAAGCTCGGCGTTTACTTGGCGCCTGCTGAGATTACTCCAGCCTACAGCTTTGTCGACTCATTGCTTGCAGTGCTTGTGCTTTCCTTTTCGCTCAACCTGTTTGTGGCGATATTCAACCTGCTTCCGCTCCCTGGTTTTGACGGCTGGCGCATCTACAAGAACGAGATAAGAAGCAAGCATCTGCTCAATGCACTTGTAGCTATAACCATACTTAGCATACTCCTCAACGTTCTTCCTTGGCTCTGGTTTTAGCTTACTTCTTCGCCGCTAGCCCCTTCAGCCTGCTGATTTTCTTTTTCGCTGCCTGCTAGGCTGACATCCTTGAATAGCTGGCTGTATTTGCTCTCTATCAGCCTAACAAGGCTTTTTCTTATTTCTTCCTTGTTCATCTTTGTTATGTCGGCAAGATCGCTTGAAAGCTGGTCGACATAGCGCATTATGGTTTTGTACCTGCTTTCCTGCAGGTTCCTGTTCCTCTTGTTGCTTAGGTGCACCTGCAGCTTCCTCGCCGCTTCCATCACTGCAAGCTTTATTTCGTCTATTATCTCCTCTTCCTGCGCTATTGCCTGCTTGCCAACGCCCGAATAAGGAACATAGACAGAAGACACATTTACAAACACGCTTATAGGTTCTTGGTCAAAGTCCTTTATGCCGTATCTCTTCCAGTCTATTTCATTTACCGCTTCAGTTATTGCGCAGCTGCCGCTGTCGAATAGCAAAGGCACCTTGTTTGCGAACCTCATTATGGTGCCGCTTACGCCCTGGCTTGTTTTTGTTCCGGCATTGCCGCCGTAGGCTATGCCTGCTTCGACAACAAAGGGTATTCCCCCTCTGAAAACCTTCGGCTTTCTCTCCACCACGCTTACAAATTCCGGATTGAGAATGTTCTTCATAGCAGTCTCTATACGGCTTGCGCCTATCGTGGAGAGTGCATCCATCTCTGGAGCCAGCCACTTGACCTTCTTGAATGCGCTTATAAGCTTTTCGGCATCTTCCCAAGTAAGGTCTTGCGGCCTTTTGTCAAAATCAATGCCTGCTATGCCCTTCAGCTCGTTTATCTTGTCATAAGTCACTCTCGAGAAAGATTCAAGTAAAAATGAAGAGATCTTTCTAGCGGTGCTTGCCTTTGCATAGTCTACAAGGTCTGCCACGTTCAGACCGAGAGGATGCGGCTTTATCGGCTTTGGTCTTTGTGGCATAGTGTTAGTAGATCTTGGAAAGTCAACCATGTTGCCGTCGGGCTCTATAAGCACAAGATGTGCATGTGGATTTGCTATCGCTGTTCTTCTTATGTACTCTAAGGCACCGTGCTCGCTCCTTTCATACTTCATTTCTCCAAACTCACCAGTGACTTTTAGACCTGTGTGGCCTTCGACAGGCAAAGCAACAAGGTTTGTTACTATGGGCTTGTTCTCCTTTATGTCTATGCTAACATCGCAGGCGTATGCTTCTTTGCCTGTGTTTGATTCAGCATGGACTGGTTTGCCTGTTGTTATTTGTGCATAGAGCGTGCAGCCGCTGCCGCCAAGGCCCTGCTGGCCTCTCTGCTGCATGTTTCTATGAAACTTTGTTCCCTTTAGCACGCTGCCGAGAACTTTGCCTATGTGGCTTTTCGGCACTCCAGGCCCGTTGTCAGCTACTGTTATTCTGAACTTCTCCTCGCCAACCTGCTTTATTTCAACGCTTATCTCCGGCAATATGCCCGCTTCTTCGCAGGCGTCTAAGCTGTTTGTTACATACTCGTGCACTACAGTAGTAAGGGAACGCACTTTGCCGGCATAGCCTAGCATTTGGCTGTTCTTCTTGAAAAACTCGGTTACGCTGTGCTCTCTAAATTCTTTGAATATCTCGTCAGCAGTTTTTATGCTTTCTTCTTGCATGCCATCACTGTGTTGTAAGCTCTCTTCTTGCTCTCTCGATGGCCCTGTAGGCCTTTTTGTGCGTTCCTCCTTCTATGAGTATGTCTATGGCCGTGTAAGCTATTCTTAGCTGGTCTAGGGTGCCTATACCGCTTACAGTCCCGCCGTAAAGCTCTATCGTCGCACCGCTTACGGCCTGTATGTATCTTTTCGTCTTGCCATCTTTTCCTATGATCCTTGCCTTTATCCTTCTTATCTGCTTTTCGTTTTTGAATATCTCCTTGAGGTTTACTGACTTGAAGTACATGTCTTCGTTGAGAAGCTTGTAGGCAGTGTTGATGTCAAAGCCTCTTGCAAATGCTTCGATAACATTTGCTGCAAGGTACTCATTGTAGGGATCGCCGTCTATGACTACCTCATTGCCGTTCTCTATGCTTATTTTGCACGCTAGCCTTTCTGAGACCTGCTTCAGCGTGTCGTCTTTGCTGAGCAGCTTAGCTCTGGCTGTGGGTATGAGTATCTGGCGCATATCACAATCCTATCACATTTTTATCGAGAAAATATATTTATGACTTTCTTAACCCGGTTCGCTTGCGTTTTGCAAACACGGTTTGTTGATCTACTTTGATATACTATACTTCCGCCAAGCTTGGCATAATATTTAAATATCTTTTAGGTTTATTCTATGATTGATTCATGATTGTTTCATGCATGAAGCATGAAACTTTCGTGAGTGTTGCGTGAAAGTTCGTGGTGCCTGCATGACAAAACTCGATGAGCTAACAAAGCAGATAAAGGAGCTTAAGGAAAAAATTGAGCAGGTAGCGATACAAAATGCAGGCGTTCGCGAACGCGTAGATGAAACAAGCCTTGCGGCATTGGTAAAATACCTTGTGGAGGAAAGAGAGCGCACCAACAAGCAGCTTGAGCTTGTTACAAAGCAGGTTGAAAAGCTGGAAGAGCTCATCGCACAGCCTGCTTCTGAAGAGGCCGCTCCTATTGAAGAGAATATTGCCGAGGCAAAGCCTGTTCCGCTGAGCCCTGTAGACACAAAGGTAATAGAGTTCGTGCAGGCAAAAGGCATGGCCTCAGCAGAGGAACTTAGAGCATTCATGGGCTACAAGGGCAAGAACGCAGCTTCGGCAAGGCTCAACCTTCTTTACAAGCGCGGCCTTTTGGAGCGCTATCAACTTGGTCACAAGGTTTACTACCGTTATGCTGGCAAGGCGACTCAAAACGAAATACTGATAACACCCCCTCAATAGAGGAAAAAGGCCTGCCGCTCCCCCAGCAGGCCTTTCTAATTCTTTCAACCTTGCTTTTCTATGTAGACTGTCTGGCTTCTAGACCGGAACAACTCAACCTCACATATATTTAGCAAAGCTGGCGGGAAATCCGCGCTCTTCAGAGGCACATGAGAGCGAACTGCTGCTACCGCTATTACAGATATGTATCAAAAGACATATAAGTATATTTTAGTAAAAGTTATGGTACAGGGAGTGTAATGGAAGTGGCAGGGGCCTACAAATTCAGAATTTATCCTGATGCTAAAAGGCAGAAGGAAATAGACGAAAGGCTGGGGCTTGCCCAACAATTGGTAAGCACGCGTGTATTGATAGTTTCTCACTCAACAGACCTTGACGGAATAGCCTCAGCAGCGCTTTTGCTGCGCGCCTATTCTGATGCTGGCACAGTGTTCACAGATTATACGCTGCAAAGCATTAGGCATGCGCTAGCACGAATTTCTTCTTTCAGAGGAATTGTCTTCATAGCGGATTTGAATGTAAACATAGCCCATAGGCGCTTGTGGCAAGAGGCGATTTCAAAGGCCAAGTCAAATGGTAGCAAGATCATATGGCTGGACCACCATCCTTGGGCTAAGGAATGCGTGGGCATAGCTGAGATGTGCGATTTCGCCATTTTTGGAGAAAACAGGCAGTATTGTGCTTCTGAGATAGTTGCTAGGCTTCTGGGCTTTAATAGCACGAGAGATAAAATGCTTCTAAAGCTTGTGCATGCAGACGATTTCGCGATAAAGAATGATGGCATGCGTATTCTCAGAAAATACCAGCTTGCCATAACATATGCCAACACACTAAGCATGGCCAGCAGGCAAAAGCTGTTGAGAAGATTTGCAGACAGCATAAGCAAAGGCGTGCTAGTAAGCAAAGAGATAACAAAGCTTGCAAAGAGCTTTGAAGAAAGGAGCAAGAAGGAAATTAGCAAGGCCCTTTCAAACATATATTACTCTGGCGATATAGCAGTTGCTTTTGCAAGCAACAAGCTCGTGTTTGATGATCTCTTAGATGCTCTTTTCAAGAAAAGCGGAAAGGAAATAGTGATAGCAGTCAATACTGTAGAAAGAAAGGCGAGCATAAGAAGCAAGGAAAAAGATATTTCAAGGCTAGCACAGGCGTTTGGAGGTGGCGGGCATCCGCACGCGGCAGGCTTTAACCTGAGCAAAGGCACAAGGTTGAATACAGAGCATGACAGGAAAAAGTTTGTGGAGAAAATAGCCAATGTCTATGCCAGAGTTGCATAGCCTGTCAGGCGCCACCTTTGGCCGAAGTTCCTAAGCACAGAAATTTTTGCATGTTCCTCTATGCATGCCGGCCTTTTAAGCTCCACTTCTATGTTGTTTTTCTTGGCGTTCCTTACGTAGCCAACGAAAGTGCCTGTACCTATGCCTAGAAGTAATGGCTCGTCTTTTCTGAAAGGCTGCGGTGGAAGATCGTCCCTTTTCAATGCAACATAGCTAAGGCTTAGCTTGGTCTGCACCTCGGGCAACTTGCCAACGTGGCCTACCAGCTGGCCCACGAGTGCATCAGCCTTTGTATAAGTCGGGTCTATATCTGTGCCGAACGCTATCAGGCCCCCGGCTATTGCTTCATCAAGCATCTGGTCTCCAGAGGATATGCTCTCTATCTTTGTTACTATTGGCTCGTATGTCTCCTTCTTCTGCGAACTAAGCACGCCAGGCCTTATCTCTATTTCGTCGCCTACTCTAAACTTACCTTTTAGTATGGACCCTCCGACGACGCCGCCTTTCAGCTCTGCAATCGGTGTGCCAGGCTTGTTGACGTCAAAAGATCTTGCCACATACATTATCGGGTCTGATGTCGTGTCCCTCTCAGGAATAGGAATCGCAGAGAGCTGCTTCAGCAAGACGTCAACGTTTATCCCCTTGTTCGCCATAACAGGGATTATGGGTGCGTCTTCTATGATGGTGTGCTTGAGGAACTGCTTGATTTGGGCGTAGTGCTGCTTTGCCTTTTCCTTGCCCACCAAGTCTATTTTTGTCTGCACAACGACAACCTGCTTTATCCCAAGCGCGTTTATTATCATGAGGTGCTCCTTTGTCTGCGGCATTGGGCACGGCTCGTTGGCCGCTATTACAAATATTGCCCCGTCGATTATGCTTGAGCCGGCGATGGCTGTAGCCATTAGCATTTCGTGGCCTGGGGCGTCGAGCATTGAGATTCTTCTTATAGGCTTGGCATCTTCGCAGCTCGGTTGCGTAGTATAGGACTCGGGCTTTTCTGCATCGCCGCACAGGTAGATAGTTGCGTCGGCGTAGCCAAGCTTTATGGTCATGCTTCTCTTTATGCTTTCGCTGTGGGTATCGGTCCACGTGTGCGTTATGGCGCTAGTCAATGTTGTCTTGCCGTGGTCTACGTGGCCGAGTGTGCCTATGTTCATCTGGCTTTGCTTGAACGGGCTATTCATCTACCTACCTTTGAAGCATAACTCATTATCATTTCTCGCTCTTCTCCTGGCCCTCTTTTGGCTTGAAGAGCTCCTCCACAGGCTTTGTGCCATACTGCACTATTACTGTGTTGATCTGCTCGGTATCTGCAGCTATGACCTTTCCTCTTACAAGCTTTCTTTTTCGCAAGCCCCTTTTTCCTAGCTTTTTATCGAGCAAGTATGCATAGGCTTTTCTGCTGCCTTCGAGGTCCTTTCTGGATGGTGTTCCGGCCTTGTCCGTAAGCCCTGTTATTTGCAGCTTGTAGGCTTCCAGGCCTATTACTGATCCGTCTATTATGTCGCCTATTGCGTTGCCAAGGAGCATTGCCTCTTTCTCTTTAGGCACATCTGCCTGTGCCGTTTTCCCAGTTTTTCTATCGGAATAAACAATCTTCATAGAATCAGTAATATTAAAAGGAAAAGATTATTTAGCATTAGCATAAAGCAGAAAAGCAGAAAGAAAAACAAAAACAAATTACCTTCTTCCTCTCCTGTTCATCTTTGCTCTTGCTACATAGCCTGCCTTGTCTATGTAGTAGAGATAGCCTTCTTCTCGTTCTATCTTCTCAGTTCCTACCCTGGCCTTTCTTCCTCTAGGGTTTGTCTTCA
Source organism: Candidatus Micrarchaeia archaeon (assembly GCA_049976305.1). Lineage (GTDB taxonomy): Archaea > Micrarchaeota > Micrarchaeia > Micrarchaeales > CABMGC01 > JAGDXZ01. Next base: position 1,709 of record JBMFIM010000004.1, on the reverse strand, counting down.
TTGGCGTGCGCCAGACATAGCCGTCCTTGCCAAGGTAGTACAGGTATCCGTCTTCTCTTTCAATTTTCTCCTTGCTAATTCTTTCTCCCATATCTTCCACCGAATAAACATCTACCTAATAATTTAAATATCTATCCTCGAAACTCCGAGAGCAAAAGTAGCAGCCTAGCATCGAAACGCCTTCTGCAACGCAAGGCTGCAACCATCAGTGCGGAGATGCCACGGAACGATTTTAAAAGTTACCATTCAATTATACCATCAATGATACTATGCTAGAAATCAAACTTTTCGAGAATAAAAACCTAAAAGGGTACACGCTCATAGAGGGATTCCCCGGCGCCGGGCTTGTAGGCCCGATGGCCGCTAGCTACATAATAGAAAAGCTCAACATGGAATACATAGGCTACATAGACAGCGACCTTTTTCCGCCAATAACAGCCATTCACGACGGCGTGCCAATGTTTACTGCAAGGATCTATGCCGATCCAAAAAACAAGCTGCTTGTTGTGCTGTCAGAGTTTACCATACCGACAAACGCCGTGCATGCGCTCGGCGAGGAGCTGCTTTCGTTTGTAAGGAAGAACGGCGTATCGAAGATGGTATCTATAGGCGGCATGCCTTCCCAGCAGCTTTCAAATGTTGCTTATGTCATAGCCTCGCAAAAGGACCTGTCTGAAAAGGCGATAAAGCAGGGCTTCAAGCCAATAGACGAGGGTGTAATCGCAGGCGTGAGCGCCGTGTTGCTTACTGGCGCTGCAGAGTTCAACATACCTATGCTTTACATACTTGTAGAGGTCAATCCAGAGATAATGGATCCTAAATATGCGGAGATAGCAATCTCAGCATTGAACAAGCTTCTGGGGATAAGCATAGACCTTTCAGAGCTTGACAAAGAGGCAAAGGAAGTCGAGGCAAAGGTGAGAGAGATACTGAAGAAGGCAAAAGAAACGCACGACCACTACAGCAAGGCGGCAGAAGCGACAGCTGAGCCGCCTACTTACGTCTAGCCCACGTTTTGCCCTTTCGCATTTAGAGTGCAGGGGTGGCAGAGTCTGGTCTGGCGAAAGCCACAGAAAAATGCGCAGGACTTAAGATCCTGTGGCCTTGCGCCTTCGTGAGTTCAAATCTCACCCCCTGCAACCTTGCTTAGCGTAAGTTTTGTTAATCTTCTTGTTTTCAATATAAGCATGGAAGAAGAAGTAGGCAAGATAACCCACTACTATGACAAGATAGGCGTAGCAATCGTTGAGCTGCACGGCAACCTCAAAAGAGGGGACAGGATAAGCATAAAGGGCAAAAACACAAACTTCGAGCAGCAGGTGCAGAGCATACAAATAGAGCACATAAACGTCGATGAGGCTAACAAGGGCGACACGATAGGCCTGAAGGTGGACCAGCCAGTAAGAGAAGGCGACACGGTCTACAAAGTATTTTGATAAGCCCCTGTAGCTCAGTGGTAGGCTGCGCGGGATTTTTCCTAGCTTAGCCCACTAGAGAGCGTTCGCATGGTAAGCGAAAGGTCCCGGGTCCAATCCCCGGCGGGGGCTTATGCATAGCAATCGCAATTCCAAGCAGGCAGCAAGCTATTTATTGTTTTTTTCAATACTATCAGTGAGGGCATGCAGAAAAGCATGATATATAATAAACGTTCTAAAATACATCGCCATACCTATCCTATCATAACAAAGAAGCTCTTGGTTAAGGCTTAC
>JBMFIM010000003.1:0-55918 GCA_049976305.1 Candidatus Micrarchaeia archaeon | reverse complement strand
AGTTCCTTTGCAAGATACATCTGCTTGTTCAGTGTTTCTTTCTGCTTCATTGAAGGATACGCACGATATTTATATGCTGTTCTCATGGCGACATATTTATTGCACTGTAAAAGTCTATATATTCTTCTGTTCGCTTTCATCCCACGATCGAAATCATGGGTTTTCCCGCTCACTTTTATAAATATAAAGCACAAAATAAAAGCAGGTGAGTTATTTGGCATTATCTGATGGAGACTTTGTAAAGATAGACTACAGCGTCTGGAGAGTCGCAGACAACCAGCTGTTGGAAACTACGAATGAGCAACTGGCAAAGGAAAACGGAATATACAGCGAAGGCACCAAGTATGTGCCGGTTTTGGTGGTAGTGGGCAAAAGGGATGTTGTAAAGGGCGTCGATGAGGCCCTTAAGAAAATGAACGTAAACGAGGAAAAGGAGATAGTAGTGGAGCCTAAAGACGCCTTCGGCGAAAGGGACCCGTCGCTGGTAAAGGTCATCGCACTTTCTGAGTTTAGGAAAAGGGACATAGACCCATATCCGGGCATGGTGATAAGCTTGGACGGCGTGGAGGCGGTGGTAAAAAGCGTTAACTCTGGCAGGGTCATTGTTGATGAAAACAATCCGCTTGCTGGCGAATCGCTCAAGTACAAGATAAAAGTTACAGAAAAGCTTGACAAAGACGAAGACAAAATAAAGGCGATAGCCGAAAAGCTAGGGATAACGCCAAGCAGCGTTAGCATTGATCCTGCAACAAAAACAGCAAAAATAGAATTCAACACGCAAGAGAAAACCGCTGAGTATGAGGCAAAGAAAAGCTCATTGCCGACTTACGTATTTACATACATGGACTCTATAGAAAAAGTAGAAATCAAAGATACCTATACCAGGCCAAAGAAAGAGGAGCAGAAGTAGAAGAAGAAAAAGAAAGCTAGCCTTCCTCAACGTTCAGCGCATATACTCCGTTTACCTTTATCCCCAGTTTCTTTGCTAGCTCTGATTTCTCCGCATTGATTATTATCACGTATCCGCTCCACTTGGTAGTGAATTTTGTGCCGCCGCAGATTGGGCATACATCGCCCTGCGAAATGATGTGCTTACAGTTCAAACACGCTTTCTCTGCCATTTAATCACTTCTTCTGTTTCTTCGCCTTGGCCTTCTCCTTTTCAGGAGCTTCAGTAAGCCATTCAAGCTTGCCTAGGCCCTCTGGCCTCATTGTCAATGCTATCTTTACAGATTGCGGCGTATTGCCAAAGCTTACAGTAGAAACCTTTGCATATACCACATCGCCCTTTTTCAGCGTCTTCTTAGTGGCTTTTGATATAAGAACGCCTGCTTTCCTGTCAAAGCTGACAAAGTCAGTAGTAATTTGGGAAAGGTGAACCAGGGCGTCCATCGGGCCTATCCTTACAAATGCGCCGTACTCTGCAAGTTCAGAAACCTCGCCGGCGAAGACCTCCTCTACGCTAGCGCTGAATGACAAAACATCAAACGTTACATGGTAGTGTATGTTTGGGTCTTCAGGCAATATGTAGCCTTCGCTTACGTCGCGCACATTGAAGACTACAAGTATAAGGCCCAAGCCCTTGTCTATTGTCCTCTCGTACTTGCTGCGAAGTATGTCAGTGACAGAATCAACAATCTCCTTGCCTACATACTTCGGTGGCACACTTACGCTGTCTTTTACGGTTGTTACATAATACAACTAACCACCTAAAATAAGCATACCTAAATTAACAAAAATAAGTATATAAATAGATAACCCAAAGACCTGCTGTGGAGCGCAGTTCAAGCTTAAATTAGGTGCTTACAACCTGAGCGGGAAAACAAAACACAAAAACAGAAAAGAAAAAGGGCAAAGCGGTGGTGGGTGGTGGGCTTTGCACCAAAACAAGCAATATTTATTGTGCAGCTCCAGATTTATATATGATCGTTTTTATTTCAATTTTCTCATTAATTTTTGTGATTTTGTAAACTAAGGCTCTGCTTACTATCTTATATTGCCCGATCTTGCCATGCTTACAACTCTGATGCCCTTCTTCCTAAGCTGCTCCTTGAGCTTTGCATCGTTGGTGCATACGACAACAAACCTGCCTTTCAGCTTGAGAAGCCACTTGTCAGGCATTTCTCTATTTTTCTCTATCTCTACGCCGCTGTCTTGAAGGGCGTTTAGCGCGACCCTCGCCGCTGAGGCGATTGCTTTTTTGCTCTCTGCCAGCTTTTTGAGCTCCTCAACTACCCCCTCGGAAACCACAATCTTCGCACCGTAGAACTCGTCGGATATTGCATCGATCGGATTGTGCTTGTTTCTGAACCCGAAAAGCAGCGAGCTCGTGTCAACGTAAACGCGAAGCATAATAAGATTTAGCAAGATAAGTATTAAGATTCGATGGGCATAATCGCTCAATTAAACATAGAGGCGTTCAAGCTTGCAGACTCTGTGGCTAGCCCAGCTATGAACACTGCAATGCACGTGCTTACGGAAAGCTTCCTGCTCGTGCTGCCTCTCATAGTCATCTACATGCTTCTCAAGAAAGACACAAATGTGTTTGCGCTCGTTGCGGCTGGCATTCTGCTTTACATTGTTAGCGACACGGTGAAATTCATAGTAAAGGAGCCAAGGCCTTGCAACGTGCCAGAGCTTTCCTGGATAAATGCTCCTTATTGCGAAAGCAGCTATTCATTTCCCTCAAACCACGCATCTGTGCTGACAGGCCTTGCTCTCTTCATGGGCAAGTACAAGTACGTGAGAATCGCCTATATCATATGGCTCGTTGCAATACTGTTCGGCAGAATCTACCTTGGCTTACACTACTTCACCGACATAATTGCGGGGGCAACGATCAGCTTAATAATCTCCTATTTCATATATGCTTACAGGAACGCATTTGCAAAACTTGGAATAAGGATTCTTCCTTTCCTCAAGCGTTGGATGAAGGTGGATTGAATGCTTGATATTTACGGCGAGGAGCTGATAAGCAGGTATGAGCATCCGCATGAGAAAGGCAAGCTCAATAATGCAAGCATAAGCATGCATGAAGAAAACGTATCGTGCGGAGACACAATCACAGTCTACCTGAAGATAAAAGATGGCAAAATAGAGGATGCAAAATTCGAGGGCAATGGCTGCATAATATCGATGGGCTCAGCAGATTTGCTGCTTGAAGAGATAAAGGGGAAAAGCCTTAGCAATATAGAGAAGATGGGCAAGGAAGATCTTTTCAAGATCATAGGGATAGAGCCCGGCCCGGCAAGGCTCCATTGTGCGACCCTTTCCTTGAGAGCACTCAAAAAAGCAGTCCTCGCTTTTGAGAACAAGGAAGTAGACAGAGAAACAAAAGAGCTTTAAACTTTACTCAAGTTCCTTCAAGCTTTATCTCAATTCTCTTGTGGTGGCTTCCTTTGTTCTCAAATCCCAGCAAGGCTATTTTGCCCACTTCCTTGGTATTTGCCACATGGCAGCCGCCATCTGCTTGAAAGTCCAGACCCTCTATATCGATTATTCTTACCTTGTCCAAGCTTTCTATGAGCTTTCTTCCAGGCTCGGTCCTTGCCAAGTTTTCAACCTTCAAAGCCTCATCCTTTGTTAGATACCTTATCTTTACGCTCAGCCCCTGCTCCACTACCCTGTTGGCCTTTACGATAATCTCCTCAGCCAACTGCCTGTTTAGCTGAGGCATGTCAAAATCCACCCTTGCCCTATCCTCAAAGATTTGACCGCCGGTAGAGAGGCCCGCACCGTATTCCTTCACCATTACTCCGTCGATTATGTGGATTGCTGTGTGGTAGCGCATGTACTTGTACCGCTTTTCCCAGTCTATAGCACAATGCACTTTTGTGCCTTCTTCCAAAGGCGCTTCGAGGACATGGAACACTTCGCCATCTGCCTTCTCCATGCCCAATACCTTCATCGCCTTTCCCTCAATGAGAATAGTGCCTGTATCTGCTGGCTGGCCGCCTCCGCCTGGATAGAATATAGTTTTGTCGAGCACTACCTTGTTGCCATCTGCTTTTACTATTTGGGCATCTATCTCCTTCAGATACGGGTCGTCAAGATACAAAAGCTGCGTCATGGGAAAGATTAAAGCAGATAAAATTTTAAGGCTGCTGCGCAAAATATAATAGTATAGTCCCGTCGTCTAGTGGCCAAGGACGCAGGCCTTTGGAGCCTGCTACGCCGGTTCGAATCCGACCGGGACTATTGCTGCTTCATAGGAACCTGCTCTGTTACTTTTGCAGGCTCTTTCGATGTTTCTTTTTTGCTGCTTACAGGCTCAAGGTGCTCTTGCGGCACAATAAGCAAGCGCCTTGTAGTCTTCGATACCCAAATTTCTACCTCGTAAGCATCGCCGCGCTTGCCCTTTATAACGCCAACCTTGCCCCTATACCTGGGGTGCGGTATATTCCTGAAATTGCCTTTCGGGACTATGGCAACCTTGTCTCCTATTTCAAAGCTCTTTACAAGCTTTGTCAATCCCAGTTTAGAAGGCTTGTGATGCCTTGCCAAGTGCCTGGTCCTTCCTGAAAATAGGCCATGCGATCTTTCCATCTAAAACACCTTTGAGTAAGATTTATAAAGAAGCAAATATATTTCTTTCTAGCAGGTATATAAAGTATGCAGTTAAAATTGTTGTGCTAAGTGGTAAAATGGCAAAAGAGGCAAAGTCTAAGACCCCTGTATTAAAGCCTAATTTCAAGGTGGAAAACATAGTAGCAAGCGCTGACCTTGGCGTAGAGCTGGATCTGTATGCAATAGCCAAGGCCTCGCCCGACGTCGACTATGAGCCTGAGCAGTTCCCAGGCGCAATCTACAAGATCCACAACCCAAAGGTCGCATTGCTGCTTTTCAAGAACGGAAAGATAATCTGCACCGGGGCAAAGACTAACAGCGAGATAAAGAAGGCAATAGAGCAGGTCATAAAGGTAGTAAGGCACTACACGCTAGGTCCTTCGCAAGAAGGGAGCAAAGGCGAAAGCTGAACTCAGGAAGAGGAGATTCTCCTCATTGCATAGCGGTATATGAGAAACAGCAGTATGGCAAGAAGGCCTATGCTCAAACCCACAATGCTGAAGAGAAGATAAAAGTTGCTTATGCCAAGCTCGTACTTGCTAACGAAATAGCCGAAGGAAATTAGGAAAACATCCCATATTACAGTGCCTGCTATAGAATATGAAAAGAACTTCCTTTGGGACATAAGCGCGAAGCCGGCCGGGAAGTTTATCAAGCCTCTTATCAATGGCATAAGCCTTGACGCAAAGACAGTAAACGGGCCGTTCTTTGCAAACCACCTGTCAAATGCATCGAGCTTTTCCCTGCTTATGTGAAATATGGCAAGGTGCCTGTACACAACATCCTTGCCTATGAAATATGCAAGATAGTAATCCAAAGCCATGCCCACAATTCCTCCAAGAATTATTGCAGCGAAAGCAATGAATGGGTTTAGAAGCTTAGAATAGATAAAATAGCCTGTAAGGGGCAATATCACCTCGCTGGGCACAGGAAAAGAAGCTGCTTCCAAAATGAGAAGCCCGAAAAGGGCAAGGTAGCCATATTTTGAAATGAGGCCAGCAAGTAACGAATAGGAAAGATGGAAGAGGCTGAGAAGCGATAGCAGGAAATACATGCTATAATTTTGCATTTGTTTTATTAATTTTGATGGCATAACCGAAGAGGAGGAAAATGAGAGTAATAAACTTCAACGAGGCCACAAACACGCTATCTATAGTGGCTGACACGCTAGACGACCTCTATCTGCTGGCAAGGATAATCTCGCCTGGCGACAAAGTAGAGGCAAAAAGCTACAGGCGCTACAGACCAAGCGAAAGCGACGAGGGCGAGCAGAAAGAGGTAGTTGTAGAAATAAGCGTGGAAAAGATAGAGCTTGACAAGAATGCAGAGAGGCTCAGGCTTACTGGAAAAATAACAAGAGGCAAGCCGGAGCAGTACGTCGCAATAGGAAGCTATCACACGCTGAACCTGCAAACCGGAGAGCGCATAGCAATAGCAAAACAGGAATGGCCTGATTATCTGAGAGCCATGATACGCGACGCTGTGGAAGCTAGCAAAAGGCCCAGGCTCGGGGTCGTGGCAATAGACGACGAGAAGGCAGTTTTTGCATATGTGAAAGGTTATGGAATAAGCATAGCCGCAGAGATCTACAGCAAGCTCAGCAAAAAGATGAAGCAGAGCGAATATGAAAAAGAAAAGGCAAAATTTTTGCAGCAGGTTGCGCAGAAGATAAAGGACATGAAAGTTGACACGGTAGTGGTTGCAGGGCCCGGGTTCACAAAGGAAGACTTGAAAGCATACATGCAAGCAAGCAGGCTTGAATTGGGCAAGAAGCTTTTTTGGGTGAATGCCAGCGATACCGAAATAAGCGGCATAAAAGAGGCCTTAGGGAGCGAGGAGCTTGGCAAGTTTCTTGAAAAGGAAAAGGTCAAGGAGGAGTTTGATTACATAAACCTCTTCCTAAAGGGCCTGACGTTCGGAGCTTCTTTTTCAGGGGTAGAAAAGGTAAGGCAAGCCATAGAGAGCTATCAAGCAGGGGTAGTGCTTGTCAATGACAGCGTGATAAACGAAGAAGATATCAAGCAAGTTCTCAAAGAAGCCTATGTAAACAAGGTTCCTATAAAGATATTCAATTCAGAAGATGATGCAGGCATGCAGCTAAAAAGCTTTGGCAACATAGCAGCGATAGGAAAGCAGCTTGTTGCACAAAACAACTAAACGCTTGATGAGAAGTTTGATATTTTCAACACCTGCACGCCAGGCCCGCAATCATTACTCCACAATATCTCTAAATTGTACAAGCCGCTACCTACTACTACGCCGTTGTTGGTATATTGTGTTGCGCCTTGCCCGTGCCATGCGCCACCCTTGAAAGCTGACGACCAAGACAAGGCAGTAGAAGGCTTATAGTAGACTTCCATTGCGTCATCGGTGACTATGGAGACATTGAGCCTGGCTGGGCTTGCCAAATACAAGGTTGTAGCAAAGATAGAATATGTAGAGTCGAATGGATAACCGCACGCTAAAAGGTTATTCAGTGAGTTTACAGAACTAGGAAAAGGAGCTACCTTTAGGCCGAGGTATATGTTGCCTATATAACCTGGCGTTCCAAAGGCGTATTCAAAAACCTTGTTTGAAAGGTTCATCGATAGGAAGCCGCTTTGGATTACTTGATAATTAGGCAAAATTGGCACTGTGGAATAGGGTGCGAGCTGTACATTCTTAGGACCTTGCAATGCAAACATAGTTACCGGTATTACCAGCGAGGGCTCGGCGGGCGCCGCAAAAGAGCCGCTGTAGTTTGTTTTGACAAAAACACAATTTGAGTTAGCCACGCCATTCAAGCCAGAGTTGCAGTATGTTGCATTGGCATAATAGAACCCCTGCACATAAGTAGCGAGCGGTGGCGAGGCGTGAAAGAAAGCCACGCAATCTGCGCTTTGCCCTGGAACAAGGTAGCTTGGCGTGCATGTGGCTGATGAAGAGGAAACGCCGTGCACTGTTACATTGAAGCTTGTTATGTTTATGGGCACGCTCTGCGTGTTAGTTAATACGAAGGTATAAAGAGAAAAATGGCCGGAGGAGTTTGAGTAAATCTGCACAAATGCACAGTAAGGGCCCGAGAAAGCGTTGCATTGGGAAGGAGAGTAAACAAGCGGCGAGACAGTTATGAACGCCAGGATTGCGATTACTATTGCTATAACTATGAACATGAAACCGTATACGCTTAGGAACTCGATAGAAGACTGTGCGCGCATCGCTTAATACTTGAGAATCAACAAATTAATCTTTTTGCTTTTCTAGAAGGCGGAACAGCGATTCCAAAGAGCCTATAAGGTAAGTGGGCCTCGCCTGTTTTAGCGCAGTGTAAGGGCTGAGCCCGTCTGCTATTGCACAAACATCGACGCCTGCGGATCTTGCGGTAGCTATGTCTATGACCATATCACCTACATAGAGCAGTTCCTTTCTGCTTACGTGGAATCTCTCAGCCAAAGCCAAGATGGGAGCTGGGTTGGGCTTATATGCGTTTACCATGTCCGCGCTCAAAATAATGTCGAAGTAATTCAGCAGGCCTTGAAGCCTTGCTTCATTTATTACCCTGTAGCCTTTGCCATCGCTAAAAACTGCCAGTTTTTTGCCCGCACTTTTAAGCAGACGAAGCACATCCTTGGCATAAGGCTTAGGCTTTGGCTTGAAAAACATGAGGTAAATGTCAAAAAGCTTCGAATAAACCTTGCTCTCAACTTCCAAAGCCTTCTCGTCTATTTTCACCGGCTTTGCTTGGATGCCGGCTTGATAGCTAGGCATCTTGGAGTATTTTATGTATCTTGGCTTGAAAAGATGGGAGACATTTATTAGGAAATTAGTGCTTACGAGCGTGTTGTCCCAATCGAACACGAAAAGCTTGTACTTGCTAAGAAGGCTTTGCATATAATAACTTTGCCTCTCATATTTAAAACGTGATGATATAGGTGATCGCTGAGCATTTGCTATGAAGAGAGCTAGGCGGTCTGAAACTTAGGCTTTGCTTTGCTGCCAAGGGACTTGTAGTACTTGGAGGTTGTCAGCCTGCCATATACCAGCAGATTGTTTATGCACCGGTCTTTTGGCGCATACCAAAGGCTGCCAAGTTGATCTTTCTTGTATCTTGGAACTAGGTGAAGGTGAAAGTGCATAACACTTTGCCCAGCCAGCTTGCCTGATGCATGCAAGAGGTTGACGCTCTCGCACTTAAGCTCCTTCTTGTAAAATGTGGCAAGCTTTTGCGCAACGCTGACTATCTTGCAGAATAACTCTTCCGGCAAATCGTAGATTGTTTCATAATGCTTTTTTGGAATTATAACAGTATGGCCTTCTGAATATGCGTTTTTGTGCAAAAATGCAAGCACATCGTTGTCTTCATAGACTATGTATGCCTTCACCTTTCCAGCCACAATGTCGCAGAACACACACTTCCTTTTTGCCATGCTAATCATATCTTCTTGCGCTGAAAAGTATTTTAAGAATTGACAAAAGAAGCGCAGACTAGCCTCGACTTATCGCAGGCTAAGCACAGGTTGCTTGTACAATTGAAGTATAAGCCATATAGTAATGCCAGCTGGCTTGAACGCGCTCCGCCTGCAACAAGGCACCTTAAATATTCGCTTTCGTAATTTGCATGCTGAATTGCCTGCAGGGCAGCGCTTTGCAAGTGCAAGAGCGTCGAAAACGCAAGCAGAGAAGCAATGGCAAAAGATATCAGCACAAATCCGTAAAAGGACATTTCACACACTTAGGCAAACAATCTTTCCATCGATCAGATCGCAGGCACCATTAGCAATAGTGCCGTTGAGGACTATGCTGAAATGCCGAAAGTATATCGCACTGAAAGGAATGAGCAGCCGCGTAATGCAAGCTTCATTGAGCTGGTTCAAACACATCTGCGCTGTGGCGTTATGCCTGAGAAAATTAAACACATCATAAGCAACGGCCTCGTTATCGAGTGTGGCAGCACTCGAAATTGTGCCTTCTGCTAGGGCGTAGGCATTGCTCCAAACATACGCAGCTACTGCTAAAAACACGCCTACTCCTATTGCCGTTTCGAACGTGGCAAGTTGTGCTTTCATATGCTACCCTATTATATTTATTTCAGAGCCTAGATACTGCAGGCTTGTGTTTAAGTTTATTCCGTGCAGATGCACGTTTATGAGATATTCGAAAGGCATGCTTGCGCCGCACACTACTGAATTTGCAGCCACATTGCATGAAGCATTTATGCTAGAATTTAACAGCGATTTTGCAGCATCTTCATAATCAGATATTGCCTGGTAGATGTTTGGGGAATAAGTAAGCGTCGAATTATAGTAGGCAAGTGTAGAGTACATGCTGCGCTGGGCATTGACATATGCTTTGAACGCTGCTGGCTTTGCCAGGAAGCCTACAGCATTTCTCCAAACTACCCCACTCTCTAAAATGCTTGTGTTAGGAAAGAAGGTCACATTTTCTACATGCGCAGTCCCTACTTCTCTAAGCCCGAGATAAACAGGGGCGCTAGCTGTGGTGTTTAGCGAGGAGTTGAGCACTCCGAAAGGCGTATAGATGCGGAGCAGAAATGAATAGATTGGCAATGCACTAGTTATGTTGCTTGTTGCATAGGTAGTGTTGTGAGGGTATATGCATGTTGTAGTGGTCGTTGTGCCGCCAACGTTGTAATAGCACCATATGGAAAATTGTTCGTAGCCCCATACATTTGGTGTGCCGCACTGGTCTTGCAAGGGCAATGGCTGGTAGAAAAAGTTTGTAAGGGTGCAGCGGGTTGATTGCGTAGTATATACTACAGGAACAGGATTCGCAAGCTGGTAGGCTATGTCTTCTTTAGCAGGATCAAGCCTAGCATAAATAGGAGTTGAGCTATTGGCGGTTGATAAGACATAAGTACTCAGGTTTGTTGAATTGGAATAAGTTTCATTTCCACAATGCAGGTTGTAGCTTGCATGCACATTTGCCAAACCGGCGGCAGTTGGAAAATATGGAAGGGAGATTACTCCCAATCCATCTACGCTCAAATTGGACGAATTGGAGAGAAGAACCAGCTTGCTCGAAGATGCATTAAGCACAGCGTAGCCGTCGCAATCTTCAACAAGCATCTGAAGGTAGCCGATCTTGCCAAGGTAAGAAACATTCCCCAAAAACAGCTCTGCTTTAGGATATGCCTGCAACAACGGGCGTTGGGCTCGGGAATTGGCAGAAGCATTGATGGAAAAGGCGATGCCTTCTATTTTGCTTTCGCTTCTGTAAATGGGGAGGTAGTAGGAAATAACTGTTAGCGCGAGCAATGCAACAACCGATGCCAATACCAAAAACTCAAGAGAGGCTTGAATTCTCATAGTAGAACACCAATTCGTAAGAGGCATTAGGCGTGCTTAGTATCCTGCAAACTTCTTGCAAGCTGCAAGGTTCGGCATTGCTTAAAGGAAGTAGCCTGAAGCACATTTTCCCATTGCACACGCTGCCTAACCTATCTATGCCTGCGACACTTAGCCGTGACAAGTTGGCATAGACTGCCTGAGACCATCCGAACAGCACAATGCTTTTGTTTTCATATGCTACTATTTCTGAATTGTGCGAAAGAACAAGGAGCGTTGTCAAGAGAAAGGTCATGCCGATCCCAGCTATCGAAGCTGCAATTGCCGAATCCAGCATTATATCACTACCTCCGGCCTTATCAGCATAAGCGCCACTCCTAATACTGCGGTAGAGATTGACAATGCAATAACAATGTTGACAATGGCTTCGACCAGTATTTGAAGCTTCATTTTATCGCCTGATTAGGGCATAGCCGTTGAAGTAGGTTATGTTAAGCGTAGCCTCAATTCCGTCAGGGCAAAAGGCATTGCCTTGAATAGGCTCTACAAGGGCGTAGGTTGAATTGCCAATTATGATTGACTGGCCGCTTATCTTTGCGGTGCACATGCCTTTTGGTATGTAAAGGCTTGCGCTTTTATTCCCAAAAATTAAGGCTGAATTTAAAGAGGAGACAAACTCCTCTATAGCATATGCGCTTGCAATGCTGCTTGCATCTGACAACATCTTAGAGAAAGCAACCATTGACGCCAGAGCTGCTGAAGACGCCAAAGAAAGGTATATCAGCAGCTCCAGCGAAAGTTGGGCCTTCATCAAACCCCGTTAGAAGTCAATGCGCCGAGCTCTTTGGAGATTGCCTGCGATATGCTCATGCTTGTTCCGTTTACATTGACGCTCGTTACTACTGCACCTTTCAGCTTTACCACCATTGCTATTGCCAATACTATTACTATGCTCGCTGCCGCTATCATCATCACGTACTCGAGCGAGCTCTGCGCCCTTTTGCTCCTTGCAATTGCAAGGAAGGCGTATGCCGTTATTGGCACCAGTCTTTTGGCTTCCATGTTCTCACCTATAATATTGAATTGGTAAGCAAGCGTGCAAGCAGGAAAATCGCAACCGAAAGCATGTAATAGGGCAACACGCCAAAGAGGACTTTTCTCATAGGCTTTTCTACCGAGCTCAGTGCTTGCTCTATAAAAAGCATGATGAACGGGTAAGCTAGTAAAGCGCTTACGAGCACCAATGACACAGGGCTTGCGGTTTGAAGCAACGACATGCTTATGCCTGCAAACATGGGGAAGAAGTAAACTATTCCCGCATATGCAACAAGGCTGTTGCTGCTTATCCTAGACCTAAGCCTGTTTGCAAAGGCAAGCTCGCTATCCAGTTTTCTTATAGCATAGTCGACAAGGCGCTCAGGCTTTATTCCGTTAAGCAAAGAGAACCAAATCACGTTGGCTATGATTCTTTCCTGCCTATCGCCATCAATGCTAAACCTACTAACTCCAAGGAGATATTGCCTATAGATTTGCAAAAACTCGGCTCCGTACTTGCCTTCGCCTGCGGAATGCACAATAGCCATGGGCAAAGGCTCGTACGCAAGCCTGTAACGCAAAGACCTAAGCCAATAAAGCAGATCATTCTGATGTGCCATATACACGCCTATTCATGATAGTGCCGATAAGAGCGAAGACTGAAGGCAAAAGGAACAACAGCAAGGAAGCAAAAAGCCATGAGCTCATGCTCGCGCTTTCAAGCACTTGGCTCCCTATAAATGCAAAAAGTATGAATGCAGGTGCAACAGCTGCCACAAACATTCTCAGAGTAGAGTAAGTCTGTATTGTACCTTCAGCCACACTTCTCGCCCTCTCCTCCTTCTCCCTGTATAGCTGGAGCCTGTTTTCCAACGCCTCTTTGGTCAAGTGGCCCATGCCCAGTTTGTGCTCTGCTACAAGCTTGGAAAGCCTGGTCCTTGCGTTTTCGTCTGCCTCTTGCTCACTAACAAGGTTGACAGACTGCAAAACAGGCAATCCCTCTTCCACAAATCCCAAAGCGTTTTCCAAGTCAGCAAAAACCATTTCGCTTATTGCCTTTTGCCTATACATCAGCTTGTTGAATAAGATTATGCGGTATAGAAAATAGGAAACTGCAGCGGAGGAGGCAACAAAAAGCAAAATTGCTACGTTCAAAACATCGCCCTATAGCTTTGTATTTTGGAGTACACGCTGTCTTCTTGCTCTTTTGTCAAAGATTCCAAAAACTTCTGCCTTTTGGCGAGCTCCTTAAGCGCCGACTTTACGCTTATGTCATTTTTCTTGGCATACGCCTCTATGACCTTTGAATGTGGAATGTACTCGGCATCAAGGCTTCCCAGCTTTATAGGCTCGAAAACGCCGACCTTGTCAACGCCTGCTATCTCAATTCCGCTATCGGTCTCGCCTCTGCTTAGCCATCTGAACTCATAGCCTGCATAGAGCTTTCTTTCAGTAATCCCTGTCTGCTTCATGTAGAACGCGATGTCAAGCATGCTCAAAGACTTGATATCCACAGCCATCGGCTTTACAGCCAGTTTTTTGAGTACTGTATAAGCGCCTTCATTGCTGTGCATTGTTGCCATGAAAGGAATGCCGAGATTTGCACTAGCAAATATCTCCTTCGCTTCCTCGCCCCTCAGCTCCCCAACAACAAGCCTGTCTGGCCTCAGCCTTAAGGCATTTATGGCCTGGTCTCTGACAGAGAGCTTGCCGAACTTAGCGCCGTAGAGCGCCACTATGTTGTTTAGGCTGTTGCCGGCATCGATCTCGTTTACATCTTCCTCTATCACCACAGTCCTGTGGTGAAATGGAACAAAAGAAAGAAGGGTGTTCAACAAAGTAGTCTTTCCGCTTGCTGGCGCCCCTGAAACAAGTATATTCATTCCGCATTCTACTGCAAGCCAGGCATAGGCCAGGGTATCTGGGCCCACCGTACCGCTTTGCAAAAGCTCCGGCAAACCGAGGATCTTCTTTTTTCTCAGCCTTATTGTAGCAACGCCACCGGATTGAGCATAAGGCTTTATTTGTGCATGTACCCTTGCATTCTCGACCTGCGCATCTACTACCGGCATCGATGTGCCAAGCTCCTTCTCTGCTTTGTATACTAGCTTGTTTATGCTAAGCCTAAACGCCTGCTCGCTAACAAATCTCAGGTTTGTTTGGCAATCGCCAAATTCGGTATCATAGACCCGTATGGGCAGAGTAGGCGCATTGACTTCTATTTCTTCAAGGTCCTTGCTTGCATCAAGGAGCATACTCAAAGGCCCGTAGCCCACAGTGTCGTGCGCTATGAGATACGCAAGGAAGCCAGCTGTTTCTGCATCTGTCTTCTCATTGAGCAGCGAAAGCGCAAACTGCTTGACTTTCTCAACCTCATCAATCTCCACGCTAATTCCAGAGCCTAAAATCCAATCCACAACCTTTGCCTTGACCTCTGCCGCAACATTCATGTCGTAAGCGCTCAGCCCCTTGCCGATGCCCACTACAAAATAGCTTGTATTGCCTGCCTTTACCAAATGGTGGTAAGGGCCTTCTTCTTTAATCAGCGCCCCTTCTGCATCAAGAATCTCGAAGCTTAGCGGCAGCCTTTTGGCCTCAGCTTTGGAGGCAAGGTTTGATTTATGGAAAAAGGTAAATAATCTTTTACTTTGATAAAACATGTTTAATATTGATATAAGTATAAGATTTATATAGCTTGCTGTTTATGCCAAGGCCATAGGCACCTTTATAAACCTTAATTTGAAATTTACAAATATGCCTAAGCAAGAAGAGGATGAGCTGTGGCTTCTCAGAAAGGTGCTTAGCAGGCCGAACTATGCCGTGCTCAAGCTTCTCCTTTCCAAATCGCCTAGGACCACGCACGAGCTTTACACTATTCTGGGCAAGCAGTTCACAAGAAAAACTCTGATAATAGCGCTCAGGACATTGTCAATAAACTACAACATCCTGCAGCCCACGCACATAAGGACTGAAAGGGGCTACGACTTGGGCTACAGCATAAACGAAAAGATAAAAAATGTGATAAAAGAAGCCGAAAAGCTGGAAAAAATAGCTGAGCAGGCGATTAACACAAAGAAAAGCAAACAGTAGTTTTGCAGTTTTGATTGCATGTTTGTTAAAAAGCCAAGCGTGTTGGAGGCCATAATACCCCAGGCCGAAAACATAAACTTGTATCGTTTCAGGTTCCAGGACAACTCCATTCTGGACTTTACCCCTGGCATGTTTGCGATGCTTTACTACAAGGATCCTCAGACTGGAGAGGAGATCGGCAGGGCCTATTCCATAGCTAGCGAGCCAGGAAACAGCTATGTGGAGTTCTTGATAGAGCTTGTGCATGGCAAGCTCACAAGCAAGCTGGAGCAGGCAAAAGTTGGAGATGTCTACTACATCTCAGCGCCGTATGGCGCCTTCAAATTCGACGCTTCTAAGGGCAAATACCTGTTCCTTGCAGGCGGTACAGGCCTAGCGCCATTCCTTTCCATGATAAAATACGCTATAAAGAACAGGCTAAGCGCCGACATTAGCATGATATACAGCGTGAAATACCCAAGCTACATACTTGCCAGGGATCAGCTTGAAAGCTTCGAAGGTCTGGAAGCGCCGAAGGTCAAAACTACCATCACAATAACAAGGCCTCAACCGAATGACAACTGGCAGGGCCCAACAGGCCACATAAACGAGGAAATGATAAGCAAGTATGTGCCAGACTTCAGGGAAAGAATATGCTATATTTGCGGGCCTTTGAACTTTGTAAAAGCGATGAAGGATCTAATGGCAAGCATGGGCGTTGAGCAATCAAACATAAAAACAGAAATGTGGGGAGAAGGGTAAAGGACAATTATTTCTTCTTTACAAGAATCATGTGGAAGTCGTTCTCGTAGCCTAGTGCCGCCTTCAGGGATTCAGGATCAAGTGCTATTGTGTGATATGAGTATGGATCGTTTATGTAGAAATTGTCCTTGTCGTAGCCCTTCACAACTACCCAGTGCGGCAAAGATTCCATTTCCTCGCTCTTCTCAGTGCCGAGTATCGCCCTTATGTCTATCAGTATTATAGGAATGTAGTTTGAAGAAAGGGCTTTCTTTATAAGCTGCAGGTTTGCGCTTGGTATGTACTCCTCCTCTACTCCCATGCCAAGTGCCTTCTGCTTTATCTCGGAAAAGGAAGCGCTAAGAGTGTCAAGGTTTATGTTCTCGTAAACAGCCATTGTCTTTTCGTAGCCCTCGTCTTTTGTGTTGCTCATAATTGCTACTTCTGCGCCTCTCTTGGCAAGCGCATAGGCAAGGCCGTACTTAGAGCCGTACCATACGCTCCCGTTTACTGCCTCTTGCCATATCTTCTCCTCCACGTCCTTCTTGAGCTTGAAGTTCTTGTTGAGAGTCTTAAGCACCATCATCGCTGCGGCAGCAGAGCTGGTGAAATCCTCTGTCTGGGCATAAAGAGGAATGTCAAGCAGTACTTTCTCCTTAATGTGGGCCTTCTTTATCCTAGCCAGCTTGCCCGATGATTTCTCCTTTGCCCTTTTAGGCTCCTTAGCCTTTGACTTGGATTTTGACTTTGAAACTTTTGCAACCATTTTATCACGCCTTTTTAAGCATCACTTGTGCAGGGAGGGAGATTTGTTCACGCTTTTGAACTCCCGCAGGCCTAAGGCCAACAGATCTTGAGTCTGTCGCGTTTGACCAAGCTCCGCCATCCCTGCACGATGTAATTATTTGTTAAACATTAATATTTCTTCACCATCGCCACGCGATTTCCACCACGCGCTTGAACATATTATGTTAAACTTATATTTATTCTTTGCTATTATTTTTCCGATAAAATGGAGATAGAAAGGATAGACGAGATAAGGTTCAAGATCAAGAAAGATCCTGCGCTTGGCATGCTTACTGATGTGCGCATTTACGCTACTGAAGCCCTGCTGAACAACATGAAAAAAGACAGAACCCTGCAGCAGGCAGCTAATGCCACAACTCTTCCAGGGCTTGTTGGCAATGTGCTGGTAATGCCAGATGGCCACGAAGGATACGGCTTTCCTGTAGGTGGGGTTGCAGCTTTCGATGCTGACGAAGGCATAATATCTCCCGGTGCAATAGGATTTGACATAAACTGCGGGATAAAGGTGATAAAGACAAACCTTACCGAAAAAGAGGTAAGGCCTAAGCTCAAGCAGCTTGGAGACCTGCTTTTCAAGAATGTGCCAAGCGGAGTCGGAAGCAGGATAAACCTTGGCCTAAGCCAAGGGGATCTGGAGAGAATAGCAGAGGAAGGCGTGCCCTACTTGGTATCAAAAGGTTTCGGGATAAGCGAAGACATAGAGCGCATAGAGGAGAACGGGGCGATGCAGGGAGCCGACTTCAGCAAGGTAAGCAAAGAGGCAAAGTCGAGAGGACTAAACGAGCTTGGCACTCTTGGCGCAGGCAACCATTTCCTAGAAGTGCAGAAGGTAGAGAGAGTTTTCGACGATCAAATTGCAAAGGCATACGGGCTTGAGAAAGACCAGGTAGTGGTAATGGTGCATACAGGCTCTAGGGGCTTCGGCCACCAGATCGCAAGCGACTATCTCAGAGAGCTTAACGAGTACCAGGCTAGAAAAGGGATAAGGCTTGTAGACAAAGAGCTAAGCTATGCATATGTAAAGGACAAAGAAGCCCAAAACTACCTTGCTGCAATGAGATGCGCGGTTAACTATGCTTTTGCAAACAGGGAGCTTATAGCGCACGCAGTAAGAAAGAGCTTTGAGCAGGCATTCGGCAAAAGCGCTGACGAGCTTGGAATGGAAACACTCTACGACGTTGCGCACAACATAGCAAAGCTTGAAGAGCACGAGGTAGAAGGGAGAAAGGTAAAAGTTTATGTGCACAGAAAAGGGGCAACGCGCGCATTTCCAAAAGGAAGAAGCGAAGTGCCAAAGCCTTACAGGGACATAGGCCAGCCTGTGCTCATACCAGGAAGCATGGGCACCGCAAGCTACATACTCTGCGGCATGCCCGGTTCAATGCAGGAAAGCTTTGGAACTACATGCCACGGCTCTGGAAGGGTAATGTCAAGGCACCAAGCGATAAGGGAGATACCTGCAAGCAAGACATTGAGCTCGCTAAAGGAGAAAGGAATAGAGCTCAGGGTCAAAAGCAAAAACCTCATAAGCGAAGAGGCTGAGTGGGCATACAAGAATGTCGACGAGGTTGTTGGCACTGTAGAAAAGGCAGGCTTGTCAAAGATAGTAGTAAGGAACGTGCCAATACTTGTAGTAAAGGGCTAGCTTCATGAAAATAGTAGATGGCATTTTCAAAGCTGAAGGCGTTGTGGCAAATTCCTACATAGTCATTGGAAAGGATCCTGCCATAATAGACTGCGGCATGCCGCACAGCGCGAAAAAGATAATGAAGGCGGCAGAGGAAGCAGGGCTTTCGCCTAAAGACGTTAAGCTTATCTTGCTCACCCATGCCCATTTGGACCACACAGGAAGCGCAAAAGAGATAAAGGACATTACAAATGCAAAACTTGCAATCCACGAGCTTGACGCTCCATACCTCACCAGGGAGAAGAAATTTGCGCTTCCGAAAGGAATTCAGGGCATTATGCTCAGAATTATCAGGCCTTTCATATTTACCAAAACAAAGCCAGACTTGCTGCTAAAAGGCGGCGAGAAAATTGGGGAATTCAAGGTTGTGCACATACCCGGCCATACAGAAGGAAGCTGCGCATACCTGCATGAGCGAACAAAATCTCTTTTTGTGGGCGATTCAATAAGCACAGAGAAGGGCGTTCTTGCCCTGCCACCAGAAAGATACAATCTCAACACCGCTCTAATCAAGCGCTCTTTGCAAAAGCTCAGGGCGCTGGATTTTGACAATCTGTTCCCGGGCCACGGCGGGCCCATAATCGGCAATGCGCACAAAAAGGTTGAAGAGTTTCTTGACAGCCTAGCATGAACGCTAGGAAAACAGTAATAATTCTTATGCTTTAATAAATCTTGTGGAAGACGACTGCAAGGAGCTCGAAAGAAATAGCAAGCTTTACCTAACTATACTGATGCGCTACAAAGACTACATAGAGGAAAACGAAAGCCTCAACGTGGCCGAGCTGCCAAAGCTCATAACCCCGAACGATCCGCAGATTGCCGCTTTTGCAAACAGCATAAAAAATAAGTTTGAAAGCTTCTCATATGATAAAAACTTCTATGAAGCGGCGCTAATGCTGCACAAACACATAAAGGAGAGCATAGCTACAATGAGCCTGCCTCTCCAATTCTGGCTCATGCCAAGCGAAACCTTGGCAGTAGGAGCCGGAGACCTGATGGACAAGGCCACACTCCTTTGCAGCGAGCTGATAGCACTTGGCAATGTAACTGCAAAGGTGATAATAAAGACCGACGATGAGGAGAGGAAGATAGGAGTATATTGCGAATACAACGGCAAGCTTGCTTATTTCGACATAGATGATGGAGCTTATGTATTCAACACAAAGGAGGATATGCTGAAAAGCCTTGGCATAGAGCAGGGCAAGAACATCTCTGCTTATGAATTTAACAATTCTATGTATAACGATCTAGCTTAGCAAGTGCTTAGCATGAGACTACAAGCCGCTGTTGACTTTCTGATGGCTTACGGCATAGCTCTCATAATAGTATCTATAGCCATAGCAGTGATGATCAAGCTCATGTTTTTGACGCCGACTTTGGCAATCTCGACGTGTACGCCGCAGCCTGGCTTTGCATGCCAGTATTATGCCATAAGCACAAACGGAATTCTTACTATTAGCCTTGCACAGGATACGGGCACGCCTATAGACATACAGGGCTTAGCCTGCTCTTCTCTGCCAAACACTACCGGCAACAAGCCGGCTTATGGCAACATATATGTTACAAACAGCATAGCCTATTACCCGCCAAGCAACTCTCCAGGCACAGGCATAATCTTGTATCCAGGTGCAGCACAAACTTTCAATCTATACTGCTACAACAGTGGTGGCGTCGCAAAGGGTTATGTAGGCGGCTCCTTTATAGGCTATCTCTGGCTTAACTACACAGTACCCTCATATGGCAAGATAACACAGCAAGTCGCATCCTTAAACCTGAGGTATAGCTGATAACAAAAAGCAAAACAACAAAGAAAGCGAAGCAAACTACAAAGAAAATTTTAATAATCCTGTTTGAGATACAATAATGCAGCAGAAGGCGGGAAGCTCAGGGTTTCCCTACGTCGCAAATCCCTGCTCGGCGAGCCTCATGCGTGCGGAGTGCCATGTGCTTTTCCAAAGCCTGCACGAAAGCGAAGAAGCCCTGCCTTTAGTGGTGGCTGTGCATACAAACCGGGCTAGGCCGGAAGGAGCAACCCTAAGTATACAGCTGCCAAGCATGTGCTTGGCTGCGTACAAACAGCCATGCTCTAAAGATACAGGGCAGAGCCTTAGTGCAGCCAACTTTGGAGAAGGCATGGTGCAGTGCACGCTCTGCTGCATGCTGGGTTCGCCTAGTGGTAGGGCGGCAGCCTGCTAAGCTGTTTGGCCGAAAGGCCTCCGCGAGTTCGATTCTCGCACCCAGCGCTTTCATGCTTCAAACTAGGTTAAAAGAAAAAGCAGAAAAAGAAAAAAATTCAAATACCGTAAACTGCTAAGGCACGCTTCAGGGCATGCTTACGCGCTTGCCGCGGAAGCTGCTGCTGATACAGGTTCGCCTATGGCGAACTTCGTTCGCACTTCGACGATTTTTACTTGCAGCTTGTCTCCAGGTTTTGTGCCTTTCACAAAGACGACAAACCCGTTGACTTTTGCAAGCCCGTCGCCGCGCGAGGCTGTGCCTTCTATGGTTACCTCTACTACGTCTCCGACTTTTACAGGCTTTGGCAAGAAGTAGTTAGGGTTTAGCCCCCTTCTTTCTCCACCAAATCCTGCGTTGTTTTCTCCTTTCATTGAAGTTCCTTCTGTAAAGTTCTGCTAAACATATGCCCTCTTAGTATTTAAACCTTTCTATTGAGCAGGCTTTGTTGAAAAAGCAAGTACTAAAATTGTTGATAAAGTCTACCGAATCAACAAAGCCTATTGGGCAAAAGCAAGCAAAAGCAAAGTATGGCTAAAGGCAGCTGGCAATAATTCACTATTATGCTTTTGCTTTTGATTTAGGACCAAATATAGGAATTGTGAACCAAAAGGTGCTGCCTTTGCCCAACTCCGAGACTACGCCGATCTTACCGCCGTGAAGATTCACTATTTCCTTGGCTATGACTAGACCAAGGCCTGTACCTGACCCTTCCTGCTTAACTAGGCCTTTATGAAGCTGTGAAAACTTCCTGAAAAGTTTTGCTTTGTCTTCCTTGCTTATGCCTATGCCTGTGTCCGTCACTTCTATTCTTACATTCTTTCCTTTCCTAAGCGCATGCACTTTTATGCCACCGTGCTCTGTGAACTTTATGGCGTTGCTGAGCAAGTTGACCAACACCTGTATAAGCCTATTTGGATCGGCAATGATCTCTGGCACGTTGTAGTCGACGATCCACTCAAATGCCAGGCCTTTCTTCTGCGCCACCTCAGCCAGAGATTTTATGCTTGGGTTGTCGCTCAAGTCTGCAATGTTAACCTTCTGCAGGTCCAGCTTTATCCTTCCAGATGTAAGCTTGGCCACATCGAGCATTTGCTGAATAAGTTGCATGAGCCTGTCGGCCTCGCTTATTATGATGCTCAAGTGCTCCTTTTGCTCAGGATTTAGCTCACCAAAGTATCCTTCACTGAGAAGCTTGGCAAAGCCGTTTATGTTGGTAAGCGGCGTCTTGAGGTCGTGAGATATGTTGTAGATAAATTGTGTTTTAAGATCGCTCTCGGACTTGTAGTTGGAAGCCTGTTTCTCTGCCCTATCCAAATCCTCTTCAAGCTTTTCTATAAGCCGTTTTGTTGCGAGCTCTTTGACCACTACAAGGTAGCCTGCGGTTTTGTTGTGCTCATCGACAAGCCTGAGCATTGCCTGCTCGCACGGCAATGCCTCGTTCGATTTCGTCTTGAAATTGACAAACAAATTGTCCACAAGCTCCCTTTCGTTTGCCAAGTCTATTGCTGTATTGAAGGCCTTTACAGAATCCTCGTCTGCATAGAGGTTGCTAAGCAAAGAGCCTTTCAGCTCTTCGCCCGAATAGCCCGTAAGCCTTTCAAACTGCTTGTTTGCACTTGCAACGTAGCCTAGGGAATCTATAGAGAGAATGCCGTCTGAGGTCGCGTCAGAAAGCCTTTGCAGATAACTCCTTATGTTGTTTGCATACTTCTCGAAGCTGCTGTCTGAGGCAATGCATACATAGCCAACTAGACTTTTCTGGATTACGAGTCTGAGCGTCGCGCTTACTCCGTTTCCAAAATCAAAATTCACAGTCTGCTGACACGGAAAAGATGTGCATGGACTAAGATCTTTTGCAAACACATTAAGCTTCTTGCCCAGGAGAGCATCCGGAGATACGCCAACAAGCTTGCTGGCGTTGTTGCTACACCATATTATTGCAAGTTGAGGATCCAAAAGCAGATAAAATTCCTTTTCAGCGCCGCCCATTGCATCTGCTATGGCTTCGAGCCTCTTTGCATCTGTTATGTTGATCGCAGTTACATGGAGCAGAGTAGACCTTATCCTGCTTATGATAACGCTGAAGAAATTGCCATTCTTAGCCAAAGCTTCAACAGCGCCCTCATCAAGCTTTTCTTTTGATAATGAGAAGAAAGAACCAAGCAGCTGGCCCTCCACCTCCTTTTGCACCTTGCCAAATTCCTCAAGGAAGGCTTTGTTGGTTCTTACTATCTGCCCATTGTCTTTTACAACTGCCTGCGGAAGCCGATTGTCGAATACGGCATCAAACAACTGAGCAAGCTCTATACTCCTTTCCCGTTCGGCCTTGCTGGAAAATATGTAACCGGAAAATGTGCAAAACTTCTCTGCGTTTTTTACATCTTCCTCGTTAAATGCATTTTCTTTTTTTGAAAGTAGGCTAACAATAAGGGCAACTTTGCCGTCTACAACTACGGGTATGCTGAGGCAGCTCTTGTAGCCAGTGTTATAATAGTTTATAAGTTCAGAAAAAGAAGAGTAATTGCTCAGCGAATTATCAAGATAAGGGCTTTTTGTATTTGCTAAGTATTCGTAAAACTGCGAAGCAGGATTTTGGCCAGGCTTCGCTATAACCACATCGGCGTTGAAAAAACCTACCAGCTCTGATTGTAGAGCTTTCAGAAACTCTTCAGAATTTGAAGACCTGGGTGCAATCTCTAGAAGCCTTGCAAAAAGCTCAGAATCCTGCATCAATATCGATAATAATTAAAAATAAGCAAATAAATAAGCATAACATGAAGATCGAAGAGATTTTTGAGGGCGTATACAGAATAGACGGCAAGCTTGCTACGCTCAACCTTGTGCCAGGAACGAAGGTTTATGGAGAAGAGCTGGTAAATATAGAAGGAAAGGAGTACAGGCTTTGGAACCCTTACAGGAGCAAGCTGGCTGCTGCAATAATCAAAGGAATGAAAAACATGAAAATAAGAAAGGGCAATGCCGTTCTTTACCTAGGCGCCGCTACCGGCACTACCTGTAGCCATGTAAGTGACATAGTCGGCAAAGAAGGCGCAGTATTTTGCGTAGAAATCTCAGAGAGGAGCATGAGGGATTTGGTAAAGGTTTGTGAGCAGAGGGACAACATGTTGCCAATACTGCAAGACGCAATGAACGTTGAAGCGTATGAGAAAGAGGTAGGCAATTGCGACATAATATACCAGGACGTTTCATCTAGAATGCAGGCAGAGATATTGCTGAGGAATGCAAAGCTGCTAAAGAGCGGGGGCTATGCCTACGTAGCCATAAAATCCCAAAGCATAGACACTGGAAGAAAACCAGAAGAGGTCTACAAGGAATTCGTAAGCCAAGTAGCAAATGTTTTCGACCTTGTCGAAGCGATAGATATCTCTCCTTATTCTCTTCTTCA
Source organism: Candidatus Micrarchaeia archaeon (assembly GCA_049976305.1). GTDB lineage: Archaea > Micrarchaeota > Micrarchaeia > Micrarchaeales > CABMGC01 > JAGDXZ01. The sequence goes on along the minus strand of JBMFIM010000003.1, from coordinate 32,085 downwards.
CCTTTTCGTAGTGCTGAAAAAGAAATGAATGGAAAAGAGATAGAAATATTTGCGTTGAAATCTTCTATGATTAAATGCCCGATATAGCCTGCGTTTATTGTGGCGCCAGCAATTCATTTAAGGAGAGTGAAGGCGTATGCCGCTTTTGCGAAGGCTATATAGCAAACATACCGCCACACGAGCTTAACATGACAAATGCAGAAAGGCAGAGCATCTTGCAAGCAAGGGAGATGGTAGAAAACGGCAATTTTGAGGGCGCGTGCAAACTTGCAGACTCTACAAGCAACAGCAAGGATCCATTTGTAAATTACGTTGCGGGAATTATCTACAAATATTGCTCAGACTTTTACTACTTCAGCATCGACTATGCTCTAAAAGGGTTTATGGAACAAAATGCGGAAAACAGAGAAAGATCGCTAAAGCTAGAAGGCCTGAGCAGGGAAAGATTTTACAGAGTGGTCTATGAAGTTGAAAAGGCGCCAGAGCCAAAAAGCGAGCCGCTTGTTTACCTAGAGCTTGTTTCGCTAGTAAAGCTCGGCAGGCTTGCTGAGGCTAAGGCAATGCTAGAAAGGCTAGACAAAAAGGGCAAGGCTTATGCATACGCAAACATGCTTTGCCAGGTAGAGGCCAATGCCAAGCAGGCTGAAAAAGCAATAAAGCCATTGCTTGAGAAGGAGGCGAATGCAAGCTATTACCTTGCAAAGTACTTCGCAAAAAACGGCAAGCTTAGCAAGGCAAAACAAGCCCTTGCCAAGTTCAAAAAGCTAGTGCCAAACTCGCTCATTGCGCTGCCTCTGGAAAAGCGCATACAGGAATACGAATCAAATCTTGAATAAGCAATATAAATTTCACATGCTAATGCTTCTTGGTTGCATGCGCTTCTACACGCTAGAACAGGGCAAAAAGCTTGTAAGGGCAGCTCGCAATGCCATTGAGCTTTTCCTTACCTCACCTCATTACTCGGACTCGCTTATTGAAAGGCAGCTTGATGGCTTTGAAGACAAGCACGGGATTTTTGTCACCCTATATACGCACCTGCCGAAGCTGAACCTTAGGGGCTGCATAGGCTTCCCACAGCCGATAGACTCTGTTAAAAAGCTTCTTCCTCAAGCTGCGATTGCGGCTGCAACCGAAGACCCGAGGTTCGAGCCAGTATCAAAGAGGGAGCTTGAACACTTGATCGTGGAAGTGAGCATTCTCTCAACGCCCGAAAGGATAAAGGGCGCGCCTTATGAGATTGAGAAAAGCATAAAAATAGGCGAGGATGGGCTTATTATTGAATACGGCTTCCACAGCGGCTTGCTTTTGCCGATTGTGGCAGTGGAGGAGAAATGGGACGCGCGCCAATTCCTTGACAATGTCTGTATAAAGGCAGGCCTGCCAACAGATACGTGGAGAAGGCCGAATGTAAGCCTATACAAGTTCTCTACCCAAGTCTTCAGGGAGAAAGAGCCAAACGGAGAAGTGGAAGAAGTAGACCTGGGCAAGATATAACCTATTTTTAATCTCAGCCTTGAATTATAAACAGGCAAGTGGGCAAATGAGAGTTATAATGCTAATAGACATGGATTACTTCTTTGCCGCGTGCGAGGAGCTTAGAAGGCCAGAGCTCAAGGACAAGCCTGTTGTTGTTGGTGCTGATCCAAAGAAAGGGAAAGGAAGGGGCGTAGTGAGCACGTGCAACTATGTGGCGAGGAGATATGGCATACACAGCGGCATGCCCATTTCAATGGCTTATAGGCTTAAGCCTGACGCAGTGTTTTTGCCAGTGGACGAGAAGTACTATGAGCAGATGTCGAGCAGGGTAATGGAGATCGTGAAGATGTTTGCAGACCGCTTTGAGCAGGCAAGCATAGACGAGGCATTCATAGACGTGTCTCAAAGGGCTAGGGACTATGAAGAGGCATTTGAGCTTGCAAAAAGGATAAAGCAGGAAATAGCCGAGAAGACGGGCTTGCCGTGCTCCATAGGCATAGGGCCAAACAAGCTAATAGCAAAGATGGCATGCGAAGCAGCAAAGCCAAACGGCATAAAGCTGGTAAAGGAAGACGAAGCAAAGGAGTTCATACAAAACATGCCCATAGAAAAGCTCTACGGCGTCGGCAAGAAAACGGCAGAGAAGCTAAAGCAGGCAGGCTTCGCCACTGTGAAAGACATCGCGAACACAAGCCCTATGAAGCTAATGGACATGTTTGGCAGCTACGGCGCTGAGATATACAAATACGCAAACGCAATAGATGACGGCGAGGTAGAGGAAAGCTATGAGGTGAAGTCCATAGGAAGGGAGACAACCTTCGAGAACGACACCGAAGACACTGAGAAGATGGAGAGGGCGATAGAGAAGATGGCAAAGGAGATAGAGGCTGAGGTAAAGTCACAGGGCCTCGCATTTTCTACAGTCACGCTAAAGCTTAGATTTGCAAACTTCGACGAGCATTTGAAATCAACGAGCATAAACTATGCGGCGAGCTCGAGCGAAGAAATAGCAAGGCTCGCAAAGCAGCTGCTGCACGAGTACTACCATGGGGACGAGCTTGTCAGAAAAGTAGGAGTTAGGGTTTCTGGCTTGAAGAAGTTTAAAGGCCAAAAAAGGCTTAGCGAATTCACTGGCTAGACTGGCCTGCCTTATTTCTGGAGTATTCCAGCTCGCCCAAATATGCCCTTGCTTCCAAAGCAGCCTTTACCCCGCTAGCCGCAGCAGTAGAGGCTTGCCTGTACACCTTGTCTGCAACGTCTCCAGCTACAAAAACTCCTGGTATGTCTGTCTTTACCTCGTCATGCGTAATGATGTAGCCCTGCTCGTCAAGCGGTAATTGACCTTGGAAAAGCTTAGTGTTGGGTGCGTAGCCTATTGCTACAAACACCCCATCAATGGGCATTTCCTTGACTTCACCTGTCACAACGTTTTTCAGCACCACGCTCGTTACCTTTTTGTCGCCCTTTATCTCCTGCACGACACTATTCCAAATAACGTCTATTTTAGGATTTGAAAGGGCACGTTCCTGCATGATCTTGCTGGCCCTGAACGCGTCGCGCCTGTGCACAATTGTTACCTTCTCAGCAAAGTTGGTAAGGTAGATTGCATCTTCCATTGCAGTGTCCCCTCCGCCCACTACAATGACCTTCTTGCCCTTGAAAAATGGAGCGTCGCATGTTGCGCAGCTGCTCACACCCTTGCCTATGAACTTCTGCTCAGACTCCAAGCCCAGCCACTTTGCATTTGCACCAGTCGCTATTATTACCACATCTGCCTCATAAACCTCATTCTCGACTGTTATTTTGAAGGGCCTGGATTTTAGGTCCACAGCTGTTACATCCTTGTCTATGAATCTTGCCCCAAACTTCTCTGCCTGTCTGCGCATCAGCTCTATGAGCTCTGGCCCCTGAACACCGTCAGGAAAGCCAGGAAAGTTTTCAACAGTAGTGGTAAGCTCCAGCTGGCCACCTTTTGCATATCCGCTTATTACCAAAGGCTGAAAACCGTCCCTACCTGCATAAATCGCGGCGCTAAGTCCAGCAGGACCAGATCCTATTATGATTATTTTTTCTACCATAATAATTTTTTACCAATTCATTTATTTAATCCTTTCAGGTAGATGGAAAACTGAAAGGCAAACACAATTCAAAAAGCAAAGATATGTTTTAATAAATGAACTTCCTAAGTAGCCTTGGCGACCAGATGTACGTTGATTCAGGCATAGCCCCCAGCATATTCTCGCAAATGTTGCCGGACTTGAACTTTGTATCGCACGCCCATTCCGACCATTACCGAAAGGTAAGAAACTATTCCAAAATTGCTGCAAGCGAAGAGACAAAAGAAGTAATGGAAGCAAGAGGCAAGATAGGACTATCACTGGAAAACCTTGGCAATGAGTTCAGAATGTTGGATGCGGGGCACGTGCTCGGGTCAAAACAGCTTTATGCAAGCTTAGACGGAGCAAGCATCCTTTACTCTGGCGATTACCAAATGACATCGCCAATCCTCGGCAACAAGATAGAAACGGTAGAAGCAGACGTGCTCTTAATAGACTCTACATATTCCTCGTTGGGCATAAATTTTGACGACAAAAACGAAACGATAACAGCGATACAGCATTATGTGAGGCAAAAGGTAAATTTCGGCAGCATACTCTTTACAGCATACGCCTTCGGCAAGGCGCAGGAATTGATAAAAATTATGAATGAAATCGGGATAGTGCCAACGGTAAGCGAAGAGATAGCAAAAATAAGCGAGGTTTATGCAAGGCATGGAGCAAATCTTTACTACTTCCAATACCTGCCAGGTGATGAACTGAAGGGAAACTTTGTAGGCATATTCACAAACAAAGACGTGAAAAAGATAGCAAACAGCATGTCGCACAACTTTCGAAGGTACTTCACTGCTGTAGCCACTGGCTGGGCGAAGATCTTCAAGTTCGGCACAAGCGTTCAGTTTGCATTAAGCGACCATGCGGATTTCAAACAAGCATTAGAATACATCTCTGCTGTAAATCCGAGAACAATAGTCCCGGTTGGCGATGGCGCCGAAACGTTTGCGAAAAGGCTTATTAGATTGGGTTACAACGCAATAAGCATGGGCTCTCACAGAGCCCATAGCCACAGTGGGCAGTTTCAGCTGCAATTGACTGAAAAGTGCTGAAGCAAACAAAGAAGTTTAAATCTTTTTTGCTCATACTACTCTGAAAAAATGAGGAAAAGCAAGTTTAGCAGGGTCGATAAAGTAAGCATTTTACTTTTAGCATTGACAATCTTGCTGGGAGTGCTTCTTTCATATCTTCTGTACACAGGACCTTTCACCTATTATGACGACAACTACTACATACTCTTTGCACACCAGATGCTGAATGGTAATTTCAGACCAAACGGCATACCCTACAGCGTCGAAACCTTGACAGATGCAAGCCTTGCTATTTCTTTCCTTTTGTTTGGCTACGGAATTCTGCAGGCATCGATGCCATCTTTGTTGGAGTATCTCCTGACTATAGCCTTAGTTTTCCTATTGGCAAGAAGGATGTTTGGCAAATATTTCGCTACAATTGCCTCTGTCTTGTTTGAAACAGCCCCGTTTGTCATCGGCTACGTTACAAGGGCCCTGCCCGACATTTTCACAGGTCTAACAGTTGCAATCGCGATATACTATCTGTATGACGCGATAGAGCTAAATTCGAAAAAGGGATTTTTCCTCTCTGGCTTTTTCGCATCACTTACGATGCTCGTCAAAACAGCCGGGCTCATAATCCCTGCGCTGTTTGCCTTGTATTTTACATATTTCGTGACCAAAAAGCGCAAAAGGAAACAGGCTACTTACGGAATACTTGGGATTGCATCGCCTATGGCTGTGATGCTCTTGTATTTCTTTTTTATGACTGAAGACCCATTATTCAATCTTCACGTTTATTCAGCCTTCAAGCTGCTCTCCCCAACAACATTTAACGCAAACCTAAACCAGTTCAATATTTCCTTAAATCCGATTTTCCTCATGTACTTTTTCGGGATACAAAATTACGGACCGGACATATATCCATTGGGGCTTGTAGCCTCACTCGCGATCGCCGGAATGGTTATAAGCACCATAAGAAAAAAACTGCATATTGTGTTGCTTTCCATTACATTCGCAGCAGTGCTTCTTTACGCATTCTTCGGTAGTAAATCGCTGTTTTCTTATATACCTATAGCAGTAGTTGAGCGATATTTTGACATCGTGGCGGCGCCGATCGCCATCGTTGCCACATACGCGCTATTTGAATTTTATAAAAGCATCAAAAGGCTGAATACTCAAGCGGCGCGCCTAATTGTTGCACTTGTGGTGGTATTTGCCGTGGCTACAAACTTTGAAACTTACAGGGGCTTTTATTACTACCTGTTAGGCATAAGAGGCTACAATTGCATTTTCCAGCAGGCAGCCGCGTATGTGAGCAAGACAAGTACGAACAACGCAATAGTAAATAGTCAAAACCCATATCTAGATTCGCAGTACTTGAATTTTGTATCTAGCTACGAATACAATTTTACTCCAGCAACAGAAATTTGCAAAAGTTCAGATGTAGGCTCATTGCTAATAAATGTTTTTAACAATTTCGATTACGACAGTGAACAAAATGCATTTCACAGCTGGCTCGGGAGCAACTGTACGGCAGTACGGCTTACGTCATATACCTTTTCTTTCGGCAAAGGGTTCTACGAAGCTGTTGCGATATATCGAATACGCAATGTTAGCGCTTAGCAAAAATATTTTTATCTTGAAGCAAAGATAGAAGTATGCATACTTTAACAAGGCTTCCTCTTCACGGTGGCCGTGCGCCAAGATGGCTGTTTGAGAGGATGGTAAAGCTTGGCGGCAAAATCGCCGATGTCGTTATCGAGGAGTTTGGGCCTGATGAGCTCGTGAGAAGGCTCAGCGATACAAACTGGTTCCAAGCGTTTGCATGCACGATAGGCTACGACTGGCACAGCAGTGGCACTACAACAGTTACAGTAGCTGCCCTCAAGGAAGCCTTAAAAGAAGATAGCGAGATCGCAATTGCCGGAGGCAAGGGAAAAGCAGGTACAAACACGCCAAACGACATACTTGCTGGAGCGGACAGGCTTTCACTGCCAAATCCAGACGAGTTTATAGCATATAGCAGGCTTGCTGCAAAGACCGACGCTGCCATGGTTTACGATAACATAGGCATATACGAGCACGCGTTCGTTTTTTCAAAAAACAGAAAGTGGGCGGTTATTCAGCAGGCAATGGAATACGGCTCAAGAAACGCCATAAGATTTCAGTGGTTCAGCGACGGCATAGATGCGAAAGACTTTGCAAAGGAACCACACAGCGGAATAAGCGCAGATATTCACCAAACAACACTTGACTTGACTGCAGAGAGCAATACATGGGCAAGGAAAGGATTAGTAGACGCGTTGGAAAATTTTGAAAGCGCAGTAAAGGAGTATCCAAGAAGGCATGAGATAATTATGAAGATGGACATTGGCAAAAAGGGGATAGAACTTATAAAGAAAGCGAGCGAGCTTGAACCTAAAGACTACACCGAGCTTATGCTCATCAAAGGCGTGGGAAGGAAGACGCTAAGGTCTCTTGCATTTGTTGCTAGCCTAATATACGGCAAGGAACTCGCATACAGGGATCCAGTAGCTTATGCCTACAATATAGGAGGCAAAGATGGTATACCATTCAGAATAAACAGGAAAGAGTATGACTTGCTAATAGAGGACATGGAGGCGATAGTGGACAGGACAAATATACCAAAAGATGAGAAGTACCATGCATTAAAAAGATTGAGTGAGTATATTGAAAATGGTTAGATGCAGGAACAACAAAAAGGAGTCTCTGACTTTTCCTCTTATTTAGTAGCGGCCCTTTTGCTAGCGTCTATCGCCATGGTGTTCAGCACTATGTACGCGTCTGACATACTTGCGATAAACTATGGCGTTGGGGCCGGAGCCATAATACAAAGTAAGGCTGACAACACACAGGTAGCGCAGATCCTTAATACAACAGTGACAGAGCTCACCTCGTTGCACAGGGCCCTCCGCGAAGCTTTTGTCCTTATGCTAGTAGGCATTATTGCTGTTTTCTTCGCTTCCGCGATTTACTTGTTTAGATCAAAGAGGCAGTATGCGGCAGTTCACCTAATTACAAGCATAGTGTTTGGATTGCTGTGGTATGTGCTGTTCTTCTATTTCGAAACAAACTTGTCCGTCAATCTCTTTGTCTATTTGGCAATAGCGGTGGCGATCGCCATAGATGCCTATTTCTTCAAAACCAAAACAAGGCGCATGCAGCAAAGCAGGAGCTTGGAGATAGTACCTGGCATGCCGTTTGGCAACTTGCTCAAGCTAAAAGACGAGATATTCTCAAAGCTTGGAAGCCAGGTAAGCATAGTTGATAAGCATTTCAACTCTACAGCACTCGAAAACCTATACAGGCTAATAGCAGACAGCAACACAATAAAGGAAATAAACATAGTAACCTCTCCAGAATACTTCGACTCTAGTTTTGGAACAAACCTTGCAAACCTTAAAAAGGAGCTGTCGAGCAGAGGCGTGCAGCTCAATCTCTATGTAATGTCCGAAGAAGACGCAACAAAGCAGCATGAGAGATTCATGTTTGACGAGCTAAATGCATACAAAATGCCGCCTTTCAACATAATAAACGAAAAAAGCGAGCACATAGTGCACCTTAAGCTTTCAGAAGCGAGGGCAAGGTTCAAAGAACTAATGAAGAACTCGATAAAATATGAGAACTATCTGCTCAAAAAGGCGCACGAAAATAACCAAAAACAGTAGTGGACTCTGCGGGATTCGAACCCGCAACCTCTCGCCTGCAAAGCGAGCGCTCTACCGTTGCGCTAAGAGCCCATGTTATTAATTGGCACTTGCTTTATAAAAAGTTTGCTAGATGCAAGCAAATAAACCATAAAGAAGTTTAAATCTTACCGTTGGTATAGCATTATGCTAGAGCTAAAGATAGGGCATAGAGGAGCAGGAAAGGAGGCTCCAGAGAACACGCTAAGAAGCTTTGAGGAGGCCATAAAGGCAGGAGTGAATGCTATAGAGCTTGACATAAGACAAACAAAAGACAAAAAGCTTGTCGTTTTCCACGATGAAAAGCTTGAGAGGCTGGCAGGCCAGCCAGGCACAGTAGGCGATTACACGCTAAAGCAGCTCCTCGGCTTCAACATACTTGGCAGCAAAGAGCACGTGCCAACGCTTGAAGAAGCACTAGATTTCATAGATGCAAAAGTAGAAAGGATACTGCTGGAGATAAAGGAGCCAGGAAGCGAAGAGGCTGTGCTAAAGGAAGTTAAAAAGAGAAAACTCGAAGACAGGGCAATCATTGTCTCGTTCCACGAGGATGCGCTGGAAAATGTTAGGAAGCTTGACAGCAAAATTCAGACAGGGCTCATCTATGCGACATATAAGGGCAAGTACAGGAACCCGATAGAAGCTGCGCTTGCGCTAAAAGCAAGCTATGTGCTTCCTTTATACAGATTCACCCACACAAAGAACGTTGAAGACGCACACAGAAACGGGCTAAAGGTAATAGTTTGGACCATAAATACCAGGGAAGAAGCTGAGGAGTATGCAAAGAAAGGAGTAGACGGCATAGCCTCCGACTATCCGGAGATACTCAAGGGCCTCTGATGGAGGCAAGGAGAATCGGACTCCTGCCTGCAGAATGTCAATCTGCCGTCCTACCACTAGACGATGCCTCCAAGCTTCTGCTTTTCAAAATGGCAATCTTATTGAGCTTTTGTAAATTTGAATATTTATATCATTATCTTTATTAGTGGGCTAAGACTTGATTAGTTGATTAGTATGAGTTTGCTAGCCTTATTCCTGTTTTCTTTCTAAGTGCTCAAGAATTTTCTTCAGGGCGAAATCGGCACCTTTTAGCTCGCCGGTCACCATTCCATAGAGCAGCGGCACAGCTACTGCAAAGCTTATCATCAAGCCAGCAAATAGTGCATGCATTGCGTCGCTTTCTACCACAGGCCCAAACTGGTTTATCGTTTCAACAGTAGCCGAAATAGCTGCAGGCGAGGCCAACTCTGCTTCGAAAACCGCTAAAAGCAGCCTATTAGCCTTTGTATTGAGCAGCCCAACAAAGGAATCTGCGCGTTTTGCCGCGGCTATAGCATACTTAGTCGCTACCTGTTTGAATTCCATAATTACTTTTTGTTTTTACGAGGTTTAAATATTTTATCTTATGTGGATTTTCATCCCGTCATAGGCTATGCGTGCATTCTTGAATACTTTCCTTGCTTCCTTTTCCAGAACGCTGGCTTCCCTATGCCTTGCACTGATATGAGTTAGCACAAGCATCTTGGCCTTTGCCTGCTTTGCTATGCTCGCAGCCTCCTCAGCTGTCGAGTGCTTCCTCTCTCTTGCCAGCTTCTTCTCGCTAGATGCATATGCGGCTTCGTGTATCAGCAAGTCGGCATTCATTGCTGCCTTGATCGTTTCTTTTGAAGGCCTTGTATCTGTGGCATAAACGACCTTCTTTCCGGGCTCTATCCAGCTCACTTCCTCTAGCCTGACCATGCGCCCTCCTACTTTGAGCCTTTTCTTCCTTTGAAGCTCTGAAAACATAGGGCCCTTTATTCCAAGCCTTTTTGCCTTCTCGGCAACAAAGTGGAGCCTGTCGTTCTCCTTGAAGACATAGCCATAAGTGGGAATTGTGTGGTTGAGCCTGAAGGCATAAACGGCATAGGACTTTGCTTCGTAGACCTTTCCCTTCTTCACCCCTTTTATAACTATCGGAAATCTAAGCAATGCCTTGTCAAACACTAGAAGGTTGTTTACCGTGCCTTCGTAGCCTCTGGGCACGAATATGAGCAGCGGATCCTGCCTGCCTGCCATCGACATAGTCCTTACAAGCCCTGCCACGCCTATCACGTGGTCGCCATGGGTGTGACTCAGGAAAATTGCTTTTACCTTCACCGGGTTTATGCCGAACTTGAGCATCTGCATCTGCGTGCCTTCGCCGCAGTCGAAAAGCAGGATATCGCCCTCGTAGATTATCGCGAAGCTCGGCAGGTTCCTCTCCTTAGTAGGCGTCGAGCCCGAAGTGCCCAAAGCGACTATATCTAGCATAGATTTCCCTTTATCTAATCTATTTCTACTACAATCCTTTTATTCTGCTTGTCTATCTTGACTATGCGAAAGCCTCCACTGGCCTGTGCCTTCTCAGCCTTGTTGGACGATGCCAAAGCAATGACTTCGTTCAGCTGCTGCATGTTCTGAAATATTTTGTTGGCAATTTCCCTGTAGGTGACTGCCTTGCTCGCATACTCCTTGTGAAGCTGCTTCTGCTTCTCTATGCTCTTCTCTATTTCCTCAATCTTTTCCTTCTTTTCCTCGTTCTTTATCTCAACTCTCTCCTGCGCATATACGAAGTCAAGAAGCTCGTTCATTGAATTGAAAGGCATGGGCTTGAGATCAGAGTATTTGGAGAGGGGCATTATGGAGTAATCTACAACCTGGTTGTTTGATAAGTACGCCACCGGCTTAGGGCTTTCAAGCACCTGCTTGAATTCTATGAGCTTGCTAAGAAGAGAATGCATGCTAGGCAAGGCCTCCTTTGCAGGCATATTAGGATCAAGGCCTGCTTGCCTTATAAGCTCGTCAAGGTACAAAGGCCCTATGTTGATGAATGAAAGCGTGCGTATAAGCTTGTCATTGCTTTCTGCACAAGATTCTTTGATCTTTTCCTCCAAGGTTTCCGCATCAGCCTTGGCAAGGTTGAAACTCGAGCCTTTTGGTAGCACGTACTTAGAGCTCACAGTTAGCGATCGATCTTTGAATTCCCTTTTGGCAAATACCTGGAGGATTTTCCTCTCTGAGTCAACAAGCACTGCGTTGCCCTTTGCGAACATCTCAAATATTAGCCAGTATTTTTCTATTCCTCTTGAAAACTTGAGGAATACCAGCCTGTCCATCCCTCTTTGTTTTATTGCTTCCAGCCTAGCGCCCTTTACATATTTCCTTATAGCTATTGCAAATTGCGAAGCCTGGCCTGCTTCCTCCTTGAATCTTGTGGCGTTGATGGTCTTGCCCAATCTTACATAAACAGCGTTTTCCTCGAAGTCTAGCCTGAAGGCGTTGCCTGACAAGTCGTAGAAGTTGTTAAGGCGCTTGCCCTCGATAAGCCTTTTCAGCTCCTGCACTGCCACGAAAAGCTCAGAAGCAGCTATGTCCCTCATGCATATGACCTGCTACGCATTTCCTTTCTTCTTCAGCGCGCCCTCTTCCTTCACTACCTCAGCGAACTTGCTTACAATCTTTTTGACGTCTGAGCTTTTTTCCAAAGCAGTCCCTATTTGCAATATGTCGGCGCCTGCACGCAAAGCAGTCCTTATGTCCTCTACGGTCAGTATGCCCCCTGCAACTATGTACGGCACGTCTATTACACTCTTCACTGCCTTTATCATTTCTGGCGGCACAGGGCCGTAGCCCTGGAGCCTCGGATTAGAGCCAGTATCGGTTACGATGAACCTGTTTCCCAAGAATTCGCCAGCAAGCGCCAAGGAAGCCGCTATCTTCGGCTTTTCCCTAGGCACGAGGTTAGCGTCGCCTACCCAGCCCACTGTACCTCCTGGCACTACTACTATGTAGCCAACTGGCAGAGGCTCTATGCCCATCTGCTTTATTACTGGAGCGCTAAGCAATTGAGCCTGTATTAGCCAATAAGGATTCCTTGCATTGAGAAGAGACATAAAGTATATGGCGTCTGCATACCGCGTTATAGTGGCAATGTTCCCGGGAAACAGTATTATGGGCTTTGCTCCATGGGTTTCCTCCTTTACCCTCTTGGTCACTGTTTCAAGCAGTTCTCCTTGTGCGCCTGTGCTTCCGCCAATAAGCAGGCAGTCAGCGCCGTTCTCTATTGCTTCTCTGCCCGCCTTGACTGCGGCGTCCTCGCTTTCATAGTCCACAGGGTCTATCAGCAAGAACATGAGCGCCCCTTTTTCTTCCAACATCTCGTTTATTTCTCTCTCGACTTTTCCTATCTTCATCTCACCAGCCTCTCTGAAGAGATAAACATGTCAACAAGCTCCTTGCCGCCTTCATCGATGCTTACCTTTGGCTCGAAACCAAGCTCTCTCTTGATCTTGCTTATGTCAAGCACCCTGTTAGAAATGAGGAAACGCAATTCGTCGCTTTCAAGACCTCGCTTCTTTGCAAGCAGCAATGCAAGGCTTTTGTTTACATGCTTTTCTGGGGGCGGCACTCGCAGAAGCTCCGCTGCTTTTCGAATTAAGCCTTCCTGGGTATATGGCACGCCGTCGCCAAGCACATAAATTTTTCTTATGCTTGACTTGTTCTGGATTGCAAGCAAAAATGCTTCGGCAACATCCCTCGCGTGTATCATTGCAAGATGGTTCTGGCCATCTCCTATTATCGCCACCTTGCCTTCCACTATGGCTTTGAACATCTTGAAAAAGTAGTGCTCAAACCCAGGCCCGTATATTGTTGCAATCCTGAAAATCGTATAGTCTATTCCACTCTCTATTATCGCCTGCTCGGCCATGAGCTTACTGTAGCCATATCTGTCTGTGGGTTTTGGTATGCTTTCTTCGTTAAGCACCTCCTTCCTTTCTCTTCCATAAACATCTATGGTGCTTGTAAACATAATGCGCTTGCAACCTTCAAGCTTGCAGGCGTTGAGCAAGAGCTCTGTGCCTTCAAAATTGACATGCATTATCTCCTTCGTAGTTGTACCCGCTTCCTTCACTATTGCTGCGGCGTGTATTACTAAATCAGCCCCCTCTACGCACTCCCTCAGCACATTCAGATTGTCAATGCTGCCGACAAAAGGGATTACGCCTGCAGGAAGCCTTTGCATATCCTCCTTCTGCTTTACTAGCGCTTTAACAGTGTAGCCCAAATTTAGCAAAGCAGGAGAAAGCGTCCTTGCTAGCCTGCCGCTGCCGCCGGTAATGCATATAGTGCCTTTTTCATGCATATTTCCCCCTTTCTAACAGCTTCTTTGCAATAAGATGGGTATACTTGCCTTGTATGCGCGTAAGGGCGAAGTTTGCCCAACCTTTGCCAAACGGAACATAAACGCTTACCTTCCAGCCCTTCTGGGCTAGCCTGTTAAGCTCCTTATTGGCATAGCCTAATTGGAACTCAAAGATTAAAGAGCTTTTGTACTTGGCATTTTTTGTCAGCGCGTGGGTAAGCCCCTCATCTGGAAAGCTAAGTACGAGTTGGCCCCTTTTCAGAAGCTTTTCAATGCCAACAAGCCTCTTCTCCAGTGCTTTTTTGTCATCGTGAGAATTGTTTGTTTTGAAGACAAGCTTAGCTGGCAGGCTTGTCCGAAGCAGGGTTTCCCATTTTTCTGCATTCACTGCTAAGCCAAGCCCACGCCTAGCCAAGCCGTCTAGCAAAGAAGCATCAGATTCCTCTGGAAGTTCGCCCCAGACAAAAACCCCGAACTTGTTGCTTAGCTGGATTATGCTTTGAAGATAGTTCAAAGCCTGGCTTTCTGAAATAGAAAAGCCTATGTCGTTAAGCGGTACGTGCACTGTGGCCTTAAGGCCCGATCTTCCTATCTGCTGGACAAGCTGGGAATAGGTAGAGGCGACATACCTTGCCTTTGCAAGGTCGTTGACGCTATTGCTCAAGAAGGTAACAGTAGCCGGCAAGCCCCTGGCGTTCAGCTCTCTTACCTTTTTTATCGCTGAGGAGATAGTGGTGCCGGCTATGTGCCTTTTCACTATCTTGTAAATAACCTTCTCAAGCAATGAATCGTGCAAAGCATCACGTTAAAATTGGAAACTGTAAAGTATAAAATATTGCTATCAAAGGTTTGATAATGCCAATCTACCTTTCAAAGCACGAAGGCACAGGGGGCAAAATAAAGGAAACGCCTGAGAGCTTTGTAGTAGAGGAGATTCTCAGCAACGGCACAGTGCTCATGCCAAACAGGCATTACCAAGCAGAGGATCTGGGCCTGGTGCCTGCCCCAAGCAGCAAATTCACAACCTTTGTTTTGCAAAAGAGGAATTGGAATACGGTCCAAGCACTCATAGCCATAGCAAAGCGTTTGCAAAGAGGCAAGAAGTCAATCAGCTACGCGGGCACCAAAGACAGGGTTGCGATAACAGTGCAGCTTGCAAGCATATACGGCATAAAGCCTGAGGAGCTGGAAAGGGTAAAAATAAAAGACATAAGCATAAATGGGGCGTGGCTAGGCCAGAGAGTCGAGCTTGGCAGCAACATAGGCAATAGGTTCGAGGTGAGAATAAGCCAGTGCAAAAGGCCGGAGAATGCAGAAAAGGTTCTGCAGGAACTTGAAGGCAGAGTTGCAAACTACTTTGACAAGCAGCGCTTTGGCATGCGGGGGAACAATGCCGAGATAGGCTTATTGATAATCAAGGGCGAATTGGAGGAGGCGGCGATGAAGTTCCTATCTGACATTGACGGGGAGAGAAATGAGAATGCAAGAGAGGCAAGAAGGGAGCTGGCAGAGACAGGCGACTTCAAAAGGGCGCTTGAAAACTTTCCGAAATACCTTAAACCAGAAAGGCAGATGCTCGCCTATCTAGCAAAGTTTGGCAAAGACTATGCGAACGCCTTCAGGCGCCTGCCTAGAGGAATCCTCATCATGTTCATACACGCGGTGCAATCGCTGATATTCAACATGGAGCTTGAAGAAAGGATTTCAGCAGGTGATTTTTCTTCAGAAATTTATGCGCCATCAAGCCCCTTAGGCTTTCCAGACATGCTTAACCTCAGCAATAGCGGCGAATTTCCAGTCTCGAACATCGTCGGCTATGGTACTGAAAAGCTCAACGATTATGAGAATAAAATTTTGGAAAAGCTGGGCATAACAAAAGAAGACTTCAAGATCAAATGGATGCCGGAGCTGAGCATGAAGGGCTCTTTCAGACCTCTTATCATAAAAGCGATTGGCATAGAGCTTGGGCAAATAGGCAGCGACGTGGAACTTAAATTTTCACTTCCAGCCGGCTCCTACGCCACAGTATTTTTGAGGGAGATTACAAAAGAAGAAAGTGATGCATATGAAAGCTAAGACCAAGATCGCTTTGGCGCTTGTGCTTTTGCTTATCATAGTAACAGCAATCGTATTGCTTCTTGCAGAACGTTCAACAACTATGCAGATAAAAAGCAGACATTTCAACTTCACACTTGGCGTTTGCACTCATGGGAACGAAAGCTCAGAAATTACTGCACTTAAAGCTGGCGTTAGGCATTTCAGAACAGACATTACGCTCTCCGCTTCTCAAATCCAGCTGATGAATTACGAGCACGAGCATTACAACGCAAGCTATCTAGGAATACTTGACTATGATACATTGCCAGGAGGCTCCCAAGACAAGAACTGGAGCTTGGGCATGTGGAATGAAAGCGTAAAAGCTGCTGTTGAGGCATATCCTTGGATAAACGAATGGGAGATTTGGAATGAGCCGTGGGTGAAACAGTTCCAGACAGGCATGGTAAATGGCAGTGCCTACAATTACTTTCTTATCATAAAAGCAGCTGCGAACACAATAAGAAGCTTGGAGCCCAATGCTACAATAGTCTGCTTTGGAGGCGCGCCAATAGGAAGCCCGCAGATATTTGAGTGGTATGCCGAAGTATGGTCTTATGGCGCATGGAAGTATTGCAATGCAGTATCGGTTCATGCCTATTTGCCAAGCCCTATTGTCATAAATTTCTCCGATGAATGGACTCAATATCTTAATGCGTATGAGAACCTTACCCATAAGCCAATATTCATTACTGAATTTGGATTTCCGGCAAGCTCAAAACTAATACCAGGGTATAGTCAAAAATCGCAAATGGAATTTATGGAAGAAGGCTTAGACACGTTCAGTTCGCTTCCATACATAAAGCAAGTATACTGGTATGATCTCTGGGGACTCTCCGATGGCGCATTAGGCAACGATTACGGCTTGCTCAATCTTACTAATCCTTCAAACGGAACTCCAAACCTTGCGTGGTATACTTTCTTGCAGGCTTATAGAGAAAGCAGCCCATAGCAGTTCAGCAATCATTCAGAGGCGATTCAACTGCAATTTTATTTTTGAGTATAAAAAATACCTCGAAAATTTCCAAAAATAAAAAATTTTTACGACGACAAATCAATTTCGATAGCAAAAATTTTTATTTATTTTTATTAAAATTAATATCGATAAAAATGGCAAGACAAATTTCTCAGGCTGTTGAAAAGCAATTGCCTAAGGTTGAGGGAAAGCACGTATACGGAAATCTTTACGGAATTGAAGTAAGCAAGCTCTCAGATCTTGACTGGCTCGTAAAGGTAGTGGTAGATGGGGCTAAGGAAGGAAATCTGCACATACTGGAGCTTCTAACTAGAAAATTCAGCGACATAAATGGCATACCTGGAGGCGTATCAGTGATTGCAATAATACAGGAAAGCCACATCGCTTTGCACACCTGGCCTGAAAGCGAATATGCGACATTGGATGTCTACTCGTGCGGAAGCGAATCAAAGCCGGAAGCTACTTTCAAGTACGTTGTTTCCAAGCTAAACCCACAGAAGGTCAAGAGCTGGTACGCAGATAGAGGAAACGAGATTTAATTAGATCGCAGCAATATCGTCTTTGCTTTTCTTTATTGCTTCTGCCGCTTTTAGCAAGATATCTTTCTCAAGGAACAGATTGCAGTGAAGAGAAGAAGCCTAGAGCTCATCTCTATCAGCAGCTACGCGCTTACGAACAAGCACGGAGTGGCTTTTCGAAAAATCACTAGCTAAAAATTCTTTTGAAAATTTAGCACACAATCTGTACAAAAATTAGCCAATGTTATGGCGTTTATACTAAGAAATCGGAGCTTTAGACTAGACTCCAGGATATGCGCCGGGATAGGGATTTGAACCCTAAATGCCCGAAGGGCAACCAGATCTCGAGTTTCGCCAAAATACTGGCGCGTTACCTGGTTCCGCCATCCCGGCTTGTTTAAATTATGACATAACAGCTATAAAAGCCTGCTAGCAGCTAGCATGGTTAAAAATTTATAAGTTGCAAGTTATATGCTTCTCAATTCTAGGTATTGCTATGGACAAGGATTTCGCTCTAAGGCTGTCGAGCGTTGGAATTTTTGCCCTTATGAGCGTAGTAGGCGTTGGAATATCCTACTATCTTGTGGTTACTGCAAAAACCCCTCTGCTTTTCTGGCTGGCAATTGCCTTTTTGCTACTTTCCGTTATATCTGGCATATTCAATGTCACCTCTGCCTATTCCTACTATCGCTCCTACTTCTATGACCGCTACCTAGAAAGCATAACAAGAAAGCTAAAGCCGATGAAGAAGTGGCCTACTGTTGCCATTGCAGTGCCAACCTACAACGAGGATCCTAAGCTCGTTGAAAGAACCTTGCTAAGCATGAAGAAGATGGACTATGATGCGAAGAAAATGAAGATTTACCTGCTGGATGACTCGACTAAACCAGAAATAAAAAGCAGGCTAGAAGCATTCTGCAAAAAAGAGGGAATAGCATATTTGCACAGAGACAACAGGCAAGGTTTCAAAGCCGGCGCCCTCAACAACTTCCTGAGGTATTCGAACGAAGAGTTTATTGCTGTGTTTGATGCTGACGAGAGGCTTGTAGATGGAAGATTCCTAAAGGACCTGCTGCCTTATTTCCAAGATACCAAGCTATCTTTCGTGCAGACTGAGAAGAGGTATGCAAAAGGCAACTTTTTCTCCAGCTGCGTCGATCTGTTTGATGCCTTCTTCTTCAAATTCATACAGCCGTCTAGGGCCCTCAACAACACTGCAATATTTGCTGGCTCCTGCGGCATAATAAGAAGAAGCGCACTTGATGACATAGGCGGATTTCCAGAATATATAATCGAAGATACATTTTTCAGCTTTGAGTCGGATATGAAAGGCTATAGGAGCCTTTACATACCAAAAGTGTATGCTCTAGGCGCGCCCATAACTTCTTTTACAGCCCTTTCTAAGCAGCAATGGCGATATAACTATGGGGATACACAGTTCCTGCTCCACCTTATCCAAAACCTGAGAGCACATAAAAGGCGCACCGTTTCTGCACTTTCAAAGATAGACTATGCGCTCCACGGGCTTGGGCTAAACTACCTGTCAGTAATACTAATAATGTTTACACTAATCTCCCTAATTTCAGTCTTTGCTTCGGCACCTATAACCTACGCAACGCTCTCAAAGCTTGCACATTTCGAAATGCCGCCGCTAAACTTTGAGCTGTTTGGGCTCAATGCCTTCCTGCTTTCAATACTTGTGCCAATTGCGATAACAAAGCTTTACTTCAACTCTATCTCGAAAGGCTTCATGATTTTCGTGCTTAACTTTGCACTTGCATTCATAAGGCTAAAAGCTGCATTTGCAGCGTTGCTTAACCGCTCTCCTGTGACTGGCTGGGTCAAGGGCATTACGCTTCGCGGCAGGCTCATCGCAGCTTTGAAGAACTCTGTGCTTGAGGTTGCCTTTTCAATAGTGCTTTTCATTGCAGGGGCCTTTGCAGTGCTAACAGCAAACATTACAGGCGCACTTTGGCTTGTATGGTACAGCTTTCTCTATTCCTCCACTTTTATATTTTTCTACAGGTATGGCTAATGGCTAACAAAATATACGTAAAAGTTTACGAGATGCAGCAAGGCACCATGCTGGCGATGTGCGATGAAGAGCTTATAGGCATGCAGCTGAAGGAAGGAGCTAGGATTATGGACTTGAAAACATACTCAAAATTCTACGTAGGAGAAAAGAAGAGCGAGAAGGAGGTTGAGGAAATTGTTTCAAAAGCTAAGATTTACTCGGCAAACGTTGTAGGAGAAAGGGCGGTAGGCGTGCTGATAAAAATGGGCATTGTGAAAGAAGAGGAGGTCATGCGCATCCAGCAGGTTCCTTTTGTACATCTTTATTCAGTGTCATGAACCTGACTTTAGCCTTAGTATTGCTTCTGCTATGTTGCCGTTTGACTCCTGCAGGGCCTTTCTCGCCCTTTCCTCGTCGCTTACTCCGCTTTTTTCCATAACAAGCCTAACATCCTCTTCGCTTATTTCAATGCTTACTTGCTTTTCCACCTCTCTTACTTCCCCGCCAACTTGAAACATCTGCTTGCCCTGCATTTCAACGCTTACCACCTCAGGGTTGTCTATTACAAGCATCTTGTCTGGAAGCTCAATCGTTACCTTTACTGCCTTTATTTCCTCGCTTTTTATGCCAAGCTTGTCCATCATGCTCTTAAGAGCTCTTGGATCTATGTTTGGAATCATGCCTTACACCTCTTTTAGCAGACTTCTCAATCTTCTCATACATCTGCTCTACCTCGCTGGGCAGCATCTGCTGCTCTTTCTTCTTTCCATGCATAAACAATGATGCCACCATTAAAATGATGCCGATCAGCGCCATAAAAGAGCCTACCATCGCCATAGCGCTCACAGTTGGCAAGTTAGAATAGGCCTTGGTAGCTATGCTTGCCACAAGCACCTGGGCTGACCTTAATTCTACTCTTGCAGGTAGGCTGCCATGGTTAATAAAAACAAGAAAGTAGTCCCCTGCAGGAAGAAAGGTAACATTGGCAATGTAGACAGCAATTCCTTTCTCTACTGAGGAATAGGGGAAAGAGCCGGCAGTGCCGTTAAAGATTTCTAGCAATCCTTTTCCTTCCTGCTCTTCAGCTTTGCCAAACATCTCGGACAGCGGAACGCTTGAAAGATTGTAGAAGGCTGAGGAGTTGGCGAATATGAAAGTAACTGGCTGGGTTGAATTGAAAAACACATATAGGCCTGATGTCTGGTTAAGAGGCATAGGCAAGTACCCATAGGTTCCAGCGCCTATACTTAGATTCTTGGATTGGGTTAGAACCTCGGAAGCTGAAGGCAAGGTAGTGTATACCGCTCCTCCAGAAATTACTATGCCAAGCAGCAGAAGCAAAAGGCCTATGAGAAAAACCCTCTTGTTCATCCTACCAAGTATTTTTATATATTGCATAGTTATTAATATTGAGGTTGACCGGATGAACAGGGTAAAGACGGGCATAGAAGGCCTCGATACCATGCTGTATGGGGGCATACCAGAAGGCAACCAGGTAATAGTTGCCGGAGGGCCTGGCGCAGGGAAAACCCTGCTAGGATTTGAATATGCATATCACAATGCAAAGGAGGGCAATACCTCTGTGTTCTTCGCAATGGAGGAAGAGCCAGAAAGAGTGGTTGAAAACGCCAAAGAAGCATTTGCAAACTTCAAAGACATAGACCAACTTATAGAAAGCAAAAAGCTGATTGTTGACGGAGAAGACCCTGCTACAGTCATAAGGTCTGGCGGCACAGACACCTACGAATTTGGAAAGCTTATAGCAGACATAGAGTCTCTGATAACAACATACAAGGCCAACAGGGCGGTAATAGACTCGCTGAGTGTTATGGAGATGCTGCTTGGCGATCCTGCAGTATACAGGAGGTCTTTGGTATCGCTGATAAGCAACTTCAGAAGGCTCCATGTGACATCGCTGCTTACTTGCGAGCTTGCAAATCCAGAAAGCCTGGGGCAAGAGCTGAGGCCTGAATTCTTCATATTTGATGGCGTCATAGTGATGTACGAAGCTGGAAAAGAAGACAGGCGTGCACTGGCTATGGAAGTGCTGAAAATGCGAGGCTCTAACCACAGCTTCTCCATTACGCCTTATGAGATAACGCCCGACGGTTTCAATGTAATAGCCGGAGAGGAAAACCTCTAAACCGGGATAATGCAATGCAGGCTACAAACACAAAAAGGGTAATAGCAGTTTATTTGGGCTTTTTGCTCCTAATTTTTCTTGCATCTTTCTTGATGCTGTTTTTTTACTCACATGAATCACCATTGCAGAAGTGCAACTCCATACAAATCCCTGGAGCGAGATATTCATGCCTAATTTCTATCGCAAATGCCACAGAAAATTCTAGCATATGCTCCCAGCTTGCCGGCTATTACCAATACAGCTGCTATTCTATGCTTGCCGCAAAAACAAAGAGCGTTGGGCTTTGTAAGCAAATAAGCAACATCTCGATGCAGGTTGCATGCGAATCTGAAATTGCAATTTCTACAGGCAATACAAGCATATGCGGGCTTGAAGGCGCTTACAGCGGGGCGTGCTATACAAAGTTTGCAAACAAGACTCTGAATGCAAGCCTGTGCTATTCAGCTGGCAACTCTACAGACACCTGCCTCGCCATTGTCTATACAAAGCTTGCTTTGCTTACAGGCAAATCGCCATACTGCAATGAAGTTCCAGAGTTAACAAACAAAACACAGATAGGAATGGTGCTTGAGAATGCTAGCACGCAGCAGCTTGAAAATGAAACCACGTTGTTTAGCGGCTACCTCATGATGCCGAACCAAACCTACACTGCTAGGGACTTCTGCTTTTTTGCAGATGCTTACTTAACAAGGAACAGCAGCATATGCTACTTTATGGCACCTTCTCCTCTTCAGTCGGCATGCTTGGCACAAACCTCACAAATACAAATGCCGAGCTCTGCATTGAACTATACAACCCAAATGTCATATTGCCAGTCTCTTGGGCAATACAGTGCACTCTGCCAGCAGGCGGTTACAACTGCGTTTGCGATAAAAAATAAAAACGCAACTTATTGCACAAACCTGCAGGGAAGTGAGGAGAATGCCTGCTATTCCTATGTTGCAATGGCTGAGAAAAACGCAAGCATTTGCAACCTAATAACAAACTCTACGCTCGCGGGTGCGTGCAAAGAAGCGATAGCGTTAAATGCAAGCAGCTACATAACGTAATATTATGAAGGGCCTGCTTACTGCCATAAAGCACGAAAAGGAGCCGGTGTATTTCATAACGTATGAAGGCCTGAGGAGAGGCCAGGCCGATGCGAATAGGGCGATGTTCGCAAAATTGGGGGAGACTATAGACTTTGATGCTGGCAGGGCCTATGCTGATGAACTTTTCGCGAAAAAGATAGAAGAAGAAATTGACAAAAATTGCAAGAAGATTTCATGCAATTTCGGTGAAAGAATAAACGATGACGCTGAAGCACTCGTTGGAAGAATGAGGCAAAGTTTGGAAGAAGCTGCACGGCTACTGGCAAAAAAGGAGTATATGAGCGCGCCCATAGTAGTACGCTATCACAACGATGCAGACGGACTTAGCGGGGCTATAGCTTTGCATAGGGCTATGCATGGCTACGAGAATGCAATATGGGAAATGCACAAGAGCGTAGCATATGCTAAATCTGATGCCGAAAACGACATACTGATAGCAAACGCATATGAAAGTATCGAAAAGCCGCTTCTTGTACTAATAGACTTCGGCACCTCCCCAGACAGCAATGACGGAATAGAGGCTGCGAAGGAGAGATTTGACATAATATGGCTTGATCATCATCCTATAAGCCAAGGGTTTGGCTGGGCGAAGCTCGATCATTACATAAACCCGTGGAACTTCGGCGGCGATTCAAACTTCACAGCAGGGCTTCTCGCCGGCGTTTTTGCTTCATGCTTCGGGGCTCAGACCAAAGACCTTGTCTACGCTTCGCTCATAGGCGACTACAGCGCGTATGCAAAGCCGAGTGCGCAGGCAAAAAGGGTTGCAATGCTTCTTGACATAGTATCAAGCGATGCAAAGCTCGTCGGCTCCCACACCGGCAATGTAACTCCTGAGGCTGTGGAGAATATAATGCGCGATGAAAGTAAAGTAACAGAAATCATAGCCTACGGCGAAAACAGGCTTGTAGAGCTGCTGGACAGCGCTGTCTCAGGATTAAAGGTCTACAAGGGCAAGTCTTCAAGCATATACGTTGCAGACTTTGAAAAGATAAGAAGCGATGAAGAGAGGTATCCTTTGCCAGGGCGCTTCGCATCTAAGCTCATGGAAAAAATAGAGGAATCGGGCAACGCCAAAGCGCTCGTTGTCCTGCATTACGGCTCCTACATTTCGCTAAGGCTAGGATCTGGGCTTAAAGGAATAAACCTGCTTGAGGTGCTTGAAAAGGTAAAGAGCTACTACCCTAGCCTTGTAGAATCTGCAGGCGGCCACATGTCTGCTGCAAGCATAAAGCTTGCAAAAGAAGGAAACAAAAAGCCTGTGCTTGGCAAGCTTATTGAGGAGCTGAAGGGAATTGCATAGTCAGCTTGATGCAAGCTCAGGATGTTCCTTCTCATATTTTTTCTGCCATTCGTGAAACTCCTCTAGCTTTTTCTCCCTAGCCTGCTTGACCTTCTGCTCGTACTTGGCCTTTAGCTTCTTCCATTCCTCTAGGGTGTAGCCATAAGGAGGGTGCTCCCTTATCGTTGGTGGATGAAACTGCGCGCGCCATATCTCCGCATAATAGTCCACATCCCTTTGCTCTGCGCTTGCCAAATCTACGTGCACGCCTTCTTGCCTTATCAATGCTGCTATGTCCTCTGGGCTTATCTCAGGCTTGCCCTTGTTATATCCTGGTGGATTGTAAACTATGCTTATCCTCTGCTTTACAAACTCCACCTTTGCTCTCAGTATCGCTTCGTTGAGAAGAAGCTTGTACTGTAGCCTTGCTGCGTGCTGCAAGTCCACAAGCTCCTGCTTGCTCACGTTGTTGAAAACAATCTCCTTAACTGTTTTGTAAGGCAGCCTGTAACGCTCTCCGTTTTCCACAGCATAGTACTTGCCATCTTCCTCTATAATACCTTCATTTGCATTCATTTTGCTCCCTCGCTTGCCACTGCCTTCTCGGCTTCCTTCGCAGCCCTGTTCACAGGAAGCTCGAAGAAGTTAACAAGGTGCCCGTATGTCTTTTCATAGAGCGGATTCGCTTCAAGCTCCTTTATGTTCCTTCTGTACTTGTCAGATGCATAGGTCCATCCAGGATGCTGCTTCTGCCATTCCTCTGCTGGCACTGCATACTGCCTCTGGACCTTGTCCCTGTATATCTCTGGAAAGACGTTGAACGTGCAGAACGGAATTACCCTGCCATCGGGCAGAGAGTAGTGTATGTCGCACTTCTCAACCCTCGCAATATCATAGGTATACTCGTCCTGGAAGTGCATCATTCCGAGGAACAGGGTCTTCATCTGGAAGGCGCCTACGCTTGAGAAGTCGTGCTTGAGCAGTATGCTGCCAAGAAGCTTTGCAAAGTTGACGCTCTTAGGCTGCTTCTCCTTGTCTATGAACTTCTTGAGGTTGAGAAGGGCCTTCAAAGCCATTAGATGCCTCTCCAGCCTGCTCTTGCCCTCCATCTCATCAACAACATGCTGCAAGTACTCCATAAGTCCGCGGGCATCGAGGAATCTGGTTATTGGGATTACTCTGTTGTCCTTGTCCAAGAACAGGTATGTGCCTGCGCCGCATGCAAAGTGTATGGAGAGGTCATAAGAATAAGAGCCGGTAAGTGCCTCTATGAACTTGGAAAGCCCGCCAACATAAGGCACAGAGAACCAATCCTCTTTGGCAACAACCCCGCCAGTCTGCTCCTCTATCAGCTTTATTGCGCCAGGTATTGTTATGCGCTGCCTCTCCCTAAGCCTGTCTGGCATTCTTCCAACAAGCGAGACTGGCTGGAAGTTGACAGCCCTTACGATGTCTATGTTGTTTAGAGCGAAGTTTATCATGCTTCCAAGCTCGCCGTCGTTTACGCCTCTAATCACAGTAGGCACGAGCACTATTCCTACGCCTGCTTTTCTCGCAGCGTCGAGTATCAAAGGTATTTCCCAGTGGTTCTTAGGGTTTGCCCGCTTGCTCACGCCGTCGAAGCTCATGTACAGCGTGCTCAAGCCTGCATGCCTAAGCTTTACTAGCAGCTCTGGGTTCAAGCCCAGGTTTATGCCCGTTGTGTTGAGCTGAATCTGGTCAAAGCCGGCTTCTTTTGCAAGCTTTATTATGTCAACTATGTCGCTCCTTATTGTGGGCTCGCCGCCTGTTATCTGTATGGCGTTTGCAGGAATTGGCTTTTGGCTTCTAAGCTTCTTGAAAAGTATGTCTAGCTCCTGTAGGCTAGGCTCATAAACCGGGTCGTTCTCCTTTGCGTAGAAGAAGCAGTACCAGCATGAAAGGTGGCAGCGGTTTGTCACTACTACGTTGGCAAGAGCCGTGTGGGACTTGTGCCTTTCGCATATTCCGCAATCGAACGGGCAGTTCTCGCCAGCTGTTAGGTAATCAGGATTGTCAAAACCCCTGCCGAAGTAGGAATAGCCACGCATCGCCATGTACATTTCGTAGTCTTCCCAATATTTCTCAATGAACCAGCCGTGCTCTGGACAGTACTTCCTTATCATTACGTTGTCGCCATCCTTGTAGATTATGCCGTCTATGATAAGCTTGCAGACTGGGCAAACAGTCTTTGTCTTCTCTAGCACAGGCATTTTCTCTATTTCTTCCATTGTCCTGTGATAAGGAGCTAGCAAAGGATCGGTTACATTGACCTGCATGTTTTCCGGCATCTGAAGCCTTACGGCTTCCTGCTCGGCGTTTTGCTTGTATTCAGCCTCTCTGTCCCTACGATCCATAAATCCACCAATATAACAGAGTTATAAAAACTCAAAATTTATAAGCTGTTCGATATTTCCGTTTTTAGCATTTAGCATTTTTAACCTTTTGCTTGCTCTAATCCCTTGCAGCATTGCCCAGCTCTTCTCTTAGCGTGTCATGCCTTTTGATAACAATGCCAAATAGCTTGTCAAGCAGGCCAGACATTTCTTTGTTATTGGCGTAGAGGAGCTCCTTAGCCAAGATAAGCGCAGCGAATGCCGAGTCGAGCACCTCCTGCGCCATCGGCAATGGAAGCTTGTATGAGCGGGCGAGGAGCCTATCAAAGCTCTCTGCGATCTTGTCTTCGAAGCCTCTGCCTTCCTTCACCTTTTCGTAAGCTGCCATGTGCTCAAGCTCGTTGATGAAATTGGTTATGTCGGCTACTATACCCTCCTCCTTTCTCTCCTCCTCACTCATCGGCGCAAGGTATGCAGTTACCAGCCTTTTGGCAAGGCCTTCGTCTCCGGACATCTCCCTTGCGTTTTCTTCGAGAATCCGGAAAAGAGGGTTGAAATCTGCACCGGTGAAGCGCAGACGGTATTGCCTGAGCATTTTGGCAACGGCCTCTGAAGCACTTTCGAACAGCACAGAAGGAAGCCTGTCAAGCACGGCAACATGTATTCTGAAATTTTCCTCGGCCTCTTCCACGCTTAGCTTTCCTGCTGAGAGCCTACGGAGCACATTTTCTATTCCTTCCAGAGCAAACATCAGACGCTTGGCATCTTCTTGGCTTATGCTTGGCTGCCTCTCATTGAATTTCATGTTTATAATTTTTGAAACTGGCTTAATAAACAATTCTATTGCAAAGTTTTGGACAGAAGGATTAAAAAGGTAAGAGAAGAAAAAACTTTTTGAGTTTGGTGGAGAAAGTAGGTGACCTTGAAAGCAGAGTCGAAAGGGCATACTTAGATGCATACAACCTACTTATGTCGAGAGGCCTTGAGAGATACGGGCTTATGGGCGTTGATGAAATAAAGGTGTCAAGCGAAAACAACCTGGCAAATAATCCCAAAGGGCCTCTCTTAATACCAAGAGAAGTAATCGAGAAAAAGGCAGACCTTGAGCTGTTTATAGCGCAGGAGCTTCTAAGGCGAATGTTCTGGTCGGACATTCTCCCAGAGAATAGAGACGAGCCCGTAGACGGCATAACAATGGATAGGCTTAGAATAGCTTTCGGGGCTTTGGAGCTGACAGACATAGAATACAAGATTGAGCGTGGGAACCCATGGCAGATGAACGCAATTCTCGCAAACAACATAATATTAGCAAAGATAAAAGTGGATACTTCTGAAGCCCTAAAAACGTTTGTGACACTTGAAGCGCACGTGCCCAGCGATGGTGAAACGGCAGTAGTCGCTTTCGGCGCTGCTTTCGAGCTTTACGCAGCGCTAATACCGGCATATGTCCTCTACAAGTTGCACAAGAAGCGTGGAAAGGTGTTAAACCTAGAGAACACGATAGGCTTGGCATTCAACCTTCAAAGGCTTGCAAAAGAGGAAGACCTGCCAGGATTTCTTGAAGAAGGCGCTGCAATGTTTAATCTAGAACTGGCAGAGTTGAGCAAAGACGAAGAGGAGCTGAGGAAAAAGCTCAAGGCCCTGTTTGAAAGTACTCCAAGCACAGCATATCCTTCGTTACGCATTGACGCGATGGCAGAGCCTCTGGCGAATGCAGTAATTGTGGCAAGAAGGATCGTTAAGGAAATAGAAACTGGGGAGCTTGAGAGGTATGAAAGGCATATAAGCCTACCAAGCAAGAGCATAAAGCGCAAGTAATTCTATCTAGGGCAAAGCCTGCAAATTTGCACAAAAGAAATATAAAGCCAACAATTGAGAATTTGCAAGGTATTCGTGGGAAGCGCTGAAGCCTTTGGCTTTGCTTGGCGGCAAGTGGAAGATGCATACATGTCCGCCTATGATAGGCTGAAAGGGCCTTTGGAGAGATACGGGTTTGAAGGCGCTAACGCGATAAAGATCATAGAAAGCAGAAGGCACGCTGTTGATCGATGGTATAATCCTTATTGGAAGCCTGACGGCACGTTGCTAATCCCAAAAGAAGTTTGCAAAGATACTGAGGCTTTGACCACCTTCATCGCACTTGAGCTTATAAGGCGAACATACTGGTCAAACATACAAAATTACATGGAGATTGGAAGGCAGGTAAATATGCACAAGATGACAAATGTGGTTAGGATAGAGCTTGCGTTGCTGAACATAGCTTATTTCGAGTATTATGCTGAATATCGCATAAGCGACGAAGAAAGAAAGTTGGCAGGCCTTGCACCAAGCCAGATCGCATCTATCATGTTTGCAGCCCACACGAGGAAAAAGATAGAGGGCTCCTTAGAGCGGCTAGAAGAATTTGCGACCAACGGATTCAAGAACAACAAAGAAAGAAAAAAGGCTGTAGAAATCGCTTTCAAGCTCTACAGCGACATAGTGCCTGCATATACCCTATACAAGCTCCACCAAGCAAAGAGGAAGGAGCTCAGCCTCGAAAACACTGTAAAGCTCAGCCAGGAGCTAGGAAGGCTGGCAATAGAAGGAGACCTTTATTCGCTTCTCAGGAAAGACACAAAGCCTTTCAACGCCAACAAGCCAAGGCTCAAGCACAGCGACATTGAGCTATATGACAAGACCTATGCAATGTTTGCAAGCATACCTCAGCACATCTACCATTCTTCAGATACAGAGTGGATAGCAAAGCTACTTACAAATGCTGTTTTCGCGGCGAGAGCCGCGCTTGAAGAATTGAAGCTCAATGAAGGTATCGAAACCAGCAAAGAGTTTGCAATTCTGCTTAGGAAATAGTTTACTCCTATTTGCCTGAGTTCTTCATCCTCGCAAGCAGCAGTATGCGCTTATAGGTAGGCGGGTGGGTAAGGAAAAGGGAGGCAAAGAAGGAAAGTGGGCTTGCAGCTTCGCCCTCCTTGAGCCTGCGAACGTCCAATTCTGGAAAGGCCTTCTTGATCTCAGCCATATAGCGGTCTAGCAGCTTTGCATCCTTGCCTGCAGCGAGGTTGTCTGCTATGTAGAAAGACCTTATCGCTCCGGAATTTGCGTGCTTTGTAGAGGCAAGCGAATAAGTTATCTTTGCGAGCGCACTAGCAAGATGCTCTGGCTTGTTTGTAGCCTGCGCAGAGTAAGCGTCGGCATAGGCTTCCCTAGCCCTTGAAAGCGCGTAAAGAAGAAGCTCTGAAAGGAAATAGACCACGAAGGCAAAGAAGCCTATGAGCGCAGCGTAGGCGCCTGAATTCCTGTTGTTGGAGAAGCCGCCGAAAAGAAAGGTTATGGCAAGGTAGTAAGCGAGCATGGGAATGAAAGAGGCAAAGGTCATAACCACTACGTCGTTGTGCTTCAAATGGCCTATCTCGTGCGCCAGCACAGCACGCAGCTCTTCATCGTTGACAGCACTTAGAAGGCCCTGGTGAACTACGAGCGTGGCGCTTTTGCGCGTTCTGCCGAAAACGAATGCATTAGGCTCCCTGGAGGGGCTTATTGCAATCCTAGGCATCGGCACCTTTGCCTGCTCTGCAAGCTCCGAAACCATGCTGTAAAGCTTAGGCTGTTCCTGCTTGCTGACATACTTCAGCCTGGCAGCATATGCAAGCAATGAAGGCGAAACATACCATTGAACAAGGAAGAACGCTACAACGAAAACGAGTATGCCTATGCTCGAAACGCCAAGAAGGCTGAGCAGTGCGAAGAGTATGCCGAAGCCTATGGCCAATACAAGGAACAGAGTCAAGTACATCCTGAGCCTAAGGTCTGCAACGGCGCTCTGCATAATCCTATTTAGCACCTGAATTTTTTAAGCCTATGCACTCGCACTCGCACGGGCAATTGCCAAACAAAAATCGACAGGGCGGCCGAAGCCGCCCAAAGCAGCGAAGGCTGCTTTTCTGGTGATGTCGGCCGCTTTCGCGGCAATTAAATTTGCATGCCTAAGATTTATTAAATTTCCTAATGCTACACAATCTTGTAGTAAAATATATAAATATTTACTAAACTAAAAATAATCAGGGAATTGCGCAGGCCAGGCGCCATACAAATTGGCTCGGCGAGGAGCTGCTTATTCTTGGTGGTGTCGTGAAAGAGGATGAGCGTGAGCTGGAGGATGAGGTGGATGAGGAGCTGGACAACGGCTACAGCACTGGAGCGGCGAAACAGTACAGGAAGCTGCTGCAAATGCAAAGGCATAAGGACTTTGCGCAGCTCTGCAAGACAGTGCGGGAGCTTATGAGGCTCGTTGATGAAAAGAAGCAAATGGGCAAAGACACCTGGTACGAGCTAGAAGCCTATATAAGCACAACAGGCATAACTTACCAGCTTTCAAAGCACGAGGCGGCTGATGCCGCCTCCCAGCTCGCGCGACTCTTTCAAACAATAAAACAGAAAAATGAAGAGGATCAGAATTTCGGCCTTTCTGCCGCGCTAGCCCTTGCGCGAGAAATAGCATCAAGCCTCTGCTGCTCAAATAGAAGAGGTTCATCTTCGAAATACCACTTCTCCAGCTTTCTCAGGGCGTAGCCATGCAGCACTGGCAAATGAAGCATCATAAGCCTATACCACAGCTGCGTGTTAGGCTTTTTTATTCTCTTGTCCCCTATCCAAAACTCCATTGTTTCACCTTGTTTTTAAAGCATAAAGGCAAGAGAGCTTCTCGAACTCCATTCCGTTTTTCCTGAGAAACTCCTCTACCCCATTCTCAGCAATGGCTTCTATGGCCATGCCGTAGCTGCCTTCACCGATTAATATGCGCCTTACCCCTCGCACGCCCGCTATGCTCCTTGCAAACCTGTACGGATTGGCACCGTGCTTCGGCTTTACCAAGAACAGGCTATTGGCTATTGCGCTGATTTTTCCTTGCGTACCCATTTCCCCACCATTGCCCAATAGAGTTAATCAAAAGCAGAAGCATAAAGGTAAAGGTGAAGGGCGTGGGAGCGATAAAAGGGTAGCGGTGGGCGATACCCTGGTCTGCAAGAAAAGGAGCTGCAACAAAATAGCTTTCTGCAACCACTTTTCTCCCCCACGCTAATATTATTATAAACAACCTTTTATATAACGCTCTCGTGAGTGCCCTCGTAGATATAGTTTATAATTGCCAAGAATGCCATTAAAAATCAATAAATCGTTTTATTTAACTATAAAATTTGCTTGCCATAGAAGGAAAATTTAACTATCTTAAAAGGCAATCTTTATTAATCAAACAGGTCAAAGATAAATAATGAGCATATGATGCTGCCAGAAGCAGTGCAAAAGACGAAGGAAGAGCTAGAGAAGGAGCTCAACCATAAGCTGCACATTGTGCGCATACACGGGGCCTACTACGCCTATGAGGAAAAGGCGACGGTAATAGAGGGAAAGAAGAAAGTGGCAGTGCTCTATTTGGGAAAGATAAATGAGGACGGCACTTTTGTAAAGGGAAAGCACAGGAAGAAGCTATATGAGAACGTGCTGAGCGTCGAGGAGCTTGTAGAAAGGCCTTCAAACCCTATCGAGGAGCTGGTGCATCCTGACGGCATAGACCTGGCAATACTCGAGATGCTGAGCACAGATGCGAGAACACCTGTAAAGAAAATAGCAAAGAGGCTTGGCATAGGCATAGCGCAGGCAAGAAGCAGGATAGAAAGCCTCGAGAAGAGATATGGCATAAGATACACCATAGAGATAGCGCCAAGGCCTTTCGGCTACTTCAGGTACATAGCCCTAGTTAAGTTCATAGACGAAATGCCGAAAATAGAGGATATGAAGAAGGTTCTGCAGGCAGAGCCTACAATACAGTTTGCAGCGCTGCTGAAGGGCGACTACGACCTGCTAATCTACATGTTCGCAGAGAACACGCAGACGCTAGAGAATAAAATTTATGACATTAGGTCTTCGCCTGCATTTGCGCCTTACAAGGCAGACTGGTATGTAACCTACATAACCTATGCCTACGGCTTCGTTCCACTGCGCGATGAGTTCTTTGAAGAGCTCAAAGGCAAGGTCTGGCACAGGACCAAGGAAACTCCGAGGAAGCCGCCAAACGCGCTTACAGAGCGAGAGTGGCTTGTACTCAGGGCGTTAAACAAAAACTCATCTGGCAGCTTCGCAG
>JBMFIM010000002.1:0-56412 GCA_049976305.1 Candidatus Micrarchaeia archaeon | reverse complement strand
CGTATTGACATGGCCTCTATTCCATTACCATGTAAAAATTAAAAATACATCCTAAAATTAAAAACGCGAGATGCTACCTTGTCCTTCTTGTAGCTCTTCTAGTGGCGCGTCTTGTCGCTGCGCGCCTTGCAGGCCTCCTTGCCGCTCTCCTAGCCGGCTTTCTAGCTCTTGCCCTTGCTTTAGCCCTTCTGGCCCTTGCAGGAGCTTTGGCGCCAGCCATTCTAAGCTTTCTTGTAGCTGCAAGCCTTGCAGCCTTTGCTGCCTTCTTCTTAACAACTGCAAAGTAGTAATAACTGCCTGCTCCAATCGCCGCTACAGCAGCTACTACCACACCTATTCCTATTATAAGAAGCCAATTGGTCTTTGGTGGCAGCGCCGTTATGTTTGCTATTTTTGCCATTCCTGCCACTACCACAGCGCCCGTGCCAGATATTGTTATGTTTGACTGCTCTACAGCAGAGATTATTGCTTCCCAATGCTTGCCTATGTCTGATTTGTTATAAGGCATTATCACTGTTACGTTTATTGCAAGCTGGCTGTGCGGAGGTATGGTAGCAACCTCCGGGCTAAACGTCATGCTCGGAGTTATCGTATTGGCTATTTGGGTTATCGAGTTCAGTGTGGTTTTTACAGTTATAGGTGTACTGCCCCCGTTTATAAGCACAAGCTGCTGAGTCTGCGAGCTTCCAATGCTAACATTGAAATTCAAAGGCCCTGCTACTTCGCCAAGCTGAGCATAAGCTGAAATTATTAGCAAAGAAAAGAGAAATAAAACAATTTTCTGCATTGAAACACATCAGCAGCTGTTCTCTATGGTTATTGTTTGCTGGTAAACTCCTGCAGGCGTGCCTCCAGGTATGCCAAGGCCGAAGTAAATGTTGTTTGACGTAGTTGGTGTGGTCTGGGTTGGAGCAGGTATCTGTATATTGGTATCAGCAAGCGTGTTGCCAAGTGGTGTTCCTGCGCTATATGCAACAGTATTGCTCGTGCCCCAGACAGTGTTGCTAACTCCGAAGCTGTTGCCTGTTACTGGCGACACCTCGTTCCAATTAGTGCCTTCCACAAGTATGTTTGCAGCTACGTTGCCTCCCTGGTTGTAGTCTACTATGCCATTGGCCGTATATCCTGTGTTTCCAGCTGCAGGTATCTGGCCAAAGTTTATGGAATTGGTGCTCAAGGTTATGTAGCAAACTTGCTGCACGTTTGCTGTTACTACAACGTTAGCGGTTGTAAGAGCGTTAACCGAATAAGTCACGTTCTCATTCTGGAAAGTTATTGTCTGCGTGTATGTGCCTGCCGGCGTGCCTCCAGGTATGTTGAATCCGAAGTAAATTGGTGCGCTTTGCGATGTTGTTGTTTGCGTTGGGGCGTTTATGTGAATAGCAGTGTCGGCATAAGAGAGTGTAAGTGGCGTGCCGACGTAGGCGGTATTGCTAGTAGGGCTCCATAATGTGTTTGAAACGTAGATGCTATTACTACCATATACGAAGTTTGTGCCTTCTATAAACACATTAGCACCTATGTTGCCGTTAATATCAGATACAGTAATCATATTGTTTGTCGGAATATTTGAGTTTGGATTTACATTGCCAAGATTTATCGTGTTGGGGCTTACAGAAGTGTACAGTGTGTAGAGCACGTTGGCAGATGCTAGAACATTGGAAGGTGCACTGGCTGCAGAAGCCAAACCTAAAGTAGAGAGTAGTGCAAACGAAGTCGCTATTGCAACAGACGCTATTATCGCATAGAAAATGTGCCAAAAATTGTTTGTCATCTAAACACCGATCGCCTTGTAAGTTATGAAACATAAATATTTAAATAATTATTGCAAGCCAAAGAGCCTTGCCCAAAAGCCTTGCCTGTGCTCTTCTTCGCCAAGCTCGCCGGTCCTTGCCGCGTATCTCCTTGCAAGCTCCTTTACCGCCTTGCTGAACGGGCATCTAGGCTTGTAGAGATATGCAGGTATGTGCGCAGCTATGCTCATAGGCACAGTTTCGTCATCGGGCAACGCTGCAAGCGCCTTGTCGCCATATGCGTCTTCTATCTCCTCTATGCTCAGCTCGTACCTTTTTCCGCTTACCTTGTTCACCACAAGGCTGTGCTTTAGCTTGCCTCTCTCATAGGTGCTTGCAAGCTTTATGCTGCTTGATACCGCACTCATCTCAGGCGTTGCTACTATGAGCGCCTCGTCATATACCTTTGTAACTTCTTCTTGGAAAAAGCCCGGGGGCGTATCAACTATTATGTAATCATATTTCTGCCTTTTTAGCTGGTTTGCAAGCTTCCTTACCTCTTGCTTTGTAGGCAAGCTTATCCTTGAGTGTAGCGTGCCCGGCAGTATGTGCAAGCCAGTTGGCGCGTGCACAGCTATTGCATTTCTCAGCTGTGCCTTGCCATGCAAAACCTCAAAATAGCCAATGTTTGCCTGGTCTAAGCCGAAGTGGAAGCCAAGGCTTGGGTTTGCAATGTCGGCGTCTATTACAAACACCCTTTTGCCCATAAGCTGCAAAGCAGTTGCTAAATTGGCAGCTATTGTGGTCTTGCCGACTCCGCCTTTGTGCGAGCTTATCCTTATTAAGTATGGCCTATCCATCTACTCCCTTTTTATCTGCTCTCTTATCCTTGCAAGGTGCTCAACAACCTCTTGCCTGTACTGAGGTTTTGGTTTCCTTTTCCTGGTTCCGATTATAGCTACAATAATTAAAATTAAAACAATTGCTGTAAGCGAGGCGTATGCAGCATAGGCTGACACTACTGGGCTTATCGGCTTGTAGGCTATTGTTGAAGTAGTAGTAGAGACAGGCTTCGGAAGTACTATTAGTGGTATGGAGTAAGTGGTGTTGTAGCCGGCATAAGCAGCATAGAGGCTTAGCATATATGTGCCAGGAGAACCTGTAGAGGCTAATCTGAAATTGGCCAAAAGAAGCTGGTTTGTCGATGCGTTTTGCACTATGCTTGCTGGCGTTACGCTAACTCCAGGAGGGGCGGTAATGGCAAAATAAACTTGCCCAGCTGCTGTGCCAGTATACAGCGCGCTTACTGTCATGTTCGTGCTGGAGTTGGTATAAAGCGTCGGCGTGCTTATGCTCAATATTCGCAAAGCCTGTGCAGGGGCAGGCTTTGAGGGCATCATGAGAAGGTTTTGCGCAAATCTCAGAAAAGCCTGGTTCGGCCTGTTCAGCGTGTAGTAGGCATATGTCTCTTGGCCTTTGGGCAGATACGTTACATAGTAGTCTATCACGTAGTAGCCATCTTGCTCTGTAATGTTGTTAGGAAGGCCGTAGGCATAGATGTCGCTTATGTTCCTTACTGCGCTTGCAGGTATTCTTACCTCGACGGTGAAGTTGCTAAGAGATGTGTTTGCCGGGGCTTTTATTGCTAGAGTTGCGCTTGCTTGGTTCGTGTTGTTGACAAGCAAAGTCTGGGTGCTAAGCTCAGCTGCACTGGTAGGCTTGCTTACTATAATGCTCGCAAACTCAGTTGTGCTGGTGCTTTTGTTCTCTATTGTTGCTGTTATGTTTATGGGCACTATATATGTGCCTGGCGTTGTGTTTGAAAGAGGTGTAAAAACAACCTGCGTAGTAAGCACTTGACCTGGCAGAAGCTCGAGCGTGCTTGCAGAAAGATGCACAATGCTTGCAAACTCCTTGCTTATGCTTATGTTCACTGTCTCTGGTGCTGTGGAGATGTCTGAGAAGCTAAGCTGCGAAACTACAGGCACGCCAGCAGGCACTGCAACAAGCAAAGGCGCACTTACCAGGCTTACTAGTGGCGTTGGCACTATCGGAGTAGGCGTGGGCTTTATGGGTTTGCCTGGGAGCACGTAGAAGCTAAAGCTCATTCTATTTGATATATTGTAGGCCACTACATTGGCATTGGGCGCCTTTGTAGAGTACGAAGCTACTGCATAGGCGGCGAAGTTGCCATGCTGCGTTGTTATGTTTGGTATGTATATGCTTATGTTTTCATAAGCGTGGGGCATAAGCTTGCCTATAGTATAGGTATAGGAGAAAGGCACAGGGCCAGAGATGCTTATGTTGAGCTGAATCGGGTTTGAAGTTAGCTGTCCTGTGTTGGTCATGTTCACAAACACATAAAATGGGGAGTTGAGAGGCACAGTGCTTCCGCTTCCATAGAATCTTGTTATCACAATGTTTGCAGGGTTGAGAAGCTCAAACTTGGAAGTGTTGCTTGCTTGCGTATACATGTTTGCAAATTTTACGTAGGCATAGTAAGTGCCGTTAGCAAGCGAGGTTGCTTTTAGGCTTAGGTTATAAGTTCTCGGCGTAAGGTTTGTGTAGTTTGCAAACAGGCCCTTCTTCAACAATACTGCACCAGTGGCGTTGAGAATTTCAAAACTTCCCTGCATGTCTTGTATGAAGCAGTCGGTAATGGACTGAAGGGTATACTGCATAGTTATGTTGCCATATCGCATATACGCCGGGCTGACGTTGAGAATTACTTTGAAAGGGCATGTGACAGTAACCGATGCATTCAATGTAGCGGAGCTAGAAGCAAAAGCTAGTGCAAGCAGAGAAAATATAAAAAAGTAATAACTCTTTAAGCGCATCAAACCCGATTTATTATATACCTATAGGTTTATGTTTTTTGTTTTTCTTACGATTTGTTTGCGCCTGTTTTATTCAACAGTACCAGCAGCAAAGATTCTTGGAGGTTCGTCTCCTACAAGCAGAAACTTGCCATTATTGCTTATCGGAATTTGCTTTTCAAGCTTTACTGCATAGTCTTCTCCTTGCTTTGCCAGATTTGCAATGCTTGCTGAGAAATTGTGGACAAGCGTGCACCTCATAGCCTCTTGCTTCTTTGCAAACTTCGAGAAATCTATTTTGGCTAAGAATTCTTTTGTGGGCGCTATCCTGTTAGATGCCAGAATGTCCCCTTTCTCTATTTCCTTGTAAGTTATTCCCTTCAGTGCGAGCCCGACGCGCGTTCCCTGCTCTGCCTCGTTGACGTCCTCGTCTTGAATCTGTATAGATCTTATCAAAACTTCTCTGCCTGAGCTATGCAAGAGCGTGTCGTGCTTTAAAACCCTGCCGCTAGTCACTATGCCAAGTGCCACGTCTCCAACGCCATTTACGGGAAACGCTCTGTCGATGTCTATTCTCTTATCGCCGTTTTCTTTTACTTCTAAGCTTGCTATGGTTTGTAGCAAGTCCTCTTTATTTATCCTCTTGTAATTAGCTCCAGAATCTTCTAGCATTTTTTCTGTCTTTGCTCTTTCTTCCTCTCCCGCTTCATCCACCAGTATTACCTGTTTGCCAAGAAGGGCAGAAGCGATAAGCGATTCCCCGAAAAGCACATCTACGCTTTTGCTTGATAGCACCACCGCATTTGCAAGCATTATTGCCTGCGCAAGTGCATAGTATTTTTCGCTTATGTCAGTGGGCATGAGTGCAGTTATCGCTATGCCGTTTGCCTTTCTGTTGAAGAAGGTAATGCCGTTTGCGGTGCCCTTCTTGCCAATGTACTCTGCCAGGTCTAGATCCCTTGGAATCGCCACTACTACTCCTTTCATAAGCCCTTACCTTCTCAGTATCGGGAACCTGCGCATATACGCATGGGTTTCGAATATCACGAAATACGGCAGGACAAGCAGCGAGTTAACTATAAGCAGCGCATACTCGGCATAAATGCTGGCAAAGAGGTGTATGAACAAGAAGTCAAGAACCGTGACAACGATTATTATAAGGAAAAGCCAAAGAACGAAGTATTGCGGCTGCTTCGCTATCTGGCTGACGCTGTGCCTCATTGCAATGCCTATTCTCTTATTGTCGATGATTACAGCAGGCATGCCGTAGAATAGAAGCAGGAATGCAAAGAAGCCCACTATGCCGGTAAGCAGGGCCTGCATGCCAAGGTAATAGCCAGCTATGCTTGCTATTGTGATGAGGAATAAGTAGAAAAGGAGCATTATGAAGACCCTGCCTGTGTAGCGCTCTGTCT
Source organism: Candidatus Micrarchaeia archaeon (assembly GCA_049976305.1). Classification (GTDB taxonomy): domain Archaea; phylum Micrarchaeota; class Micrarchaeia; order Micrarchaeales; family CABMGC01; genus JAGDXZ01. Next base: position 50,448 of record JBMFIM010000002.1, on the reverse strand, counting down.
CGTGGAGCACCTTGCTTGGTATTGCCGTATGCGTCTTCTCTGTTTTTACAATCATGCTCACTGCGACTATGGAAAAGGCGAGGAACAATAGAGAGAAGAAGCTTGCTATTATTATTACGCCGATTGTGGCAAGGTTTGCGTTTATGAACAGGCCGCCAGTCCTTATGAATATACCTCCACTTGTGGTATAAGCCGGCAGAGGTGCAAGAAGCAGAATAAGGAAGGAAATGATGAAAGGTATTGAGAACAAAAGCACCAGCCTTATGTTTGCCACATAGGTCTTCCAAGATTCAGCAATTATATTCATGCTTTTTACTACTCAACAAAGAAATAAAAACTTGCTATTGCTGGCTTGCGCTAACCCTGCAAACTGCAATAAACAAGAAAACAAAGGAGCGAACAGAGAATTTTAGGTTTTAGTAACGGTCTGCTTACCGGTCGCTTGCGCTCCCGGCTTACACAGCCGCCCTATCAAGCCGTGTAATACGGCCACCCTAAGTGTCTCGTTTCGGATCGGACTTCGCCCTTAGATGCTTTCAGGGCTTATTCCTCAGCGCGCAGCTACGCGGCCATGCGAACACAACCGCTAAACCGGAGGCGCCGGCACCCCATTCCTCTCGTACTAGGGGTACCTTATCCTCTGACACTTACACCCTCAGTAGATACTACCGTCCTGCCTCGCGGCGGACTTAACTCAGCTCATGTAGGTCTTTGACAGGCGAGCAGCCTGACCCTTGGCGGCTCCTGCACCACCAGGATGACCTAAGCCCATATCGGTGTATCAAACGGCTGGGTCGATGTGAACTCTCGCCAGCCACGAACCGGTTACCTCTAGAGTAACTTTTTTGACAGGTTGGAGCCCCGTTAAAAGAGCTGCCAACGCTCGGTAAGCCCCTCTTTCGAGTCTGCACCTCCCGCTTTTCGAGGTACAGTCAGCCCTGCATTTGCCTTTGAGCTTGACAGTGGGTTTCCAACCCACCTAAGCAGAGCCTTGGTCACTTTCGTTTCCTTATCGAAAGCAACCGCCCAATCTAACTACCCATCTGTCGCTGTCCCTTTACGGTAAGTCACGCCGCAGCCGCAGAGTGGTGTTACATTGTCGCTCCGCATGCCCCGAAGAGCATGCTTCGACGCTCCCACTTACGCTATGCAGCGGTTGCAACATGACAACAACAGACTGTAGTCAAGTTTCATAGAGACTTCGTTTCCCACTGAGGGTACGTGGCATGTACACCACGCAGTGAGTTCACCGGGCACCAGGTTGGGACATTGGGGAAGTCGTTACGCCCTTCATGCAGGTCGCCTATTAAGCGACGAGGTATTACGCTACCTTAAGAGGGTCAGAGTTACCCCCGCTCTTTGCCAGCGTTTATCCCCTTTCGGGGTTTCGCGTACTGGCGGTGAGCAGGCGTCACCCACTGTACAAAGCATTACTGCTTAGCGGTGAGTTGTGTTTTAAAGAAACAGTCGCTTCCCCCTTGTTATTGCAATCTGCGCTTACCCAGCGCAGACATGGCTTCTAGAGAACATACGCCACTAACTTGCCGAGTTCCCTAACCTGATTTATCCCCGACACGCCTTGGCCTTTTCAGCCAGCAGCACCTGTACTGGTTCTAGGTACGTTCAGGCACGATCGTTGCAGATTCCCTTTTCACGGGCTCAGGAATTTGGCCGAAGTTCATTTAGCTGCTTCTCCTCATAATGAGACTCCGCAGCCTTTTGCACGTTTCAAAGCGGCCTATCCCCAAGCGTCAGAAATCTGCCTTGTGTTGCCACACCTACGTGCCTGGCGCCTGAATATTAACAGGCTACCCTTTTGCAGGGGAGTGATTGGCTCCCTGCTTAGGAACGGCTAACTCCCCGCCAACGACTGTTGCGAGGAAAACCGTGTGCTTCAGGCGTAAGGGATTCTCGCCCTTATTTGCTGTTACTAACACCAGGATTTTCTCTACTGCATTGTCCACACCTCCTCACGGAAGTGCTTCGTGCAATGCAGCATGCCCTCCTACTCATCCTTGCGGATGCAGGGGTATCGGTACCTAGTTTAGCCCCGTCCATCTACAGAGAGCACTGCCTCGATCGGTACGCTGTTACGCGTTTTTTGAAGGATGGCTGCTTCTGAGCCTACCTCCCGACTGTCTAAGGCAATGCCCTCCTCGAAGACACTCAACTAGGATTTAGGGACCTTAACCTCTGTCACTATCGTTCTAGTCTCGTGACGCTAGCTTGCCCAGCGCCGCCGACTCCCAGCCTACGCAGCGCATGCATTCGGAGTTTGACTAGAGAGCAGAGGCTTTCGCCTCTGGCAGTCTAATCGGTAGCTCTACCGCATGCGCGAGCTAAGCTGAGGCTATCCTAAAGATACTTCGGAGGGGACCCGTTATTGCCGTGTTCGAATGGTCTATCGCCCCTACCCGCGGCTCACCCAACAGGACACGCCATGACAGGTTGCGGACCTCCATCGAGCATCAACTCGACTTCGTCCTGGCCGCGCGTAGTTCACAACGGCTTCGGGTCGTATGAAAGTGACTTGGGCGCTTTCGCACCCGCCAAGATGGCTTCGCTTTCGCTTCGCCTTTCGGCTTGCCACTTCCATACACTCCCTGGCTCTTGCTTCGAGAAGAATGATGGAACGCTGCTCAGCACGCTTCGCTTGCACCTCACGATGCTCGCTTCTGCATGCTTCAACGCTCACGCCCGCACCTTCTTGTCGCCACCTAGTTTCAGATCTTTTCACTCCCACACGCGTGGGTTCTTTTCAGCTTTCCCTCGCGGTACTTGTTCGCTATCGGTCTCTAGCCTATGTTTAGGGTTGGAGTTTAACGCCCCATCTTCACGTAGCATACTCGAGCTACGCTACTCTTCTCGCAGGAAGTTGCGCACACGCTTCGCCTACGAGGCTGTCACTCTCTATGGCGGCCTTTTCCAAGGCCTTCGGCTCACGTGCACGTAATACCTGCGCAACATCTCCTTGCACTTGCGCGCAAGGATTCTGCATACCCTACAGCGCTTTCACTCGCCGTTACTTGCGCCATCCCATTGGTTTCTTTTCCTGCGGGTACTAAGATGCTTCAATTCCCCGCGTCTGCATGCACCACTATGCATGGTGCAATTCGGCGATCCTGGGTTCAAAGCCTGACATGCGGCTACCCCAGGCTTTTCGCAGCTTGCCACGGCCTTAGCAGCGGCTAGAGCCAAGCCATCCCCTAGGTGGCTTAAAGTCTCTCTGTTCGCTCCTTATCAAATCAATTGCAAAGCGCAATCTCATAGAGCCTGCAGGCTATACCTCTTATTTTCATAAAGCAAAGCACAGAGCTCGCTCTCGAATAAGCGCCTTTACAAGCTCAGTGCTAGCATCAAAGCACCGAAATATATTTGTTGGGAAACATTTAAATAGATTAGTGTGTTGCGCAGGTAAAGGAGGAAACAGAAGCGAGTCGCATACAATTCAAAGCATTCCACCAATTGCTCACAAAGGTAACGTTTGCTTGGCACGCCGTTGTGCCATTGCAGCAAGCTTGGCACTATATTTAAGTGCGTGGTGCGTGCTTGATGTTGTTATGCTTGTGGAAAAGCTCGCGGTAGCCGTCTAAAGTGCCGATGTCAAACCACTCACCTTTCTTCGGCTTTACTGCTATTACCTTTGCCCTGTTTGCAAGCCACTTTATGAATTCGCCTATATCGTCGCCTTTGCCGGTTTCGTCTATGTATTTTCTTACCATGCCCACATATTCCTTTGGCAAATAGTATATGCCCGTGCTTATGAGTGTTGACTTTGGCTTTTGTGGCTTTTCCTCGAACTCCTTGATTGTCTGGTCCTTAGATACCGCTACCACTCCGAAATTCTTGGCCTTCTCCTTGTCTTTAACATCATACACCATTATTGCAGGAAGCCTCTGCTTGCTTGCTTTCTTCACCATCTCCGCCAAGTCGAAAGTGAAGAAGTTGTCTCCGGCGATGATAAGAAGGTCATCATTAATCTTGCCCTTTTCTATGTCATATGCGATGCCCCTTACAGCCCCGAACTTGTTGCTTTCATCGGTTGAAGGCTCTACAATAAGCGAAAATTCTGAGCTAAGACCTGCCCGCTTCCTGAGGTTTAGCCAATACTCGAACTGATTCTTGAAACGAAGGTTTGTAGAGATGTAGAGCTTTTCCATTCCTTTGACGCCGTCGAGCTTTGAGATAATGTACTCAACCAAAGGCACGCCATTCAGCGTAAGAAGGGCCTTCGGCACAAAGTCGCTTATCGGATACAGCCTTCTTGCAAAGCCTCCGCAGAGTATCAGTGCCTTCATTTAATCACAAAAAAATTTTACCAAAAGTTTTAAACTCCTTTTGAGCTGGATTGTTTACCTTCCTTTTCCATGAGCAGCTTCCAGCCGAGCTTAAACCAAGGTGTTACTTTTGAATTGGCAACTATGGCGTTTACCTGCTGCACATCGTAGAACCTGCCGGATGTGGACTCAGAAGCATCAAGCTTTACGCGCTTATCAGTGTGTGCGGTGAACACCGCCACGAATTCATGCTCTGGCTCATCGTGGTGTACGAACTTGCCAATATAATGCACCCTAGCGCTTATTCCGGTCTCTTCTTTTAGCTCCCTCTTCGCCGCTTGCATATAGGACTCGCCGTATCTTACGTGAAAAGCTGCAGAAGCATCATATCTATCTGGGAATGTTTCCTTGTTAGGGTTCCTGTGTGTTATCAGCACCTTTCCCTCGCTGTTGAACAGGAACACTATGCCAGATCTGTGCAATATCCCTTTCTCGTGTGCGGTCTTCCTGTCTACTTTGCCAATGATCCTGTCGTTCTTGTCTACGTGGTAAAGGGTTTCCATGATGTTCACTTGAAAAGAGAAAGTTATTATGGGATATGCCGAAGCCAATTGCTATTCTATTTTTATGCTTATTAGCTTGTGGCCAAAGTCAGGCTCGTCGTATAGCACAATCTTCTCCGGTTTTACAACATAAACCATCTTCTTTGCACCGTCTATTCCTTTTCCGCTTGCTCTTAGCCACTGCTCAAACTCTGGAAAGCGGCCGAGGTAAAGGTGCATTCCTCTTTCCTCTAGTTCGCCCTCTGCTTTCTCGCAATTGCCGAATATCTGCAGGCCTTCGCGCTTCGACGCTACGCCTTGCGAGGAATCATAGACGGCGAGAGCAACCGAAGGATTTTTTGCTATGTTTGCAACGTGGTGCGAGGAGAGATCGTTGAGCAGAAATATGTTGAGCCATTCGTCAAAGCAGAAGAAGGCTGTATTGACGTAGCTCTTGCACTCATTTACTGTGGCCATCGCTAGCAGCTTGTTGCTTGAGAGAATCCTAAGCAAGCCTGCCTTTGCCTTCTCTATGTCTACGCCTTCATTTTCTATGCTCAGCTTTGCTTTTATCTCCACTATATCACCTTCGGGGAGTCCGAGATTCGAACTCGGGTCTTCAGGTCCCAAACCTGAAAGCCTACCAGGCTAGCCTAACTCCCCTTGCGAACATGCTTACTCAAAAAGAAGATTTATGCTTTTCTATTCTATGACCGAGTAGAATGGTTTTTGGAACAGGCATGCGAACATAGTAGTGAAATCCACCAATATTATCTCCATCCTTGACTTGCTTTTGCTATCCTTGAATTTACATAAACATAATTTATTGCATACTCTTTGCCGATTATGCTTGCTTTTCTGGAAGCATAATCTTTTTACAAAAAAATTAACAACGCGAGCGGGAAATACCGCGCTCTTTAGAAGTGTTCTCGCGCATCGGCTTTGTTACTTTGCCGCTACATTTGCCTTTAAATATTTTTCATAAGAAATCATAAACAGGTTGCATGCAGCTTCCTTCATCATTAGGCTTAATCCCAGATGGGAACAGAAGGTGGGCAAAAAAGCATGGGCTCAGCTTTGCAAAAGCATACAACATAGGCGTGCAAAAGTTCATAGACTTCGCAAACTGGTGCAAGGACTATGGCATAAACAACCTCACAGTCTGGGCTTTCTCTACTGAAAACTTCAACAGGCCCCTTGCTGAGAAAAAGGTATTGTTCAGTATATACCACAAGGTCTTAACAGACAAGGGAATAAGAGACATGCTCCACAAAAACGAGACCAGGCTCATCGGCGTGGGCAACATTGCCATGTTGCCTTCCACTTTGCAAAAAGCCCTCAAGAAGCTTGAAGACGACACGAGGGTTTATACCAAGAGAACTATAAACCTACTCATAGCCTATGGCGGCAGGGACGACATCTTTCAGGCAGCAAAACGTTTTGCCAAAACTTTGCTGGTCAGGGGCCGTAGGCAAGCAGATGCTAGCCCCGAATCATTCAGAAGCATGCTACTCTCTGCTAGCGTGCCCGATTTGGATCTTGTCATAAGAACTTCTGGTGAGGAGAGGCTTTCGGGCTTTATGCCTTGGCAAGCTGCCTATGCCGAGCTTTATTTCTCTCCAAAGCTCTGGCCTGATTTTACAAAGAAGGATCTAGACCTTGCTTTGGGCGACTATGCAAGGAGGCAAAGGAGGTTCGGCAGGTAGCACTGCAGAAAACAACATAAAGTTAAAAGGTTATTTGTTAGTTTAGAAGTAGAGTCCATGAAATTGACACGTTACACAAGCTACTTTCGCATAAACGCCCCAAGCAGCTTTGTGCAAGCTTTGCTGCTTGTTTTCATAGGCTTGTTGGCAGGAGCATCTGCGGCAATAATAAGCAAATACCCAGCCATGCTTTCCGACTACAGGTTTGTGGTCATAGGGGCAAGTATAGGAGTTATAACAATAAGCATGCCTGCATTTCTTACAGTGCTGGCCATAAAGGCCATAAACAGGAGAATGGCGTTGAAACATGCGCTTTTCTCCACTTTGATAATAGCAACTTTCTACCTTCTTGCCTTTCTTCTTCTTGCAGCAGTTTTCCTAATTTCAAAGAGCTTTCTGCTCGCAAACATAGTATTGCTGGCATCCAATGCTGGCATATACGGCTACTGGCTTGTCATGGGAAAGGTGGTGATAAGAATAAGGAGAAGTGCAGTGGTATTCTATGCCGCGATACAGCCTGTGCTGAACGTTCTTTTCTTCATTCCCTTCTCCTTTTATCTTCTCGGCATAAACTTCCCGATCAACGCTACCTTGATTAAGCTTGTTGCCAGCATGCTTGTTTTCCTTGTTGCTGCATACGCCTTCCTCTACTTTGTAGACAGGCCTTCCAAGAAGCTTCTCGGCTCTAGCGGCTTGGATGTAATGAGCTCGATGGTAAGCTATTGGCTTTACAACATCTCCAGCGATGCTAAGCTTGTAAGCAAGGATGTCGCCTATGCAAGGCCTTTGGAAATAGACGTTATAAGCATAAGCAACAATGCAAAGATTTCTGCTGTTTTTATAAACCCGGACATACACTTTGGACCATTTGCAAATGCAGGGGGCAGCATAGCGCCAAGGAGGTTGGGTGAGCTTGTTGCAAAGAGGTACGACGCAGCTCCTTTTATTCTTCACTCCGCAGTCAACATAGAAGACAATCCTGTTAGCACCTCAGAGGTATATGCTATCGCAAACAATGTTGTTAAAGGAATAGGCGGCAAAGCATACCCTGCCCTCGGCTCGGTTTCGTTCGGCGAGCACAATGGCAGCAAGGCGATTGATATAAACTTTGGCAAGGTTTCGCTAATTGTTCTCACTCGCGCCCCGCACGTTACAGAGGACATAAGCAGGCAAGTAGGAGTTGAACTGAAAAGGTTTGCAGAGCAGATTTTGCAAAAGCCGGTTGTGATTGTAGACGCCCACAATTCCAGATATGAGTCTGCTCCGAAAGAAGAGCTCGAAGGTATACTGCCAAGCAGCAGGTTCGTAGAAGATTACAAGCTAGCAATAAGGCAGGCTATAGAGAAAGAGAGAAGAAGCAGGCTTAGAATTGGCTTTGCCCACAAGCGCCTCAGAGACCTGCTTGGCCCGCAAAAGGATCTTGGCGACGCGTATACAAGCGTAATGGTAATAGACGATTCCACGCAGAGGTTCTGCCTTGTTTACTTCGACGCAAACAACATACTTCCAAGCTTCAGGCATGCAGTAGTTGAGCACATAAACGAGAAGTTTGGAATGAAGGCAGAACTATGCACTACCGATACTCACTCGATAAACATGCTATCAGAAGACGCCAGCACAGTTCTCGGCAGATACACGCCTCCGCAGAAGGTGTTGCCTGTGCTGGACTTGCTAATAGGCTCTGCCATAGGCAATCTTTCGCCTTCTAGATGCTCCTATGCCCATTTGCAGATGGCAGACGTAAGGACTTGGGGCCCAAATGTCAATCAGCTACTGGAGGAGACTACTAGGGGCATACGTACAGTTGTCAAGAGAATATTGCCCTTCATCGTGCTTGCATCATTTGTAGTTGCAGCTTGGATCATTGCAGTGGTGTGAATGCTTGCTATTCTCTTTCTAGAGCTCATTTCGCTTGCCGAGCTTAGCTATGTAGCTTATGCTTCTCCTAAGAAGCTTTGGAGGTTAGTAGCGCCATTGTCGCTTGCACTGTTTGCTTCATTCTTTTACCACATTCCAATCCAGTTATTTGTTCTAGGAGTTGTTTTGCTATCTTTCTTTGCGATAGAGATAGGCAGCGCTGCAAACTTTGTAGCTTTGCCTTTCGCACTCTATGCCCTGTTCTTGCTAAAAGGCTACAGCCCTTTGATGCTGCTTCTTGCACTTCTAAGCCTTTTTCCTGAGTTTTTGGTATCTAGGGAAAAGCATAAGGCAACTAGCAGAATAGAGTCAAACAGAGACATTCTGCATGTTTCCTTAGGCGTTCTTCTCATTGCCTCTTTACTGTTTTTTGGCCTTTCGATAACCTTATCGCTCATAACTTTTGCAGTCTGTGCCGCTTTATCTTTGGGAACTTATGCAAGCATGACGCCTTCCACTTACTTCTCCAAGTTTCTCAAGGGGCTTGAAAGAAGCAATGCGCCTTTTGGCTTCGGCGCCTTTTGGCTTGCGTTTAGCCTCCTGCTTGCTGCTGCGTTTGCAAACCAGTTTGCTCCAGCAGTGTTTATTGCATTGATGTTTGGGGATCCTTCTGCCACTCTGGTAGGAATAAGAATAAGGAATAAGCACAGGATTCCATACGCCAAGGAAAAGAGCATCGAAGGCGCATTGGCCTTTTTCGCAATCACAGCCTTTATTGCTTATTTCTTTATAGGCCTTTACTCAATTCTCTTTGCTCTTGTTGGTGCTGCGGTGGAAAGCATAAGCAAAAGCATAGATGACAACCTTAGCATAGGAGTGGTGCTCGTAGCTTTGGCGCTTCTTCTCCAGATTTTGGGTGCGGTATAAACTATACTCTTCTCCCTCTCCTGCCTCCAGGTCTTCTTGTAGTATCGGTAGGTATAGGAGTAACGTCTTCTATGCTTCCTATCTTGAATCCGCTTCTTGCGAGAGCCCTGACAACTGCCTGGGCTCCAGGCCCTGGGGTCTTTGCGCCATGCCCGCCAGGCGCCCTTATCTTTATGTTTATGTGTGTTATGCCTTTTTCAATAGCCTCTGCGGCAACCTTGTATGCTGCTTGCATTGCAGCATAAGGCGAACCTTCCTCTCTGTCTGCCTTGACTATCATACCGCCGCTTCCTACGGCTATGGTCTCTGCGCCGGTAAGATCAGTAAGCGTTATTATGGTATCGTTTTTGGAGCTGTAGACATGCGCCACGCCCCATCTTACCCCTTTAGGCTTGTACTTTTCAGCAGCTTCCGCTACCTTTTCCTCATATGAGACTGCAGCAGCCTCTTCTTGCTTAACTTCTTTTGCGGCCTTCTTTTTCTTTTCCCCCATCCTACTCACCTTCTTCTGTGTTAGACTCTTCGCCCTCAGTCTGTGCCGCTATCGCTTCCTCTTTCTGAGTCGTGCTGGCACCTGAAGTTGCCCCTCCCATTCCTGCATTGAGGTCTATGGGCTTATAATAGCCTATTGCATGCTCTTCGTCGCTCCTTACCATGTAGCCTGGCGATGTTACCTTTCTGCCGTTTATTGCTATGAATCCATGGGTAATGAGCTGCCTCGCCTGCCTGAGCGTTCTTGCAAGACCTTTTTTGTAAACAACTGTCTGGAGCCTTCTTTCCAGCAAAGCATCAGGCTGCAAGCTTAGCAGGGTATCGAGCGTTGCATTGCTGCTCACTATTCCATATGTCGCAAGCCTTCTTATTATCCCTCTGCCCGTCTCTTCGCTCTCCACGCCAGCCAGTATGCTCCTTACATTCTTACGTATCCTTCTTAGCTCGCTTTCTGCGAGCCAAACTTCACGCATGTTTTTCAAGCCGTATTTGTTTTTAAGCTCGTTGTGCCTGGCTATTCTCTGCGTATTCCACATGAGTCCTGGAGTTTCGTATTTTTTCCTCAATCTTTTAGGAGCTCCCATTTAACCACTTCACTTTGCTGAAGCCTGGCCTTTCTGCTGCTTGCCAGCTTCTTCTGCCTTCTTTGCTTCCTCTTCAGCTTTCTTCTTTATGACTCCTACAGTAGGTCCGGTTCTGCCAGTGCTTCTAGACCTCTGGCCGCGGACTCTTTGCCCATACTGGTGCCTGAATCCACGCCATGTGCCAAGCTTTATCTGTGCCTCTATATCCTGCCTTGTTCTTACGGTAAGATCAGTGCCAACATAATGAAGGTCGAGCCCTGTCTCTGCGTCTTTTCTGTGGTTAAGCATATAGCTGGGTATGCCATATTTTCCTGGCTCTTTTATCATCTGCTCTAGTGCCTGCAGTTGCTGTTCGCTAAGGCTACCTATTGTGGTGGTATATGGTATGCCTTGACTGCTTGCGAATGCCCTTGCCAACGCGCTGGCAAGGTTGAAGCCTATGCCCTTTATTTCGTCGAGGGCATGAATAAGGTCGTAGCTTGCGTTAACGTCCTTGCCAGCTATGTGCACTATGTTGGTTGCTTCTACCTTTGCCTGCGTTGCAGGTTGCTTTTTTGCCTTTTCCTTTGCTTTTTGATCTTCGGCCATTCAAACACACAAGAAGTTTATATATTATATTTAGCAATGGTTTTTATAGCTTTTGCGAACGCTACGTTCAAACAAACAAAGCATCGGTGTGCCCAAATAGCAGAATTTGGTTCATTAGGCCCTCCTTTGCTTTTTGTAATTGAGCTCTTTGATCTTTTTCTTTATAGCTTCTTTAAGTTCTACGTTATCAAATTTTTCACTTATCTCTTCTAATTTCCCTACAAATTTTTTCTCGTTTTCGGCAGAATAGCGTATTAAATCTTCCAAATCTGTGGTAGAAGTCCGCTTCAATTGCTTCGTGATTTCGTCTCTGTGGGTCTTGTGATCAAACCCAAGAAAGTACTCTATTAAGTAAGCCGCAACCTGCTTGTACAATTCCCTTCTGTCTACATTTAATCTTTCCATGATATTCCCCAATATCGATTAAACTTATCACATTAACTTTTATTTACCTTTTCTTGCCACCTGCCTGTAAATCTGGGCATGCTTGTTTAAACTTTGCTTTCTATTTTACATTATGCGCTACCAGCTCAGATGTCTTTCTTGTGGCACTGTGTTTAGCAGCAGCAAGACACAAACTTGCCCGAAGTGCGGCGGTCTTCTTGAAGTGGAATACAAAGGCAAAATTAACCTCAAGCTAAGCAGCACATCTGGCTTTTGGGATCTCGAGCCGCTAATGCCCAATGGAAAGTACAGGCATTATGAGGTGGGCTTCACCAAGCTTATCGAAAGCCATGAAAGCAAAGATCTCTTGCTCAAGCTGGAGTTTGAAAATCCTACTCGGTCTTTCAAAGACAGGGGATCGGTAATAGAAGTTGCGAAGGCCAACGAATACGGCTATAACGAAATTGTGTGCGCCTCCACAGGCAACATGGCCTACTCCATTTCCTATTTTGCAAAGCTTTTTGGCCTGCGTGCAACTGTATTTATAAGCAAAGGGGCAAACAAGGACAAGCTTTTTGACATAAGGAGCACGCACGACGCGGAACTTCACTTGATAAACGGCGATTTCACAAAGGCTCAGCAAGAAGCAGCTGAATATGCTCAGAGGCACAGCGCCTTTCTTGCCGGCGATTACTGCTATAGGAAAGAAGGCCAGTCCACAATAGGCTTTGAGCTGTTCGCCCAGAATGCCGAGATAGAAAACATAATAATGCCCATAGGCAACGGCACGCTTTTCAGCGCAGTTTACAAAGCTTATTCAAGGCTTGTTGCCATGCACATTGCAAAGCGCGTGCCAAAGCTTATTGGCGTTCAAGCTAGCTCTTCTGCTCCAATAGTCCATGCCAAAGGCGGCGTAATAAAATATGAAAAGCCAAGAACGCTTGCAGATGCGATAGCGGTCGGCTATCCAACATACGGCAAGCAGGTGCTTGAAGCTGTGGAAAAAACAAACGGCCTGTTGCTTACGGTAACTGATAAAGAAATGATTGCATGGCAGAGGCGCTTCTACCAAGCTTATGGCATACAGGTAGAGCTTGCGGCAGTCGCAAGCCTTGCGGCATACGCTAAGATAAAATCTAAGCTAAAAGGCAAAACAGCCGCGCTGATAACTGGCGCAAACCTGTAGAAGTGGGCCCGGAGCGATTTGAACGCTCGACCTACGGCTTATAAGACCGCCGCTCTGACCAGGCTGAGCTACGAGCCCAAAGCATTCGCTTATTAATTTTCTTAGTAATCTTATTAATAATTTTCGATTAGGATTGAGCGAAATGGACCTGGGCCAAGGATTGAGGCTTGCCATTGCAAAGCTTACGGGAGCAGTGGTAATAGACGCCAAGACAATAAAGGAGTTCAACAAGGAGCTTCAAAAAGCTTTGCTAAGTGCTGATGTTGACGTCGATACTGTTTTTGAATTGACAAAAAGGATTGAGGAAGCTGCGCTAGGCGAAAAGGTGCCAAAAGGAGTAAGCCAGAAGGACTATATCATAAACCTGCTGTACAAGGAGCTCGTCAACATGCTTGGCGGCGAAGCCTATGTGCCTGAGCTTTCGCCAAAGCGCATACTGCTTCTAGGCCTCTATGGCTCTGGCAAGACAACAACTGCTGCAAAGCTTGCCAAGTACTACCAAGACCGGGGCTTGAGCAGCGGGCTCATTGCATGCGATGTCTCTAGGCCTGCAGCTTATGAGCAGCTTGAGACGCTTGCAAAACAGGCAGGCGTAGGCTTTTTCGGAATAAAAGGAGAGAGGGATGTGGAGAAGATAGTAAAGAAGGCGCTTGAAGCGCTCAAAGACAAGAAAGTGCTGATATGCGATACCAGTGGCAGAAACGCCTTGGACTCAGAGCTGATTGAAGAGCTAAAGCGCATCAACAATGCGTTCAAACCAGACGAGAAGTGGCTTGTCATAAACGCAGATACCGGCCAGGTTGCTGGCAAGCAGGCCAAGGAATTCGACGAAGCAGTGAAAATAACTGGCGTTATAATAACGAAGCTTGACGGCTCTGGAAAAGGCGGCGGCGCGTTGAGCGCTGTGCATGCTGCCAACGCCAAAGTGACTTTCATAGGCACAGGCGAGAAGCTCGATGCGATAGAGCTTTACAATGCAGAGAAGTTTGTAGGCAGGCTTCTTGGCATGCCAGACATTGCTTCTCTTGTAGAAGGCATAAACAAGGCAATCAAAGAGGCGAACATAAAGCCGGAAGAGCTGCAGACAGAAGAGCTTAACTTCACCACATTCTACAACGAACTCAAGGCGATGGGCAAGATGGGGCCTCTGAAAAACATAGCAAGCAGCCTGGGGCTCGTGGATTTGCCAAAGGACGTGTTGGAGCAAAGCGAGGAAAAGCTGAAGAAGTATAAGGCTATAATAGACTCTATGACGCCGGAAGAGCGCAAAGATGATAGCCTGCTTAACAACCCGAGTAGAATAAGAAGGATTGCGAAGGGCAGCGGAGTCAGCGAGCAGGATGTGAGAAAGCTTATCAGTGATTTCAGGAAGATGAAGAAGCTCTACAACACATTCAAGAATGACAGGGCCTTAAGAAAGAAAATGCAAAGCTTTTTTGCAAGTTAACGCTCCTATCATGTAGGCGTATATACGACTTTTATTGATTATATTTAAATATTTGTTGAGAGAAAAAATTAACGCGTGAGAAAAATGGCAAAGAAGGGAGGAAAGAAGAAATAGGATTTTATTGATTTTTTAGGTTGAGTTTCTGTATTTGGGTTTTCCCTTTTAACTCCTTTTTGATTTTTATCGTATGGCATTGATGTCGGAAGCTACCACCACTTCATGCTGTCTTCGAATTTTGTTAAGCTTTCATCAATTCCTGGCTTCCTAAAAACAAACAAATGCTCGTGCATCAATAGCAAAAAGTTGCTTTCAACTGATTTCTTTGCCCAAAGGGGAACGTTTTAGTATTGTGCTGGACTTTGATTATGCTTTCTTTCAAGATAAAGCCTGCATCCAAAAAAGACTGCATTACTCTGAAAGATATAGGAACCTGGTGCTTGTATTTTCTGGTGTCACCTATTAAAATTGCACAATATTTGCTCGGCTTCAGCATGCGATAAAATTCCTTCGCTGCTTTTCCCATTTATAGACTTTTGCGGGTGCTTTCTTTTCCCTGCATGTGCTAAGTGTGTGCTCGTCTCTTTTGAAAAGAAGTGGACTCCGCGGGATTTCCACAATCGTTTTGAACCCGCAACCTCCTGCATGCCATGCAGGCGCGCTACCGTTGCGCTAGGAGCCCACTACGTTGAAGGAGAAAGATAAAAGATGTTGCCTCCTCTAAGCAGTATTGTTCCTAGCCTTGCCTTTGCCGATCCGTTTTGGTCAAGCTCCTCCGCATCTTCCATTACTATGTTCATGTGCATGTCGAAAGAAATGAGCTTGCCCCTTATGCTTACTCCGTTTTTAAGTCTTACTAGTATGCTCTGCCCTACAGATTTATTCAAAAGGTCGAAAGGTCTGTCTTGCATCAAATCACTTATATGCCACTTTAAACATTTATAAAATCATTCATTCTCCTTTCTCTTTCTGCTTTTTTTGTTTTGCATCGCCAGCAACCTTAAGCTTTACAGAACCTGTGCCTACAGGCACAAGTTTGCCTAAAAGTATATTTTCAGCAACATCCATCATATCGTCTTGCTCCCCAAAGGCAGCAGCATTTACAAGGTGCTTCACTGTTTCTTCGAATGCAGCCCTGGAGAACACAGACTCCTTAGCGCCTACAATTCCATGTCTTCCTATGCTCTTTATGTCGCCTTGTGCAGTCATTGCGTCTGCAACAATTTTCAAGTGCCTCTTGTCGACTGTTAGACCTTGCTCTTCCAATGTTCTTACAAGCTCGTTCAGTATCGCGTTTCTTGCGGCCTCTACTCCGAACACCCTGTATACTTCGAATATGTCGTTGGTGTAGACGCTTTGCGCGTCGACGCCTTCAAGCTTCATTATTGCCTCTATATTGTTGCCAGTTGAGGTGATGTAGAACTCGCCGTTCTTGTCCTGTGAAACAATTGCCTTTCCTGCACCCTCTATCCCTTTTAGCAATGAATGCATTATTCTTGTGGAAAAGTTTCTTATCTCGCTGGGCTTTTCAGCGTTAGGCTTGAGAATAATATTCGACTCTTTGGTTACGCTTGCCTTTGCACCAAACTTCTTCTCTACCAGGCCTGCAATTTGGCTTGGCGTCATGTCTGCCGCCTTCAAAGCCTGCTTGTCGAGTACAATTAGCACGCGCTTGTTCTGGAAGTCCTCTATTGCCCTTTTTGCAACATCTCTAAGCCTTACCTCTGTTATTTTGCTTGCCAGCTCCAAAGCCTTTTCAAAGCTCTTTGCGTAGCTTTCCTTTAGCCTTATTATCATCTGGGGCGTTGTTGGCTCTTTTCTCGCATCTAAAATCTCGATAAGCCTTGGCAGGCCTGTGGTTGTCATTGTTGAAGCTAAACCTGCAAAGTGGAATATTCTCAGAATCATTTGCGTGCCAGGCTCTCCGATAGACTCTGCAGCTATCATGCCTACAGGCTCGCCTGGATGGACTTTATATTGTTCGTTCTTCATCATTTCACCTCTTCTCTACAAACCTTACCTTTGTCGGGTCTATGCCGTCTCCGCCGTAGATCGTCTCTATAAGGTTATTGTGAGGATCTCTTACGCTAAGGTCGTATTGTACATAATAGTCTTGCATAGCGTTAGAAAGGCGTCTGTACAGATAACCACTTCTAGCGGTAAGAAGACCTTTGTAGATTATTGAAGCCCTTGCTCCGTTTGCGTGCATAATAAGCTCTTCAGGCTTTAGCCCTTCCAGGAAGTTGCCATCTATGAATCCATGGTCTCTAGGTCCTATGCGCTTGGGCTTAAGTACAGGAAGAACCCTCTTCGTTGAATAACCTCTGTATATTCTGCCTCCAGATATTGATGCTTGCTGGCCCATGAAGAGGCTTATCCAGGTGATGTTGAGCGTGCTTCCTCTTGCTCCAGAATTTGCAAGTGCCATCGCGAAGTTGTTTTCCTCCTTCACATATTTCTTTACAATCTCGTCCGCCTTGCTTCTTACTATGTCAAGCTCAGCCATTATGAGCTGTTCAAGCGATTGCCTCGGTGTTGTGCCAAGCAGAGGCTCAAGCTTGCCTTCTTTGTATTCCTTCACATACTTCTTAACATTCTCGTACATCTTGCTTAGGATTTCTTTCTTTTCATTTTCAGCCTTTTCATCTAGCAAGTACTCCTTTATTCCTATTGTGACACCAGCCATTGTGGCGTAGGCGTATCCAACCCTTGCCGCATTGGTTATGAAGTCTTTAAGCACTTCGTTGTTGAACTGTTTTGCTATTGCAACGAGCAGGTTGCTGCCTTCTCCAAAAATCGATTTGGTAACAGTGCCTTCCTTAAGCATGCCGTTGCTTATTTTGAATACCTTGTCGCCTTTCTTTTCTTCATACTCAAGACCTTTAGGAAGGAGCATAGAGAAGACATCTTTGCCATAGTACATGCCCTTCTTCTTTTCTGGCGGCAGATCCCTTATATGCGCAAGGCTGAGCAGATGAGTGGCTTCTTCTCTAGTTAGATATGTCGTGTCTTTTGTGAGCAGGTAAAGGCCTATTATTGCATCTTGCTCTCCTGTTATTATGGCCCTGCCGTCTCTAGGGGAGAATACCTGATCTTTTACTTCGAGCAGATGCTTCGCCTCTGCCTGGGCTTCTAGCGACTGCGGTACATGCAGATTCATTTCGTCTCCATCGTAGTCAGCGTTATAAGGTGCGGCAGCGCAGTCGTTGAGCCTAAATGTCTTTCCCGGGAGTATCTTGACCCTGTGAGCCATTATGCTTATTCTGTGCAGAGAAGGCTGCCTGTTGAAAAGTACTATGTCGCCGTTTTGAAGCTGTCTTTCTATTATCTGCCCAGGCGCAAGGCCTTTAATCAATTCTTCCCTGTTTGTATCAAGCACCCTCTTCCTCTTGCCATCTGGCAGTATGACGTTAACGGCCATAGGCGGCTGCTTGCTTTCAAGTAGTTTCTTAGCTTCATCTATATTCCATTCAGTAACGTAGAAAGGAACAGTAAGGTTCTGCGCAATTATCTCTGGCACGCCAACCTCATCAACATCTATAAATCCGTCTGCACTTATTACCGTTCTCGCGGAGAAGTTGACTCTCTTTCCACTGAGGTTATACCTAAATCTGCCTTCTTTGCCCTTGAGCCTTTGAGCTAGAGTCTTGAGCGCCCTTCCGCTCCTGTGCCTTGCAGGAGGTATTCCGCTAGTCTCGTTGTTGAAATATGTGGTGACATGATATTGCAGCAGTTCCCAAAGGTCGTCTATTATGATCTGTGGAGCTCCTGCATTGATATTCTGCTCCAACCTCTGATTTATGCGGAGTATGTCCACAAGCTTGTGCGTCAGATCATCTTCGCTCCTTTCTCCAGTCTCTAGCGTTATTGAAGGTCTTACATTAACAGGCGGTACAAGCAAAGTGTCTAGGATAAGCCACTCAGGCCTTGAGGTGTTATAGTCTATGCCGAGAAGAGCAAGGTCTTCATTCGATATCTTAGCCAGCATATCCCTTATTTCATCAGGCTTCAGCTTTTTGTCCCCAAGGTAGAAATAGGTAGGCATTGAGAAGGTAAGCTTTTCCTGCTCAGCTCCGCAATGCGGGCACTTCCTTATGTTCTTAAGTCCTTTTATCGCATTTTCCAGGTTTACAGTTTCCTCGCTGCTTTCTTCTTTGTTAAGCTCCTTTTGGAGCACAACCTTGAACTGCTCTATCTGCTCGTCGTTGAGCAAGATCCTGTGGCACTTCTGGCATGTGGAGCGGAGGAGCATGTAGATAATCTTGGAGAATTCAGCGTGTATTACTGGCCTTACAAGCTCAATATGGCCGAAGTGGCCAGGGCACTCCTTTGCTCTGCCTCCGCACGTCTTGCACACAAGTCCTGGCTCTATAACTCCAAGCCTCTGGTCAAGCAGGCCATTGTCTATAGGGTAGCCATCCTCGTTGTAGGTATCTGGCACTGTTATCTTAGCCACGCTGAGCTTCTTTATCTGCTCAGGCGAAAAAACGCCAAATTTTATTGCCTTTACGGCTTCAGGCTTCAAGCTTTCCATCATATCACTCCTCCCCTAGCTTTATGCTCGGATTTATGTGCATGGCCTTTAGCTCGTCAAGCAAGAGCTTGAATGCGTAGCTAATTTCAACCTTGCTCAGGTTGTTGCTTCCGCAGAGCGGGCAGACAGGCACATGCTTTGTATAATCGTAGTAGCCAACAGAGCCGCATTCGTTGCATATCCATATCTCTGCCTTGTCGCTTTGGTCAAGAAGCCTGTCTTTGAGAAGCAGGCTTGCTCCATGGCCTACTAGCACATCCTTTTCCATCTCTCCAAACCTAAGTCCACCTTGCCTTGCCTTTCCTTCCGTAGGCTGGTGCGTTAGGATCTGAACAGTTCCCCTGCTTCTTACTTGCAGTTTGTTTGCGACCATGTGGTAAAGTCTGTTATAGTAGACAACACCTGTGAACAGCGTAGCTTTGAACTTCTCGCCAGTGATGCCGTTGTACATTACCTCTTCGCCGTATCTTTGAAAGCCATATGCTTCAAGTATTTTCGCGCTTTCCTCAATTACCTGCTTGCCATTCTTGCTAAACGCTGTTCCATCAGCAAGCCTGCCTGCAAGCGAAGAGGCCTTGCCTGTGAGCATTTCGAGTAAATGGCCAAATGTCATTCTTTGAGGTATGCCGTTAGGGTTTAGTAGCAGGTCAGGGATTATTCCGTTCTCGCTGAAAGGCATGTCCTCCTGAGGGACTATCATGGCAATAACTCCCTTTTGGCCATGCCTGCTTCCGAACTTATCGCCGATTTCGGGTATTCTTATGCTTCTTATTCTTACCTTTGCAAGCCTTGTAGCGCCAAGAGTGCCTGCTAGAATGACGCTGTCAACTACTCCGCTTTCTCCTTTCTTTAGCACTATTGAGCTGTCTCTTACTTTCTCTTCCAAGCTCCCTACACCTATGCTCTCTTCTATGAACCTTGGAGGGGATACCTTGCCTATTAGCACGTCGCCTTCCTCAACACGCATCTCAGGTTCTATTAGCCCATCTTCTCCGAGTTTTGAGTAGGCATGCTCGCCCAAGTAGTTTTCGGTGGTTGCAGGCGGTATCTTGAAAACGTCGTGCTGGCCCCCAGGATAGCGCCTTTCCTCATCGACATATGTTTTGTAGAACATGCTGCGCGCCAGACCTCTTTCTATTGAAGCCTTGTTCATTACCACGGCATCTGCTATGTTGTAACCGTAGTATGTAGCTACTGCCACAACGAAGTTCTGGCCACTGGCTCTTTTCTCAAGGTGCAGGTCGTCATAGACCCTTGTGCTTACTATGGGTCTTTGCGGATAGAAAAGCAGGTAGCCCCTCGAATCATATCTTAGGTTGAAGTTAGAAGCGTAAAGGCCTTGCGCCTGCTTGATGTAGCTTGCGAACATTACATGCCTTGCTACGTTGTTGTGCTCAGGATATGGCGCTGTGTTGACTGTCAAGCCAAACACAGAAACAGGCGTAAGCTCCATGTGTGTGGTATCCTTAGTTATGTGCTCCTCATCCATTGCCACGAGTGCATTCTCCTCTTCTTCAGCATCCAAATATTCCACTACGCCATTTCTGAGTAGATAGTTGAAGTCTATTTCCTTGTTTTTGAGCTTCTGGATGAGCTCAGGGGTTAGCTTTGACTTCCCATCTTCAACGATTATGTAGGGCCTTCTCGGCCTGCCCTTGTCAGCATTAATGTGTATTTCGTTGATGTCAGGCAAATAAGCTATGTTTACTTCGCCAGAGACCATGCCCTGCCTTCTTGCATTTCTTACCTCCTTTACGAATTTTTCAGGCTCTTTCACGCTCCCTATTACGATCCCATTGAGATATACATAGCATTTTTCTTCTTGCATCTTCACACCCTTTTTTCAAGGCCAAACTTCGAAAGCTGCTCTTTTATGCTGCTTTCTTCAGCGCCGCTGCTTATCTTTGCGAGTATTGCAAGGTACTTCGTAAGCCCTGCCTCCTGTCCTTCTGGTGTTTCTGAAATGCAAATCTTTCCCCATTGTGTACCGTGCACCTCTCTTGCTGGGAAGTGCGGTCTCTTCTTAGCCAGCGGCGATTTAACCCTTCTCAAATGGGCGTAGGTATCTATGAGGTTTGTTCTGTCAAGCACTTGTGAAACTCCGGTCTGGCCCGCAGTCCATGTTCCAGTGCCCATAGCGTATGCTATCTTTTCAGTCAGCGTGTCTGAGCTTACTATGCTACTTACATTCAGCTTTCTTCCTCTTGCGCTCGACCTCTCAACTTGGTATTTAACATCCTTGACGAAGAATTTGAAGGCGTATGTGAAAAGCTCGTTCATGAGCTGGCCTGCAAACTTAATGCGCCTGTTGGCATAATGGTCTTTGTCATCTTCCCTTGCAAGGTTGTTTGCTACCTTGCACGCCTTCCTTGCCATCTGCAATAGGTAGATTGCCTTTTCTTTTCTGTCTTGCGGCGTAGTGCCAAGGTGAGGAAGAAGATAAGAGTCTATCTGAGTCTCTGCCCTTTTTAGCTGATACTCTTTTGCTTGGCCTGGCGCAGAGCCTATTCCTATTTCTAGCATTGCATCGTTTGCACTCATGTCCTTTGCAGGGCTCATCTCCCTGTTGAGCAGCATGTCGTTGCGGAATACAGTCAAATCTCTTGACTGCATGGTTATTTCCTCGTTTGACATGCCTAGGGCCTTAAGTAGCGTATACAGCTCTACGCCCCCTTTCTTCGAGGTTGGAAATTCTACTGTGAAATAGCCGTGTAGGTTTCTTGTAACCACTGTTCTCGCCCTGAAGCCTGGAGACGTTGAAAAGATCTTAGCAGTAACAGAGCCGTCTTTTTCCTTTGTTGTCAATATTCTGTTTGGCGCTAGGTCTTCAAGCCCTATGAGCACCCTTTCTGTACCTTTTATTATGAAATAGCCACCAGGGTCTTCTGGATCTTCACCGTTTTCTATGAGCTGTGTTTTTGTCATGGTCTTTGTGTGGCAGAGGTTGCTGCCCACCATTACTGGCAATTCGCCTATAAACACCTCTGTGGTATCTATTCTCTTCTCAATTCCTCTTATTATCGGCGTTATTTCCAAGAACATTGGTGCTGCATAGGTGAGATTCCTAAGCCTCGCCTCGTTAGGCAGCAATATTCTTCGTGAGCTGTCAGCCTCTATTACTACAGGCTTTTCAAGCCTTATCCTTCCAAGCTTTAGGCCGAAGCCCTCTACATTTGGCTCTATCAGGTTGTTACTGTCAATTATCTTCTGAATTTCAAGCTCTATGAATCTATTGTAGCTGTCTATTTGGTGTTGCACTATGGAGTTTGTAGACAAATAGGAATCTAGCAATAGGTACTTGTCTTCGTTTGCCATAAAATCCCGTTATTGAGCAGGTACAACCAGCCTGTAGTACTTGCCGTCTTCCCCTCTATCTATCTCTATTATTTGGCCTACCTTGGCGCCAAGCTTCTTGGCCTGTGGGTCTGTGACAAATATTTTCGGCAATTTGCTGGCAGGGATCTTAAGCTCAGCTAGCACTCTCTCCGCTTCCTTCTCGCTAAGTATCCTGTGTGGCGGTACAAGATAATGCTCGCTATTCAACTCTACACCTAAAATAAGTACTACGGGCTTAGTGTATAATTACTAAACAAACATTTTTATATTTTTCTGGCAAAGGCTAGCTAAAGCAATCGCAATGTCAAATGCAAAGGCTTTCTACTTATTGTCTGCTTTTCTGTAGATCTCTATAGACTCAACGGTGCTTCTGTCTTTGACAAAGCCTCTTTCAGCCAGCAGCATTCTTACTTCTTGCAAAACTGAAGGCTCTGCAGAAAACGCCTTAGTTGTTGAGCGGCCAATGACCCTAACTTCTGCCGGGCTTGTCATGGTATAGATTGCAATAACGGCCTCTGTTGTGTTGAAAACCTCAGCAAGGTCTTTTTCGGGGTCAGCCAGTGCTGGTTTAGTTTGCACAACGTTTTCTTCTTTTCTCTCTATGATAGTTGCTGGGGTCTCCGGCTTCTTTTCCTGCTCCTTATCCCTTTTCAAAAACCTCAGCATACTTTTACTTTTGCAGAAAGACTATTTAGCCTTGTGTTCAACATTCAGGCTTGCCTTGAGCTTAGCAAACAAACTTATAAAAGAGGTAATGTCAAAAATCTATAAGATAGAATGGCAGATTTCAAGGTAACACCTTACGAGGTAGAGGGCAAGGTAGACTATGACAGGCTGATCCAGCAATTCGGGATAACGCCTATAGATGATAAGCTCAGGGAGCGTATAAAGCACCTTGCTGGGGATCTTCACTTCCTAATAAGAAGGCAGGTTGTGTTTGCACACAGGGATCTAAACTGGCTTTTGGACGAGTATGAAAAGGGGAACAAATTCTATGTATATACAGGCATAGCCCCCTCTGGCCACATGACCATAGCGCAGCTTCTTCCTTTTATGCTATCTCAGTGGCTTCAAGAGAAGTTCGATGCCGATGTTTATATTCAGATACCTGACGAGGAGAAAGCGCTCATAAGGAATGTGACCTTTGAAGAAACTCACAGGCTGGCATATGAAGATGCACTCGATATTGTTGCACTAGGATTTAAGCCAAAGAAGACAAAGATATTTCTAGATACAGAATATGCTGGCAAGCTTTACCCGATAGCAGTTCGCGTTGCAAAGCACATTACTTTCTCAATGATAAAAGATGCATTTGGATTTACAAACAACAACAACGTAGGAAGCATATTCTACACAAGCATGCAGGCCGCGCCAGCAGTGCTGAAATCTGTAGAAGAAGGCAGGAATGTGCCATGTCTTATTCCTCTAGGCGTAGACCAGGATGTGCACTTCAGGCTTTCACGCGATGTGCTTCCAAAGCTTGGTTACTACAAGCCAGCAATAATGCATCTGAAATTTATGCCAAGCCTAAGCGGAGGTATGAAAATGTCTGCTAGCAAGCCGGAAGAGACAATCTATTTGTCAGACCCGCCCGAGGTGATAGAGAAAAAGATAATGAACGCCTTTACCGGCCAGCAGCCCACTGCAGAGTTGCAAAGAAAATACGGTGGCAATCCAGACATATGTGCTGTATGCCAATACAATAAGTTTCTCTTTGAGCCCGATGACAAAAGGCTCGAGGAAATCTTTGCAGCTGAGAGGAGCGGTACAATACTTGCAAAAGAGCACAAAGAAGACTTGCTCAAAAAGGTGCTTGCATTCATGGAAAAGCACAATAAGGAGAAGGAAAGGCTTAAAGACAAGCTTGAAGACTTCATAGTAAAGGATTAATATGCCGATTGTTGAAAAGCCTAAGCAGAAGGCAAGCAAGGAAGCTAAGCTGATGCTTAGAGGGGAAAGGGCCTTGATAAAAAACGAGGTTCAATGCTACGTATTCAACACGCATGGCCTTCTCTTTTACAAGTCTGATAAAGGCTTAATGTCGATAGGGGGCGAGATAAAGAGTGGGGAAAGTCCACAACAGGCAGCTGCAAGGCTAGTTTATGAAAAGACAGGCATCGTAGTCAACGCATTGCAGCTAGACGGCGAAGTGCTGTTTATGCCAAACGATGCCAACAGCGTGCAAAGGAAGATATTTGTGCTTTCAAGCACCGATTTTTCAGGAAGTGGCAATGCTAATGCAGAATGGGTAAGAAAAGAGGAAGCAAATAAGCACATAAGCAAGTGCGAAGCACTTATCTTGCCGCTTGTACTTTCTAGGAAAAAGTTCAGGGCAAGATTTGTTATAGGCCCTTCTTGCGATGAGCTGATAAGCTATCAACTGGATGAGTTGTAATGCTGGTACTTGGCATAGAAAGCAGCGCGCACACTTTTGGAGTCGGTATAGTGAAAGATGGCGAGATTATTGCGAATGAAAAGAGTATGTACAGTATAGGAACCCAGGGCATGCTGCCATCGCGTGTCGCCGAGTTCCACGCCAAAGTGGCGAAAAAGGTAATAGGCGAAGCTCTGCAAAAGGCAGGAGTCAAAATAAAGGAAATAGAGGGCATAGGGTATACCAAAGGCCCAGGTATAGGCACATGCCTTCAAATAGGCCTGCTTGCGGCAAAAACTTTGGCGTATAGGCTCAACGTGCCCATAGCACCTGTCAACCATGCAGTCGCTCACATAGAAATTGCAAAACACTTTGGCAAACTGAAAGATCCTATAGCCCTTTATGTCAGCGGAGGCAACTCGCAAATACTCAAGCTAGACAAGCTTTCAATGCGATATCGTGTGCTAGGCGAAACGCTTGACATAGGAGTAGGCAACATGCTCGACAGCTTTGCAAGATCAGCAAATCTAGATCCAGCATGGGGTTCGACAGTTGAGAAAGTGGCAAAAGGAGGAAACTACATGGCAATGCCTTATACCGTCAAAGGCATGGACTTTACTTTTACAGGTTTGCTCACCCATGCCAAAAAGCAGATAGGCAAGGCACGCATAGAAGACCTTTGCTACTCTTTGCAGGAAACTGCTTATGCTATGCTGTGCGAAGCTACAGAGCGGGCTTTGCTTTTGACAAAATCTAAGGAGCTTTGCGTTTGCGGAGGCGTAGCGCAGAGCACAAGGCTAAAGGAAATGCTTGCAAAGCTCGCTAGCTCGCACGGCATAAAGTTCGGCTACGCGCCTAACGAGTTCAACGCAGACAACGGCGCTATGATTGCGTATGTAGCAGAGAAGGCTTTGAAAAGCGGCCATGCGGAAAAGCTCGACGCTTGTACTATAAACCAGAAATACAGGATAGAAAATGCAGAGGTGTATATATGAAGCTGCTGAGCGAAGGTGCAGAGGCTAAGATTTACCTATTAAGCATATTCGGAACTATGCTGCTTGTGAAGAAGAGGCATGCCAAGCCCTACAGGGCTAGCCAGCTCGATATATTGCTAAGAAAGACGCGGACAAAAAAAGAAGCCCATGCCATGCTTGCAGCAAAGAAGGCAGGCGTTAGCGTGCCTGCTGTTTATGCCACAGGAAGTGATGAAATTTACATGGAGTTTGTAAAGGGCGTGCTTATGCGTGATTCTGTCTTTGATCAAAAAATTATTGCCGATGTCGGCATCGAGCTTGCAAAGCTGCACAATGCTGGCATAGCCCATGGCGATTTCACCCCTGCAAATATCTTGCTTACTAAAGATGGCGTTTGCGTTATTGACCTCGGTCTTGCAGAACCAAACGCAGGAATAGAAGAAAAGGCGATAGACCTCTTGCTTATGAAAAGGTCTTTGCCTAAAGAATTTTACCTGATTTTTGAAAACGCTTACGCTAAGGCTTATGCAGGCTCCTCTGCTGTTCTGCACAGGCTTGCAGAAATCGAGAAAAGGGGGAGGTATCAGGCAAGAACCATCGCCAATGTTTAGCTTGTTACGGCTTAGGCATAAGTATTATGCCTTCGCTTTCCTCTCCAAGCTTTTCGTATTTTCCAAGCATATAGTCTACGCCCACAAGTGCGCATGTTGCAGCATCAAGCTCGTCGCCTGTGGCGCTAGGCTTCAAGCCTTTTATGCCATGCTTCCTAAGTGCGCGTGCTAGCAAGTTTAACCCTTCTTGCTTACGCGGCATGTTCAATGCGTCTTGGGCGCCGCCTGGAAAGCATTCAAAAACCCTAAAGCCCATGCCCTCAAGTCTTTCCTTTATCCTTATTCCTCTTTCAGTGAGCATCCGCATGGGTCCTAAAGTTATGGGAAAGAAACGTATGTGCCTTTTTCTCAATTCCATGTCGCAGACCCTGAAGTGCGGTCCAAACCTATCTTCAATGCTTTTCCTGCCTTTTGGCAAAGAAAGAGGCGCATCTATGCAAACTATTTTTGCTTCTGTTTTTGTCACTTCATGAAGTATTTGTGAGTCAGTGTAGAGTATAGAGGTGCGTGCGTTTAAGCTGAGGTCCATTATGCAAAATCCTGTGGGCCTCTTTTCGCTTCCTGCTAGGTCTATGCCTACTACTACTCCTGTCATAGCTTTCCTGCGCGCCTCTTCTGCGCTCTTCTCATTCTTTTTCTTCTTTTTTTCAGCCATTTCCAGCGCATCCTTCCTTTCTTTTTCCACTTTCTAGGTATGCTTCCCAAATAAACACCACAAATAAATTTTCCCTTAATACTTTTATATCCTTCTATTTTAAATGTTATCTGATTCTATGCACAAAGGGGTTGTAGCCTATATCATAATCTTGATTTTGCTGATAATTTTTGCGTACTACCTATATCAGACAAGCAAGCCGGCCTCAAGAATCACGCACGTTGTGACAACTGTCAACAATACTACAATTACCACTACAACAACGCAAACTACTACGGTGAATTCCTCGCTGACAAAAGTAGCGTCTTGCTTATCCTCAAGCCCCGTTGTTGCTATACCTAACGGCAATTTTTCTTCAGGCACATACGCAGGCTGGGTAGTTACAGGCTACGGATTTGGCTCTGCGCCCCTCAATCTTACTTGGGCTAACGAAAAAGGGGACTACTACGGGGCGCCATGGAGTGGATTTGGCAACAATACTTTCGCCGCAACTACATTCCAAAAAGGCCTTGCAATACAGCCCGGTAATCTTACCTCTAAACCGTTCGAGGTGGTGCTTCCTTTCCTTAATTTTAAGATAATCTCGCCATTGAACAATCTCATTTACATAGAGATACTGAAAGATAACAAGCCTGCAATATTGGCTCATTTCAACACATACGCTGTGCCCGGAAACATAAACGCCCAATCAACATTCGAAAATGCAAGCATCTTTCTTGGTAATCTCCTTTGCCAGAATGTAAGCATAAGGGTAGTGTTTGTAGGCACAGGTTTGAGCACTACGCAATTCATCGCGGTAACTGGCTTTTACCTGAGCTCAAAGCCTGTCTCAGCTCCAAATGTAACAGTAAATGAAACAGTAGTGTAGACTAAGTTACTGCTGAGAAATCATGTTGTTATTCGCATTAGCATTTTCAGCGTTTTGCCCATCGGCTTGGTTTTCTGCCTGTTTGCCTCCTCTTTTTTTCTGTCTGCCAGTCTGAGCTTGCGGAAACAAAACCGATAGATCTTCAGGCTGTTGGGTTTCAATCCATGTTTTTATGTATGTTGCAATATTTTTCAAAGGCTTTGAATACCTGTCTGTGAAAGAGTATGCATTATTTTCATGTTTGAGCAGGCCGACTTGTACACCAAAATCCAAGTATCTCTTCCACGTAGCAATAGGCAGGCTGTCATCACAATCTCTAAGCTTTAGTTCTCCTCTCTTCTTGACTTCAAGCAGTGCCTTTGCAAACCTGTATGCTTTTGTGTCATTTTCAAAATAAATCTTGGCGAGGTCTTTGACATTTGGATTTTTAAGTTTCTCTTTGAGAGGTGCATCTTCAAATTCCCAGTACCTGATCGCCATATTGATAATCTTGCTCCATAAGTATAAAATTTTATCTATGCTAATGCAAACCTTCTTACTTTTGCCTTAAGCGATAGCGACGATTAGGATCAGGGTTGGAAGTTTGGGCTGATTATTTAAATTTTATCGTTTGAATACGTATCAATTCAACTATGGTTCATGTTTGATAAACTTGTCATAGATAGACACAGAAACATACTACGATGGCATGTTCATGTCATATTTTAGACCTTGCTCTCTTGGCTTTCTTGCTATCCTTCCAATTTTGTAAGGTGAAAAAATGTCGACCACTGATTTATTGCCTAAGCGTATCTTCTTTACCAAAGGGGTAGGAAGAGATTCAACTACTTTGGGCTCTTTTGAGCAGGCACTTAGGGACGCACAGATTCAGCAGTTTAATCTGGTAAGGGTGTCGAGCATAATACCTCCCTACTGCAAGGTGATAAAAAAGGAGGAGGGCCTTAAACTACTTAGCCCCGGCCAGATTGTCTTCCTTGTTCTTAGCAAGATAGAATCAAATGAGCCAAACAGGCTCATCTCAGCCAGCATAGGCGCCGCGATGCCGAAGGAAAGAAGCACATACGGCTATCTTAGCGAATACGAAGCATTCGGTGAGAGCGACGAAGTGGCAGGTGAAAAGGCAGAGGACCTTGCCGCTACTATGCTTGCGACAACCTTGGGAATAAAGTTTAACGCAGAACAAAGCTGGGATAAGCGCGAGCAGGTCTACAAAATGAGTAACAAGATCGTTAAGACATTTAACATTACCCAGTCGGCAGTGGTGGGCAAGGATAGGAAGTGGACAACGGCAATAGCAGCTGCAGTTTTTGTACCATGACCTGGGTTAGGAGGGCAGAGACCAAACGTCTGTGTTGTAATCGTAAGAAAACATCTTGCTCCTTACGCCCCACCTCAGCATCAGCTTCCTCATAGCTTCAATATCAAGGGCCTCGTCTGTATATATCTTTACACGCATTTTTCTTAGGCTTCTTACTAGATCTCGTGTAGTTAATGATCCTTTCTCTTTCAGAATTTTCATAGCAGTCTTGAATGGTTCTATTTTTGCAAGTGCGTTGGAAAGTATCTTCGCCATATTTTCAGGATTGAGCCCTTTGCCTTGTTCGGTAAGCGCTACGTTCGCCCCTTCTATTTTCATTAGGCCAAGCAAAGATCCTGCTTCAAGAAGAGGCAGCAGCCTGTCTATGTCTTCCTCTGCCTCGTTAGATAGCTGCGGCAAACTTATTTTTCCACCGTTATCCCTAATAATACTTATTATCCCCCTCAATTCGGTTATGCCTACTTCGGTTGGAAAAAGTTTCATACCAAGATGCTATAGTATTTAAAATTTTATTACTTTTGTTTTGCCCTTTTCTTGCAGTTGAAATTTTTGTATACTGCTTCCAAATATCAAAGTATAAATACCGGCGAAGGTATAAAAAATTCATGCAGTTTAACTTTTTTTCTGGAAAAAAGGCCACCGACCAGGATCAGAGTGTAAGTAACGGCGTAACTGGTCAAGGAAAGGAGATAGCACTGAGTGTAACTGAAAGAGGTCTATACGAACAAGGAGTCAGCATTTACAAAAATAAGCTTTCCTTTGTAAGGGAAATAATTCAGAATGCCTTAGACGCAGGCGCTACTGTGCTTTCAATCAGCGTTTCTCCCAACATGCTATTGTTTCAAGATAATGGCAAAGGCATGTCCCGAGATTTTATTCAAAAGGAATTCAGCCAAGTAGGATTTAAGTTTAAAGATGATGCTGAGAGCCAGAGGGGAAGATACGGCTTCGGCAGGCTTTCTTATTGGGCACTTATTGCAAAGGAAAATAACGATGGCAGCATAAGCTATAGCGGAAGCATAACTATACAAACAGGAAATACAGTGGTTGAGTGGAAGCAGATAGGAAAATATGTTGTAAAGGAAAGCAACGAGTTTATCGATGGAACAAGGGTAATAATAGAAGGGGCCAAGATAAGTGGCAACGAACTTAAAAATTATTTGAATGGGATTTTGGTCGGTGGCGGTACGAGTCTAGAAGTGAACATAAACGGCAAGAAAGTAGAAGTGTCGTTAGCCCCTCTAAGGGTTTATAGATACGATAACTCCTTCTGGTACGACGGCGATTTTAGGCAGCTCGATTACGAGGTTGGATTTACCCATTCAAACGAATTGGTGATAGCGGAAAAGGGGATAAGAATAAAATCTATCGAGCTTCCTTTCATGCTTGGAGGCTATGTCGATTTCAAACCAAGGGGAAATGACACGGTAACTACACTTAGCAGGGAAGATACAAAAATATATGATTGGGAAATTTACAATGCCTACAAGGAGGCGCTTATCCGGTTTCTGTCCGAATGGAAGAAAGAAGATTTGCTAAATGAAAGAGAAAAGATCATAAAAGCAGCAGAATGGTTCATTTCCCAAGGCCGCGCAAAACCTTCAGACTTCCTCGATGTAATTATCGTGGAGACTGGCGAAGGCAAGCTCAGCATCAGAGAGCTGATTAAAATTCCCAACACTATTTGGGCCTTAAAATCTGCAAATGAGGAATTTGTAAAGCGAGCAGTCGATTCAGGCTATACAGTGATAATCATAGATGAAGATTTGGTTCCGTTTTTTGCAGGCATTCCTTCTATATCAGACATAGACCTTTCACGTTCATACGCAGTACGTGGCATTAAGGCAGAAGTCGAAAAGGAAGCATTGAAATTTATAGAGAATTATATGCCACGCATTCAAGAGCTAGTCAACAAATTGCAGAACTATCAAGAAACTGCCTTTTCTTCTGTTGTAAGGGGAAAAGTTATTAGCATAAAAAGCAATTTCGACAGCGTAACGTCGCCACAAATTGCTGATAAAATCGTTAAATTGTCGGAGGGAATCAGCATCGGAGGCGTTGAGATCTACTTTGCCGAATTAGATGATCCTTCCATCGAAGCGTTCGAATACAAAGGAAAGATATGCTTCAACCTTACTAATTCAGAAGTAAAGAGCATACTTAGCCGAAGCTCTGAAAACGAAGGCGCCCTTCTAGGCTTGCTCGGCATATTTATGCACGAGTATGTGCATCTGCTTGGTTATTCCTTCCATAATGAAGCCTTTGCTTCGCTGTACACAAGATTAGTTACTGAGTTCCTAGTAGGCATTGGAGAAGAATTGGAAAATGCAAAGGCAAGCCAATCAGCTGCCAAACAACGATCTGAGTACTAGCATCGCATGGCCCTGTTCTCTCATGCGCCTTATTGCATAATCAGCCCAAAGCTTGCCAAACGGCACATAAACTGCTACACGCTCGCCTCTCTCTGCCAGCATTCTTGCATAGCTGCCTCTAATGCCGTTTAGAAATGCATATGTGACTTGGCGCTGGTACGACCTGTTGAGCAGCAGTGCCTTCTCTATCATATTCTTATCGTGGGTTGCAAGGGTGAACTTGCTTGCATGCTTGAACAAATAGTTCATAAGGAATTCAAAGTTCGCATTTACTGCCTGCTTGTTCTGGAATGCTATCTCAGGCCTTTCCTTATAGGCGCCTTTTACCAGCCTTATTACGCCGCCCTTCTTGACTAGCCTTTTCATATCTCCATAGCTTCTTTTCAGATATGCTTGTAGGCATATACCCACATTTCCTAGATGCAGTGCCTTTTCATACGCACCAATTGTAGCATCTACTGTATCGCTTGATTCCATGTCGAGCCATAGAAAGATTGGTTTTGCAAGACTTGCAAGCCTGAGGTAGTTTTTTGTAGCATAAGCCTTGCCTATTCTGAGCCCAAGCTGAGTTATCTTGACCGATATGTCGCCCTCCACTCTTCTTCTTTTTATTTCCTTGATTAGCTTAGCATATGTCGCCATTGCGTCCTCTACCTTGTCCTCGCTTTTGAACTCCTCGCCGAGGTAATTGATGATTGTTCTTATGCCGAGCTTGTTTAGCGCCATCGACCTTTCTATTGCATCCTCTACGTCTGGCCCTGCTATCCACTTTCCAGCGATTAGCTTTTCTAGCACATTGCGCACGCTACCAAATAAAATTGAGCATAAAGGCTTTTAGTACTTTCAGAAAGTTGAAAAGAAGAAAGAAAAGGAAGAAAATAAAATAAAACTAAAGCTTGCCTATATCCCTTACTATCTCTATATCCATCGGCTTCTGTCCTGGCTTCCAGTTTGCAGGTATTATGCATATATGGCCTTTCTCTACCGGAGTGTCATGTATTACACGAAGGCCATTGAGTGCTGTGATCATATGGTCTATGTCCTTTCCCAGAGCGTCGTTGAACACAGCATAGTACTGCAGTCTTCCTTCAGGGTCTATCATTACAAACCCCCTTCTCGCCGCACCAGTGTCTGTATTCAAGAATCCGTAGGCAGAGGTTATCTCCTTTTTGTAGTCTTCTATCATAGGCACTGGGCTTTTGCTTACTCTCGGCGATGTATCGCTCCATGCCTTGTGCGAATACACGCTATCTGTGCTTATGGCAAAGACCTGTGCGTTAGCTTTCTTGAATTCACTGTACTTTTCGGTTATTGCCTCCAAGTCAGTCGCACAGACGAAAGTAAAGTCGCCAGGGTAGAAGGCAAGTATTACCCACTTCCCTCTGTAGTCGCTTAGGTGTATTTGCTTTATTTCCTTGGTTTCTGGAAAGTACGTGTTCGCAGTAAACTCCGGAACGGGTTTTCCAATTTCCATTTTCTCACCTTATCGCAATATAAAATCAAAATTCAGTAAATTTTGTTCCTATTTTAGTAATATTTACTACGAAAAATATATAAATCTGTGCATGCAATTAAGTCTATGTGTTTTCATGATTGATCTTATAGATGAAAAGTTGCTGGGCATGCTGGAGAAAAATGCTAAGATGACTAATCAGGAAATAGCAGACAAGGTCGGGCTTACCGAAGGAGCGGTAAGGAGGCGCATAAAGGTTTTGGAGCAAAGCGGCATAGTTGTAGGTTACAAGGCAAGGATAAAATACCACCTTCTCGATAAGACTCACATGATTGTAGGCCTCGACATCTCTCCTGAGAGTTTCAATAGTGTCATACTCAAGCTTAAGGGGTTGCCCGAAGTAAACGAGCTATACACTACTACCGGTGACCATGTGGCGATTTTTGTTGCAGCAGTGAAATCCAGCCAAGCTAACGAGTTTGTGAAAAAGATCGAGGACATAAAAGGAATAAGGCACGTCTACCCGGCGTTTGTGCAGGAAATCGTGAAATAGGCTATGCAGTAAGAAGCTTGTAAACTGTGTTGACATAGTCCCTGAATTCTTTGCTGTATTTGTTGCGCGGTCTGCCCAATTTAACCTCAAGTATTTTCTTTACATAAGATGGCTTTTGAGCCATTACAACAATCTTGTCTGAAAGTTCAACCGCTTCTTCAACATTATGCGTTACCATTATTACCGAGCTTACTGGGTTATCTTTGCTTTTGAGCATTGTATAAACATCTTTTCTCAGAGCCTCAGCAGTTAATTCATCCAGCGAGCTGAAAGGCTCGTCCATTAAAAGTATCTTTGGCTCAGATACTATGGCCCTTGCAATTCCAACCCTCTGCTTCATTCCGCCACTAAGCGCATTAGGATACGCATATTCAAACCCGCTTAAGCCTACGTGTCTCAATATCTCAAGCGCCTTTTCCCTTTTTCCTTCTTCGCTTATGTTACTCCTCGAAAGCCCTATTTCTACGTTTTCCACGTTGTTTAGCCAAGGGAGAAGTGCAAAATCCT
This sequence comes from Candidatus Micrarchaeia archaeon, assembly GCA_049976305.1. Lineage (GTDB taxonomy): Archaea > Micrarchaeota > Micrarchaeia > Micrarchaeales > CABMGC01 > JAGDXZ01. The sequence continues at coordinate 16,906 of JBMFIM010000002.1, read as the reverse complement.
GAAACACGAAAGATATTTCTGGTATTGGCTCTACGATCTCCTTTCCCAAGTACATCACTTTGCCTTTTGTAGGTCTAATGAGGCCTGCTATTATTCTGAGCAACGTGCTTTTCCCGCAACCAGAAGGACCTATGAGCGATACAAATTCGCCATCATTAGCCTTGAAGGTCGCATCTTTTATTATTTCAAGGTCGCCTATGAAGTATGAAACTCCAGCCACGTCGAGTAGATTCACAATATCGCCATCTAACTCTACTTATTTACTTGCTTACAGCTTCAATTTTTCTGTAAAGCCTGTTCCATACAAACCTGTTGATAATAACAATCATGATTGTAAGATTTAATAATCCAAGCAGCATAAGGCTTAGGTTCCCAGAGTCGAGAGATGTGTCCAGGAGTTTGCCTATTCCAATTCCTACGCTCGTTATTACAGCTCCGCTCCCTATTGCCGAGGTTGTGAAATACTCCGCTACTATGCTTGCGTTCCATTCTGCAGCTATGCCTGTCACTGCTCCTGTTATGAGGCCAGGGAGTATTGCATAGAAATACATTTTCTTCCACGCCTCGATACCTTTGACTCCGAATATGCGTTTAACTTCGAGCATGCTGGTAGGTATGTACGCCTTATTCGCAAGAGTGCTAAACACCACATACCATATGCCACTGAGGAAGTAAACAGTAAATGCCACAAGCTCGTCATGCATTGGCAGACCTTTCAACGCTGTAACTATGATGGGCAAGAGTATTGTGGCAGGTATGGAGGCCAAGATCTGAAACAGAAGTAGGTAGCTAGATGCATGTTTGCTCATAAACAACAAATATACGACTAAGGGTACTGCGATGACTGTTATCAAAGCAAATGCAAGCCATACCCTTGCAAAAGATGCGGCGAGCGATACAAGTACTATGCCCTCGTTCGCATAGAATGGCCTATAGAATAGTATCAGCAAAATTGTAACGGAAAGCAGCGCATATCCTACGACTTTTGAAGAAATTATCTTCTTTTCAGGTTTTGGCGTATAAACTCTCTCTATCTGTTGCTTGTTTCCTGTTTTGAACCTTATTTTAGGTAGGTGTGTAACAATTGCGTGTGCAAACGCAGCATACGGCCTATGCCTGGCTTGTGCCAAAGGCTTGGGTCTGCCCGGTGCGTTATAGCGGTTATAGTATTTTTCAAGCTTAGCAAAGAAGAAAAGTCTTGTTGCAATAACAAAAGCAATAAATACAGCTATGCCCATTGCATATGCGGCAAAGTTGCTGCTAATTGCAAGCTTCGTAAGCTCAACGCCTATGCCGTATTTGACGGCGTAGGTGGAGTTGGCTGTGGAAAAGATCTCGCTAGTAACAAGGTAGAACAGGCCTATAGCAAATGAAAGCGTAGATTGGTCAATTACCTTCGACATACTTGCCGGTACATAAATTTTTGCAAGCCTTTTCCACTTGTTTAGCTTATACAGGGCCGCGAGTTCCAAGAATTCCTGCGGAAGGGTCTTTACAGCTTCGTAAACTCCAAATATTATGTTCCATAGCATGCTTGTTATAATCAAGAATATCACAGCAGCGTTTATGCCTATGTAGCCGGGCAGGGTTGCAACTATAACATAAATTACAAAAGGGAAGAATGCAAGTATTGGAAGAGTCTGGAGAATGTCTACTATAGGTATAACGACTTTTTCAGCAGTCTCTCTTCTTGCCGCATAGATTCCTATGCCTAGCCCTAGAAGTATTGATGCTCCTAGGGCTATGAACATCCTTATCCACGAAGCCAGAGTATCAAATACTAAAAGGCCAAGAAGGCTAAGTATGCCCATCATTTTATATTGAATAGTTAAAAATAAAACTACATGGACTCCTCTTTATCCGAATTTATCCTAGGGTACTTTTCAATGCACAACTTTTAAAAAATTAAATTTCCCTTTTTTCTTGTGCTAGCCTATACTGTTGATTTAGATTATGAAACTGAGTCACTAAAGGAGCATATAAGGAAATTCGAAGGCGAGATTCCTGAAGAGGTCTGCGAGTCTTTCAAAGTATTGGGCAATTATTCAGGAGAGGTAAAGAAAGCACTGGAAAATGGGATGCTCAGGTTTATCTATGAGGAACAGACTGAGAGGCCTAGAAAGCAAAGTATGCTTATTGCAAAGGCGTTCAGTCTTCTCGGCCAGAAGGAATTAAGAGAAAGAGTGCCAGAGTGGCTCAAATTTACAAGTGCTTACAGGATCGTTTATCTTACTTATGCGGCTTTGAGCAGAACTGATAATTTTGAAATGAAAGAATACCTACGTGAGATGCAGACCTATTTGAGCTTGAAAAGAAGCTAGCGCTAACGGTGTGACGTAGGAGGCAGAGGAATCGGTGTGTTTGCCTTCTTGATTATTTTGAGAGCGTTTCTTTCGAAAATGTTGGCAATTTTGTGCGCCTGCTCATAACCCATTTTGTTCCTTAGCCTTAGGTTTATTTCAACAAGTTCGTGCGTGTGGAGCCTAGCCCTTTTCACAGCATCTATCCACCAGTCCTCTCTTACAAATATCTGATTCTTTTTTATCCCAAATTTTTTTGAAAGCCTGGGCTCAAGCCAGTTCAATGCAATGTAGTCGCCCATCTCCTCTCTTGACTTCACAACAAACTTTTGCCTTTCCACAATTATTTTTGGGAGAGAAAATATAAAAACTTGCCGCCGAATTTTTGGCTTAAGCGAGGATAAACTTGTGCATTCAAAAAATTATTTAAGCTTGCAGCGTGCTTTTTTAATGATTTTGTGTCTCTTTACTTTGTCAAGCTCGGCGGCAGTGTAATAACAGATACAACCAAGCCAGATACTGCAAAAGTAAATGAAATAGACAGGCTGGCTAAGGAGATAAAGGTTGGCATAGGAGAAAACAAGCTGCTGCTAGGGCATGGCAGCGGTTCCTTTGGCCATGTTGCAGTTCACAAGTACGGACTTGAGAAAGGATTGAGCGGACAGGAGAGTACATACGGTGCCGCACTGGCCCATAAGACTGTGCACGAGCTTAACAATATTGTAATAGATGTTTTGACCCAAAACGGCATAAATGCGATAAAGTTTCCACCATCTGCTGGCGGGCTGACAAAGAATGGCAGAATTACATCATGGAATCCAGCAAATATAATCTCAGCGCTAAACTATGGTTTTGTGCCTGTTGTTTTTGGTGACTTGTTTATTGATTCGGTAAAGGGGGTGCATGCAGCCTCTACCGAGCAGGTTTTTGAGTACCTTGCGACTAAGATTAGGCCAGATGTAGTGATAGCCGCTGGCGACATAGATGGAGTTTTTGATTCAGATCCAAAAATAAACAAGAATGCAAAGCTCATTGAGCACATCGACAGCTCTAACATAAGGCAAGCGCTGAAAGGTACTGGTGGCTCTCTAAAAATAGACGTTACTGGAGGTATGCGCACAAAGCTTCTGCTTCTTTACAAGATAGCGAAAAAGTATGGAGCAAAATGCATGATTATAAACGCCACTGTGCCGGGCAGATTGCAAAAAGCCTTAATGGGTGAGGAAGTTGTGGGGACTGTAATAGAGGCGTGAATTTAGCCTAGCCTTCTTTGCGTGCCACTCCCTCTAAGCTCTTCTTCGCTTACGCCAAGCTCCTTCAGTATCTTCAAAGTAGCTGGGATTACCTGATGGCTTATATAATACTCAGCATCATAATCTTGTGCGTATTCCTCAAGCTCTGCCTTTTCGCTTATGCTACTGCCGTGTTTTGTTATCACATAGCCTATCGTCGTGCCTTCCAACTCGCTTGGCAGTTTTCCCCGTTTTATTGCTTTCTGCGCAGCCGCAAGCTCCGGAGAAGTGGCATCATAAGAATTGAGGCCTTTCCTGAGTTGCGTGTGTATTACCAGGTCCTTTATGTTGACCTTGCCCTCTTTGAGATTTTTGATAGTCTCTTTCACGATGCCCACTGCTTTGTCCTTGCTGCCTTCTTTGAGTATAACCTCAAGCACTTTCTTTTGAGTTTCTCTAGCGATGTTTGACCAATCCCTTCTTACAAGCTCGAAGCCCCTTATTTTTATCCTGCCCGATTCAGAGAGAAGGGCATACTTCTTCTTCGCGCCCATCTCGCCTGTTCGCTTGCCCACGAATACGCCACGCACGTAGAAATCCTCGAGCTCTAGCTCCATAGACTCTGGCAACGATGCGTTTACTTGCTTCAAGAATGCAAGAACGTCATCTTTGGTTTTGTTTCCAAGAAGCAGTACTACGCTATCGGTATCAGAGTAGATTACTTGAAAGCCTGCTGCTTCGCTCATCGCTATTGTTTTCTGGATATACTCCCTGCCATAGGCTGTTACGCTCGAGCTGCACTCCTTTGAATACCATCTGGACCTTGCATAGCCGAGATAGCCGTAGAAAGAGTTTGCAATTATCTTCAAAGCCTGAGACCTAGCGCCTAGCGCCTTGTTCTCCGGATGCCGCTTGTATTCTTTTTTTACACCCTCTCTTTCCTTTATGAGGATCTTTAGCACCGTAGGGATTATTCCTTTCGGCTCTTTTTTGAATTTTATTCCTGTAGGAGCGACAAATGCGTCATCAGAAGCGTCGGTTATGGTTGAAGGGTCTATGTTGTGGGCTATGATTATTGAAGGGTACAAGCCTCTAAAGTCGAGTACGGCCAGGTTGTTATATATGCCCGCTGCCGGAGTTTTTACATATGCCCCTTCAAAGCTTGTTGACAGCCTTTCTTCTATTTCTTCGTCGCTGGGCTTGTTCGGTATTAGCTGATTGTTTCTATGGGCGTAGCGCATTAGCAGGTATTCTACAAGCTGCCCAGTTGTCGAAACTGCAGTCTCTGCCAGCGTGGTGCCACAAAGCTTTGCTATTTCAATCTCAAGAGGCATGAAGAACTTATAAAGCTCTTCTGTTGACAGGGCATCATCAAGTGAATATTCAGCGAGTGGGGTAATGCCTTCTGAGTCATAAAGCTTGAAGATTTCTTCCTTGTTTACTGTTTTCTTTTCCTTCCCCATAAGCTCTTTGTAGACCTCTCCTAGCGTGAAGGTGTTTACCTTTATCAAGTATTCGGCAGTGCCAACTGTTGCGACAAATTTTGCAGTGTTGAAAAGATCTATATTTATCCTTCCCGGTATTTTTACAAGCTCGAGGAGACCGTGATGCTGACTTGCCACCTCCTCAGGGTATCTGCCCAATTCGAATTTTGCTCCAACGCGTTTAGATCTTTCAATAAGATAAGGTATGTCGAAGTTCGAAGAATTGTAGCCAGCGATTATGTCAAAGTCTTCCCTTTTTACAATTTCCACAAATTTCTCTATCAGCTCCTTTTCGTTTTTCACCTCTATTACAAAATCTCTGTTTATATGCCTTGCAGAGATAACCTTCGCAATACTCTCATTTGCTAAGCTTATTAGTATGACTGGATCCTCCTTTGGTCTAGGAACCTTCTTAGGGTTGTACGTCTCTATGTCGAAGCATATATGTTTGAGGTCGATGTCATCTGCTTGAGTGCTTTCTATGCTTTCAACAACAAGCCTGTTGTTCTCTTCTTTCGCCTCTACGCTTATGCCGAGCATGGGAGAAATGTCCTTATCGATAAGGTATCTTTTCCAAAAAGGAATATCGTATTCGTAGCAGGTGCCAAATTCCTGCAAGTATTCTTTAAAGGTGGGTATGTCCTTTGCGTTGTGCGCGTAAACTTTGAAAACCATTACCTCTTTGTTGAGAAGTTGCATTTTTATCTTTTCCACTTTTGCTATTTCTGCTATGCCAGTACCATTGGGAAACTTTAAGGAGGATATTGTCTCTTCGTTAAGCTCAGAGTTTCTCGGGAGAAGGTAAAGGTAAGGCAGGAAAGAAGTATCGAAGAGTGTGACAATGCCATCTTTCGTCTTTACAGTAAGCCTTATTACGCTTTTACCGTCTTCTGCCAGTGTGTCTATGTCTAGTAGCAGCCCCTCTATCCTCATGGTTAAGCTTAGAAAGTTAAGAAATAAGTTATTGAGCTTGACCCTGGCCTTGTGGCTGCAGCTTTGCCCTAGTCAAAGGCAATGGGGCTACAAGCCCTACGCTCCATGCCAGCAGGGTTCCTCTTGAGCCGCACTCAAAGTTGAGCAGGTTTATCAAGTCCTCTGCCAAGTCTATAGGCAAGGTTTTCTGTTCTTTCCAGCTCTTACTTATCTCTTCTGCTCTTTTCTTGTCCTCCTTCATGAAAACCTTTCCTACGATCTTCAAGTCACCTACGTTCTTGCTGTTGTTTTCGCCGCCTTCGTAGGTTGTTGTGAAGGTGTATGAAATCTCCACATTGTCGTTCTCCACTTTTACGTCATCGAAGTTTATGTTGAACTTCATGTTTGTTATGGTCTCTGGGCTTGGTCTATTCGCAGCTACACTCACTACACTCAATCCTGTTATCATAAAACCACATGATTATTTTCCAGTTAAGGTTTATATTTATTTCCTATTCGGATTGTACATGCAATGATACGCTGAGTTGTTCAATATCTATTTAAATATTGCATGAGAAAATAATATGGGTAACATGCCCAATAGGTCCGTATTGAACAAATACGCCCTATTTACAACCGAAGTACAGAAGCTTGGAAAGAAGAAGGAAATAAGCAGGGAAGAAGAGGAGATTGTAGATCGGGCAAGGATTTTTGCGCTACTCTCCTCTAGCCATTGTTGGCACATATATCGTTTCATGCACGGCGAACCTTTGAATAAAGAGGCAGTAGTAGATGAAGCTATGCATGCAATAAACGAAAGCTGGAAAGATATCACCGAGGACGAGATAAGGGAAGTCATGTCACAAAAAATAGAAGAGCACACATTCTCCATGTTGCTTCTGAACCTGCCAATACCAAAAACAGACAAAATGAGATACAAGCGCCTTCTTCCATTGATTAAGCAGGAATTTGCCGATGGGCTCGAGCCCATAGAAAGAGAAGAGGAGTAGGTATTTATAGGTGGAAGCCGAGCAATAATTAGGGCATGTGGCGCAACTTGGACAGCGCGCTCGGCTTCGGACCGAGTGGTTGCGGGTTCAAATCCCGTCATGCCCGCTTGGGGATAGCATGATAAAATTGGTCATATTCGATCAGGATGGTGTGCTTGTAACTCCTAAAAGCACATGGCGGCTTGTCAAAGAGCAAAACGACGTCGATGATTTGTTCGCTGTCAAAAGTTTGTTGAGGCTTAACCCAAAGGAAGAGCATGGCATAGAACTCGGCCTTCTTACAGGCTTGCCTAAGAGCGTATTCGAAGAGGTTGCCAGTACGGTGCCTTTAGAGCCTAATGTAAGGGAAACAGTAGCTGCACTTTTTGCCATGGGCATAGAAGTCCATATTGTAACGCTGGCACCTGACGTGATTGCGAGAGGAGTAGCAGCAAAGGTCAACGAAAAGTTTAAAGAAGACAATTTTAGCAGGGTTCATGCGCCGATCGCTTTGTTTAATACCGGTGACAAGCTTGTTGGCATACTTGCTTTTCCTAACAAAGCGTTCAAACACACATCACACATCTTAGATGGAAACGAAATGGACAAAGTCAAGGTAATAAAGAACCTAATAAAAAGGCTTAATGTTAGGAAAGACGAAGTATTGTTTGTTGGAGACGGCTACGATGTAGAAGTTGCCAAGGCGTTTCCAACAATAGCCTATAAGAGCGAAGACCCAAATTTTTACAACCACGCAATAAAAAGGGCAAACAACCTTTTGGAGGTAGTGGACTACGTGAAGCAGGTAAACTTCTCGTCAAATCCCGAAAAGCAAAAGTTATTATAGGTTATGCGACATAACTCCTTAATTGATTGGTGAATTTTATGAAGATCATTGACTTAAAAGCTGGCGCAAGCAACGTCGAAGTTGAAGGGATAATAACAGAAAAGAGTGAGCCGAGAGAGGTAATTACAAAATATGGCAAGAGGCTCAATGTGGCCGATGCTGTGCTAAGCGACGATAGCGGAAGCATAGCAATATCTCTTTGGGAGGACTATGCTTCTTCGATAAACGTAGGGGATAGAATAAAGGTAACAAACGGCTATGTAAACGAATTTAGGGGCAATCCGCAGCTTTCCCCTGGCAAATATGGAAAAATAGAAATATTGAAGAAGGCAGACAACGCCGATGCAAATTCCCAAGGTCTAAGCAACGAACAGCAGAGCTGACCGCTAGAATTCTATTTTTACGCTTTCTCCTATTTGTGGAGCTACAGCATCGAACCCTTCCAATTTCAAGCTCTCTGCAAAATTGTATGCCACGTTCGCATCTCCGTGTACGCATATAACTTTTTCAGGATTGCTTCTTCTTACATATTCAAACAGATCGCTTCTGCCCGCATGCGCTGAAAAGTCGTAATAGGCCACGGGCGTTTTTATAGCATATTTCCTATTGTCTATTACTATGGGCTTACCCTCGAGTAGGCGCCGGCCGTTTGTGCCCTCTAGTTGGTAGCCAGTAAGGAAGATTTTTGACTTTTTGTTAAGATCAAGTATGTAATCTAGCACAGGGCCTCCATTGAGCATGCCGGCGGTGGTGACCACTATAGCTGGGCTTGTTACACTTTTCCTGCTTCTCTCAGTGCCTATCCATGTAACATTTTTCATAGCTGCTAGAAGCATGCTTTCATTTACGCTATAGTTAGGATAGCGCATTACAATCTCGCTTGCGTGTTTAGCCATTCCATCTATTACTGCATAGTCTATGAGGTGGTGTTGGTAGAGTATAGTCAATATCTCTTGCGCCCTGCCCACTGCAAACACAGGCACCAATGCAGTACCATCGTTGTCTATTATGCTTTTCACCTCTTCAACAAAGCTTTTTATGAGCGCAGACCTATCAGGGTGCTCCCTGTCAGCGTAGGTTGATTCTGTAATAAGAATGTCGCTTTTTACTACCTCTGCCCCTTTCTGCAACGTCTGAGCTTCTAGCTTGAAATCGCCAGTATATACTAATCGCTTGTCTGTCCGCCTATTCTCGATTAGAGTTATTGCACTGCCAGTTATGTGGCCTGCATCATGCAGGCTTATTGTGTAATCGCCAACGTCTATTTCCGAATAATAGTCAAGTGGCTTGTACGCCCTTTCGAACCTTCTCAAATCCCCTTTGGAGAATGCTGGCTTCTGCCTGTTTCTTCTGCTTATTTTTAAGGCGTCTTCTATAAGCAGCCTTGTAAGCTCTATCGTAGGCGGCGTACCATAGGCATCCACATAATTGCCTGAATAAAGTATGGGCGCAAATCCGCTGTGGTCCAGATGGGCATGGCTTAGCACATATGCATCAAGCTTTGTTTTTACTCTTAGCGGGTAGTCAGTCTTATGGTCAAGCTTTATGCCATAATCTAGCAGTATGTGCTTCTCGCCTTCTAGCAGTATGGCCGACCTACCAACCTCTCTAGCCCCTCCAAGAAACGTTATCTGCGATTGCATGCTTTTGCCTTTATTCTTATAAGGATATAAGCTTAAATACGCACTGCAACTCATAGTTTAACGCCAAATAGAGCCGCACATATAGATTTATAAGGGTAAAAGACCTTATGTAATTATAAGGTGACAACTATGGCGGAAAATCAAGCAAATGAACAGGAAAAGAAAGAGGGTATACCAGAGAATGTGGTATACGTTGGCAAAAAGCCAGCAATGAGCTACGTACTAGCAGTAGTAACGCAGTTCAACAATGGAGCAAAAAACGTCAAAATAAAGGCTAGGGGCAACACAATCTCCAGGGCAGTAGACGTGGCAGAGATATCAAGGAACAAGTTCCTGCAGGACGTCAGAGTTGAGAACATATCAATAAGCTCCGAAGAACTACAGAACGAGGACGGTACAAAGTCAAAGGTCAGCACAATAGAAATAACCCTAGCAAGGTAAATTTTTAGCTACGCTAGTGCGTGGCGTTTTCTTCTTTGTCTTCTTTATGTGCTTTCACTATGTCTGTGCTAGTTACCACGCCTACGCAATGAAGCGTTGTCGCTTCGCTTACTACCGGTAGCCTTGTTATTGAGTTTTCTACCATCATTTTTGCAGCTTTTTCAACAGGATCGTTTTCTGTGACGTAAAGAAGCCTAAGCTGCAAGCTGCCGACTCTTTTGCTCTCAGGCTCAGCCTGTGCCTCTTCCTTTGTCAGTATGCCAGCAAGCTTAGAGCCGTTGAGGACAGGCAAAAGTGAAACGTGGGCGTTTGACATAAGCTTAATTGCTGTTCCTATGCTTGCATTGGCGTTTACCGCAACAACGTGCGTTTGCATGATTTCTTTTACTTGCATGTTAATCAACTAGCTTGCTTAATATTTTTAAGGCTTTTGAAAGCTCCAGCTAAGTTAATTGTTTAATCTTTTCTTTCCAAAGTAATATTATGCTCGAAACCGAGGTAATAAAAATAGAGAAAGATTCTGAAACCCAGCTTGTGCTGGGCCATGCAGGCTTTATAAAAACCATAGAAGACCTTTACGAAGCGATGGTAAATTCGGTGCCAGGGGTAAAATTTGGCGTGGCGTTTGCAGAAGCAAGCGGGCCATGCCTGGTAAGGGGCGAAGGCAATAACGCAGAGCTTCAAAAACTTGCTGAGTCCAATTTGCTTAAAATCGGCGCAGGGCACTCTTTTCTCATACTTTTCAAGAATGCTTATCCGATAAATGTAATAAACGCCCTGAAGAATGTAAACGAGGTGGCGAGGATATACTGCGCGACTGCAAACCCGGTAGAGGTCATAGTAGCAAAGACTGATCAAGGCAGGGCAATACTGGGCGTGGTAGACGGCTCAGCTTCGAAAGGAATAGAAAAAGAAGAGGACAAGGCACAGAGGAGGAAGTTTGTAAGGGACATAGGCTACAAGCTATAAGGTGATTTGGTGGCTTTCAAGCTTTTGAGCAAGGAAGAGGCAAAGCAGGTAGTTGAAATATTGGAGAAAGAATACAAAGACGCAAAGTACTATTTGAACTTCTCAACTCCTATAGAGCTGCTTGTAGCAGCTATGCTCTCGCCTCAAACTAGAGATACTGTGGTAAACGCGGTTACCCCAAAGCTTTTTGCAAAGTACAAGACAGCACGGGATTATGCGAACGCTAAGCCTGAAGACCTTCTTGCTATAGTAAGGCCAGTAACCTTCGCCAGCAACAAGGTAAAAAACATAATAAAAGCCTGCCAGATCATAGAAGAGAAGTTCGGCGGCAAGGTGCCAAACAGCATGCAAGACCTTCTTTCACTTCCAGGAATAGGAAGGAAGACAGCAAACAGCATACTGATTAACGCTTATGGCATAGTGGAAGGCATACCAGTAGACACGTGGGTAATAAAGCTTGCCTACAGGATAGGGCTTAGCCAGAACAAGGACCCTGACAAGATAGAGCAGGACCTTATGCAGGTAGTAGACAAGAAGTATTGGCACAACTTCGCATATGTGCTCAAAGATCATGGCAAGGCAGTTTGCCAGTCTATGGTTCCTTTGTGCAGCAAGTGCATTTTAGGGCCAAACAGCAAGAACCTTTGCCCAAGAAACGGAGTAACAAAAAGTGGCTGACGTGGAGTACATAGCAGATTTGCACCTTCATTCCAAATACGCCGCAGCTACCAGCGAGCATATGGACCTAATCCATATGCAGCAAGCGGCAGAGGAGAAGGGAATAAGCATAATCTCTACAGGTGACTTCACCCACCCTGCATGGTTTTCTTTTCTTAAGCAGAATCTGGAGCAGGCTGAGCGAGGGCTTTACAAACTTAAGGATACAAAGTCAAATGTCAGGTTTGTTATCGGTGTAGAGGTTGCGACGATAGACGCAAAAGGGAGCAAGCCCAAGCCTTTTGACCGCTCTGGCAACACAAAGCGCGTCCACCACTGCATACTTGCACCAAGCCTTGAAGAGGCAGAGCAAATAAGCGACAGGCTAAGCAAGTTTGGCGATTTGGCATTAGACGGCAGGCCCATGCTTAGCATGTCTCCAGCTGAGCTAGTTGAGCAGGTCAAAGAAGCAAGCGAAAAGGCAATAGTCTTTCCAGCGCATGCATGGACCCCGTGGTATGGCGTCTTCGGTTCTATATCCGGCTATGATTCTATGGCAGAGGCCTATGAAGAGCAGGTCAAGCATATACACGCATTGGAAACAGGCCTTTCAAGCGATCCGCCAATGAATTGGCGGGTATCCGCCAACGATCCCTTTGCGCTAGTCTCTACAAGCGATGCCCACTCGCCTCAAAAGATAGGAAGAGAAGCAACTGTATTTGAGCTAGAGCCCAACGAGCTTTCGTTTGATGCAATAGCCAGCGCAATAAAGGAGAAAAGGATAAAATACACTATAGAGTTTTATCCAGAAGAAGGCAAATACCACTACGACGGCCATAGGAAGTGCGGCATCTCGCTTTCCCCTGAGGAGGCGAAGAAATACAACAACATTTGCCCTGTATGCGGCAGGCCCCTTACCTTAGGCGTATTGCACAGAATAGACGATCTTGCCGACAGGCCCGCAGGCTTTGTTCCACAAGGTGCCAGGCCCTATGTGCATGCAGTGCCACTTGCTGAGCTGATTGCTAAGATAATAGGCAAGCCAGAAAGCTCTGCTTCGGTAGCGAGGCTTTATGCTGAATTTGTAAAGGTCTTTGGAAGCGAGTTCAACGTATTGCTTAAGGCAAGCACAGAGGAGCTTGGCAGGCTAGATAAAAGCGTGGCTGCCGCAGTAGAAAGGGTAAGGAAGGAGCAGGTGCATGTGAAGCCAGGTTATGACGGTGTTTTCGGGGTGGTGGATATTTTTGGAGCGAATGGGGAAGAGGTCAGCGAACGCAAGCAGACAACAATTTCCGACTTTTAGCAAATAAAAGCAGAAGGGAGCGATTAACCTTAATATTTTTAATGCTATAATAAACAAGATGCAATGAGGTTTCAGCCTTTCTTGTTGTTGGCAGTGCTCTTTGGCATAAGCGCTGCCTATACAACGCTCATACATGCTCCAGCTGTGCTTTCAAGCACGAGCACAGGAACCCTGACAGAGATAACGCTCAATCTTACCGCAGGTACAGGCGTAGTAAGCATAAGCGGTCCTTCGTCAGTAGGCTACAGCACCATAGCTTCGGCAAAGCAAGCAGTTGCAACAGCGTGCAGCTATCTAGGAGTTAACCAATCTCAGTACAACTTCTCATTTGTAATACACGACAGAAATGTAAGTGTTTCAGGTCCGAGTGCAGGCACAGCCTTTACCCTTCTCACCATCGCTGCGCTTGAGCATAGGCAACTTCTAAGCAACTTTACTGTTTCTGGCATCATAGAGTCAAACGGTACCATAGGCCTAATAGGAGGAGTTTACGACAAGGCAGAAGCAGCATCGCAAGGCCACATGCGCTTCTTCCTGCTTCCAAACGCCACCGCTGGCGGCACTATAGAGCAGCTACTCTACTACATCTCTCAAAGCCTATTCAGCATACCGATACAGCAAGTAAGCAACATAAGCCAAGCATTGACTTTTGCCTTCGGCATCGAGCCAGCAACGCCTATGCAATACAACATAACGCAGCATTTCGAGCTTAGCAAGCTTAGCACCATGAACCTCAGCTGCACTAGCTGCAACACTAGCGCCTTCGACGAGCTTGTGAACTTCACGCTCAACTTTACTAGCTCTGAGATTTCTAGCGTGCCCAGCGTTTTCAACCAAGCAAAAGCGCAGATGCTAGCAAACCAGCAAAGGTATGAAGAAATAGCAAGCAAGGGCTACGCCTACACTGCAGCAGACTTTGCGTTCTTGCAATACCTGCAGGCTTTCACATTGGCAAATAAGGCTAACTATACCGCTACAGGCGCTTCCTCTGTGCTTAGCAATGTTGCCACTTATTGTTCTTCGCTTGTTCCTCCTCTGCTTACAAATGCAAACTATGAATACGTTATAGGAGGAGAGTTGAGGCAGGATTTCGCTAACGAAACCCTTGAGCAAGCGGAAGCTTTGCTCAGCTCGCCAGAGGTAACAAGCGATAGCTACATAGAAGCTCTCTACTATGGCGCCGAAGCTCTTGCATGGTGCAAGGCGGCGCAGGAGCTTTACAACATTTCTGCATCACTGCCTGGCAATTATGTGAGCCTTGCGCCTGTGCTTAAGCAGGAAGCAGCCAGTGCTATAGCAAAGGCAGAGCCTTATGGTGCTAACCTATATTTAGATACTGCTGTGAAGAGCTTTGACGCCGGCAATTACGCCGAAGCGCTCTACGCTGCAGCATATGCTTCTGCATTGGCTAATCCTCTTGCAGGCTCTAACATGACAAGCGCTCAGCTTGTAAACGCAACGCTTGCAAACATAGACGCAAGCCTTTCTGGCATTTGGCCTTACGAGTTTGCCGGCCAGGCACTATTCTACTTAAACGAATACCGGCTTGGCCAGAGCAATGACCTCAAAACAGCTTACACTACTTCTCTTCTTGCTAAGTCGATTGAACAGGCAAATATAGAAATAGCCAAGGCTTTCATTATTAGCAACTTTAGCCAGACAAGTCCTATGCTTTTGCAGCAGGTCAGCGAACTGAGCAACGAAATCAGCATGATGTTTTACCTTATGCTGATCATGGTTATATTGCTTGCATGCGTGCTTATTGTGTTGCTTGCGCAGCTAGTGAGGAGCACTGAGAAGGACAATTCAGGTAAAAACAAGCGCGTTAGACAACGGTAGGGTGCGCGGTAATCGAAAGCAAGGTCAAATAGTCAACAGTTTTAGTTTTTAAACCTGCGCTACCTTTTTCTAGGCTTTTTAGTCGATACAAATGATCTAACTATTGTTCGTTGAAGAAATAATATAAACATTTAGGAAGTAGTGAGAAGCATGGTAATGTTTCACAAGCGACGAATTGCATGAAACCTTCAAAATGCTTCAATACTTTTTGAGTCTCCACTTGATCCCACCCGCTTACGATGGGAAGAAGTCACAATGCAATTTCGGGGAGTGCCGCGCTTATTAATACACCGAGTAGTGCTATGGCCATTGCCAACAAACTTATGTTTCTCGCCCTTCTATAAAACTCTTCGGTTTCATTGTTTAAATATCCTAAAGCCACATACAGTAGCAATATGTCTGTGATGGCGATAGAAACAATGTATAAAATATTTAGTGCAAAAGGCCTTACGGCAAGTGCGGTATATATGCTTATGCCTATTGCAATAAAATAGAAGAGAAGAGAAAGTAGTGATGCCCCTCTTTTGCCTATTGCTTTTGGTATAGTGTGTGCGTTTCTTACCTTTACGTCTCCGGTATAATCCCTTATTGTTCCATGTATCTCCCTAGCAAGGCCGGCAAAGAATATCATGACAGACACTACAATTATGCTATAGGCAAAGTGTGTACTTACAACGAAATCTCCATATATGAATGGTATCACCATCGCAAACGCCACATAAGCATTTCCCCAAAAAAGGATCTCCTTCAATTTATAGGCGTATGCTATAGAAAGTAGAGCAAACGAGAGGGCTATTAAAAACGCGTAAAAATTTATAGGTATGCTTGCCACTACCCCTATGATCATTGCAATAGCAGTAGCGTAAAGCGCTTGTTTTGGTGTTACTGTTCCTATTACAAGTGGCCTGTCTTTTTTGTTTGCTTTATCTACCTCTATATCAAAATAATCGTTTATAGCAAAGGAGCCCATGCTCACAAACACTGGCGTTATAAGACTTAGTATTAGTGTTGGAAGGTTTGGCATGCCCTTTACAATAAGCTCTGCAGCTATCACTGCAATTACAAGCATTAGGCTATGTTCAATTCGCATAAGCCTAAAAAGCTCTTTTGCATTCTTGAGATCCATAGAGAAAATTTAAACTGCTTAATTATTAATTTTTAAGTTTACCTTTGACCCTTGTTTCTGTTTGTTTTCGATTTTGTTTTTGTATAAATTTTTATTACCCATTGCTTGAATTAGTCGCATAATTTACTTTATAAAGAATTAGAAAATTTAGAGGACCTGCATATGACGTATTAGGAAGACTGATTACTAGATTAAATGTTTGGCACTATTTGGTTGTATGATTGATGGCAGAGCAGGTACAACCTTTACGATGCTAAAACCCGATGTTGTCACACTTATGTTCTCTATTGTTTCGCTGTATGTAGAATTTCTATAATTTACAATGAACATATAGTGAACACTTTTTCAGCATTTGCCTCGAAACCTTCTAATTTCCCTCCTGGATATGCTCTGTTAGTTTGCATATCAAAATAAGTTGTGTTGACATTGGTTATATTTATTATGTTTTGCTCAACCATATCTGTTTATGTTGCGTGAGTTGAGTATTGCTATTCCGTATCATTTATCGTGCCGTTATCACAAAATATGTTTATATCGCGACCCTTTATAAGCAAGCCAGTAGTGCATGTAGCATTTACAAGTTGTGGTGTTGCATCCATAAGGATGGAAGACATTAATAGTGAGATAATACGCCACGGTTAGGTTAGAGGTATTCGCAATGTCTAACTTAGCTATTTTCGATTTTTTGGGCTTATAAGAAATATGCTGGTATGCGGCGTTAATAAAAAACTGGCGTTTACAAAGCTACAATTATGAAAGGACACATTGATATCATTTACCATAGCAGTTATTTTGCCTCCTTCAAAAGTAGTATTCTGGCAAAGTATGCTCATATCTGAAACATTGGCCTGTATGCTAAAATTGGAAAGTTGCTGGTTACGCAATACTTGCTGATAAGGTTCTGCAATTACGAACGCAAGTAATGTAGCGAATAGGATTACAGGTAATATTTTCATTTAATTTCATTTTGATTTCGCAAAAATACTTTTAAATACCTTTTTATTCATTTAATATCGAGGCAATGCCCAGGCGCAGATCTGGAGGGGCAAGGCGTAGAGGCAGTGTTAAAGCTACTTCTAGATCTTTAGGAGAGAAGAAGGCCCAGTCTGCAATGGAATATTTGCTGACATACAGCTGGGCAATACTTATCATTGCAATCATAAT
>JBMFIM010000001.1:0-90772 GCA_049976305.1 Candidatus Micrarchaeia archaeon | reverse complement strand
GCTTTTCCTTCTTTATCTGCGTAAGCCATACATTCATTCTGTATTCCGTGAGGGTATTGCCTGTTTCCTTGTAATATGCCTTTGACTTTTCAAGGAGCATATTATAGAGTTCTTTTGCAAGATACATCTGCTTGTTCAGTGTTTCTTTCTGCTTCATTGAAGGATACGCACGATATTTATATGCAATTTTCATGACGACCATATTTATTGCGGTGTAAAAGTCTATATATTCTTCTGTTCGCTTTCATCCCACGATTGAAATCGTGGGTTTTTCCGCTCACTTTTATAAGCTCAGCCAGGCATTGTGTAGTTGTTGTGCACCCAGCTTGGCTTTGGCGTGTGCTGCGGCAAGGTGCCGGTAAAGTTCTCAAGCTCGTATATAACGACAGGGTATGTGCCGTTTATGTAATTTATGCCTGTAAAGTTGCTTGGGTAAACAAGCTTGAACCCAGGAAGCTTGCCTAGATAGAAGCCGCGGTAGTAGTTTGATTGGTAAAATTCAGAAGGCGCAGATACCGTGCCATTTGCGTTTGGCAAGTAAAGCAGCATGAAAGATATGTACGGAATGCCTGAAATCGTTAAGCTACCTTGGTAAAACTGTGAAGTAGGTACGAGCACTGCATTTGATCTAGTCCCGTTCGGATAATAAAGATAGGTGTAACGCGTGAAGTTTGAAGGTACGCAGTAAGTTATGTTTGTTAGCGTGTCTCCTACTAGCACTATTCCTTTGAGCAAAGTTTCATTGCCTAGAGATTTTATCGGCGCACAGAAAGCGCTTAGAGAGGTTGCTTGCAAAGGAAGCAACAAGATTGCAGGATCGTGCTTTATTTCGCATTGAGAAGTGCCAAGCACATATGGCTGGTTAGTGCCATTTGCTGCTGCCTTAGCGAATGCCATGCTAGTTTGGTTTATGTGAACACATGCAAGGAAATCGAGTGCGCCCCATTTCTGTGTAAGGGCGTTGTCAAACAAGACATATTTGGCCTGCACTGAATCTGAGAAGTTTGCAAGGTTTGCAGGACCGTAGCCATCTTGAGGCCCGAGTACATACCTTGCAGCTGTGGCGTAGTCTAATGTTGGCACTGCATTGTCTCCTCTCAGCACAGCGTTGCTGTTGCCGAACCAGTTTATCCAGTCCCCGTAATCCCACCAAGAAAGTATGCGAGGCCCATAAGGACCTACGTTCTGCCTCATCCACGCAGTGGCATTAAGCCAGTAGTTTGGAACTAGATTGCAGAACATGTCGTAGCCTATTGAATTTACGTGCGGAGGGGTAGCCATTGCGGTGCAGTTGTTCCTTTCAGCATAACCGCTGAATATATTTACAAAGGTTGGCACTGCTTCTGCAAGCATCACCAAAACAAGGAAGATGACAAATGCAGTAAAGTATTTGTTTGAGAAATCGAGTTTCATTCCTCTTTTCTTCATCAACATAAGAACTTCGCCTACTATCATGCTCAGCATAATTGTGTATGCCGCCCCGAAATGAGGCAAGTACTTGACTTCGATCATCGCTGCATAGGCTAGAGGCAGCGTTGCTGCCAAAAAGAGCAGGCTGACCCTAGAATCACGATAGACTATAGATAGAATAGACACTATTATGAAGAGGATTAGCACAAACCAGACAATAGCGTTTATCCCGATTATGCCAAAGCCACCTGCTGCGAAATCGTAACCGAATCCTGTGGGTGCGAATTCCTGCACTGTCATGAAAAGAGGCGAAGAAGGTGAAGTGAAGTGCTTGCTCAATGCGAGGTAGGAAGTCAGTGCTTTGTGCACTGGGGTAGCAAAGGCAAAAACCAAGACAAGGAAGAAAAGCAGCACCAGAACGGAGTATCTCGCAAACTGCTTTTCATACTTTCTAAGCCCGCCCTTAACATATGCTGCAACAACTCCTGCTATTCCTATAACCGAGGCGATTGAAATTGCATAAACGAGCGAAGTCCTTCTCTCCAGCTTGGGCGTTGCATACCTCACGATCAAATCGGCTATTGCGACTATTATCAGTGCGTACAGCGCAAAACCTAGCGTTATTGGCACGCCAAAAATGTTCGGTATCTTTTCCTCAAGAGTAGCTCTGTATGGTTGGTAGAGCGCCAGGAAAATGGCAATCACTGCAAGCACTGTAGCATTCATTTTGTAAAAGTCATTCGAAATCTTGCCATGTCTTATCAAATCAACGATGCCTTGAAGCAAGATGTACAGAGCTAGAACGCCTGCGTCAACAGTGTAGTAGTGGGCGCCTAAGAAAGTTGATGCAAAGGCTACGCCGGCCAAAACAGCAAGCCTAAGATCCTTAGGGTTGTTAACAGCAAGTGCGTATGTCACATAAAAGAAGAATAAAGTAAAAATGCCCCATGGTTCTAGAAGTTGCTCTCCAGCAATGAAGGTGGTCACGATTACGGGCATTGATGCGACCAGAACACTGCCAAATATTGCTGGGATCTTGCCATATTCATGGTACAGGAACATGAAAACAACGAACACAAGCATTGCTGCTGTTATTGGAGGATAGAAGCTGCTCACATAGCTAAGCAAAGCAGTACTTACTGAGGTCGCTGATGCTTTAGCGATGTTTGCTAACTGGTACCAAAATGCTTCTAAATAGGGCACTATCGGCTGTATTCTGTGCGGGGAGCCTGCAGTCAGTACAGGCCATGCAGAAAAATCGTGCAAATACTGGTAGCCAAACACCAAAATAGATTCTGTGCTCAACATGTCAAAGTAAGGGTCAAACTCAAAGAATTTTGGCGCTATACCTATGTTGATTATCCTTGTAAGGAAGGTAAAGAGAACAAGGACCAGAACAAAGGTCCACAGCAGAGCGTTGCTTTCCTTTGCCTTCTCCGGCTTTCCTTCCAGCAGAAGCCTCTCCTCTTTTTCGTGTCTTGCAAGAAGCTCTTCCTCTTCCCTTTTGTGCAATTCTTCTATTTTTGTCCTTTCTTCTATGCCCGCATCTTTAAGCCGTTCAAGTTCTTCCCTGTGTTTTCTTCTCAGCATTTCTTCCTCTTCCTCGTGCTCTCGGATTAGCTTCTCATCTATGCCCAGCGTCCTGATCCTGTTCCTCAACTCATAAATTGTTTCTTTCCTTTCTTCACGCAATTTGCTTTCGTGTTTAGGAAGCTTAAGCAAACCTTGCATCCAAATAAGAGCAAGTCCCAGTATTGAAAGCAAAGCTACGTTAACTTCGTACAACCCAGCTGAGAAGGTGAAAGCATGAATATAATCCATGAAATAGGATTCAAACCATGTGAGAACAGGCGGGAAAATTAGACCAAAAATAAAGCCAATCATTGTTATCTCAAACATGTGCAGTTTGGTTTTTGCAAGAAGAGCGTAAGCTAACAGAAAGCCGGGAACAATTATGCTTAGGAATGCCACTGAGAACGCATAAAGAAGCGACATAAGCTAACCTAAGTATGTATGTTTTAAAAATAAAAGAATATAAAGATTGTTTTATGGCAAAACAAAAGGTAAGCATAGTAGGGGCAGGCACAGCTGGAGCCATACTTGCCAAAAACCTTGCCAAATTTGGAATAAGCACAGTTGTTTATGATAGGAAATACAAGCCTGGAAGCCCGCAGATGGCAAGCGGAATACTCTCAATAAAGGGCCTTGAAAGCCTGAAAATAAATTACAAAAAAGCAATAACAAACACATTATACGGAGCCAGGATCCATGCTGGCAAATCGACCCTAAAAATCCTTTCAGAACAACCGCAGGCACATGTGGTAGACAGGCAAGTGCTTAATGAGATTTGCATAGAGGAAGCAAAAGAGGCAGGTGCAGAGTTTGTGCTTGGTAAGCAAATAGGCTCGAACGAACTAAACGAGCTAAGCAAAGAGGGCATAGTTGTTGGTGCTGATGGGGCTGTGTCTACCGTTGCAAAGCACTTCGGCCTTTCTGGCAAGACCACTTATATTTTAACATACAGAGCGGAATATGAGTGGCAAAATGAGGAAAAATCAGTAGACCTATTCTTTGATAGCCGCATATCGCCAGGCTTTTTCTCTTGGATGGCACCAACTTCAAAGGACACAATAGAGATCGCCACAGGCATCGATTCTAGATTCGGAAATGCAAAGTCAGCATTTGAAAACTTTCTGAACGCGTATGTTAGAGAAGCCGCCGACAAGAAGCCGATTAGCGCGTATGCAAGCATCATACCTTTGATATCTAAAAAAAGAATAGTAGATGAAAAGAAAAAGGTGTTGCTAGTTGGGGACGCTGCAGGGCAGGTAAAGGCAAGCACTGGCGGAGGCGTAATATTTGGAGGAAACGCAGCAATTATTGCTGCCTGGGCGATAAAGGAAAATATTGAAAGAGATGCTCCGCTAAGCGACTATGAAAAAGCCTTCAAGAAGAAATTTGGAGTGGATATGCTGCTGCATAAGCTTGTCCACGGCTTCTACTCATCGCTTGGCACAAAAGGCATGGAAATTGCGATAAACATAATGAACGCAATAGGCATGGGGGAGTTTCTAAGCAAGCATGGCGATATGGACAGCCCAAGCCTAATTATTAAAAGGCTCTTTCACATACACTAAACTTTGCAACAGATAGATTGATTTATATTTTTAATATCTAATTACTTTCTGATAGAATGGCTGCTGATGCGAACACCAACATAAGCTTTTTGGATGTTGCGTGCCTTTTGAGAATAACTCCTGACACTACACTTGAGAAGTTCGGAAGTTTGATAAATGCCAGCGTTTTCGACGCTGCAAACCTTGCTGGAACCCTTAAGCAGAAGGGGCTTGTAGACTTTTCTTCAGGATTTCCTGGACCTACCGCTATGCAACTTACTGATTCCGCAAAGGCGCTGCTTAGCGAACTTGATGCAAAGGCAGGAGAGCCACTTGATAGCCTTGATGAAGAAATACTGTTTCAGCTATCCGGAGGAAAACGCATACCCTCAGAGTTGCAGACTGCACTAAACATAGTGCCTAGAGACCTTGCCTTTAGGCTCTATAAGCTGTACAAGCAGAACTTGCTGAATTATGAGCTTAAAAATGGCAATGTGGAATTGCTGCTGACAGAACAAGGATTTCTCAGAGCTAAAGAAAAAACAAAGGCACAGCAGCCAACGCAACAAGCACAACCTCAGGCTCAAACGAGAGCAGAAAGCGGCTTAGGGCAGGAGGTACAAAATGAAATTGAAATTCAACAGGCGCTGGGGATGAAGAAAGGTAATAGCAAGAAAGGCGTCATAGGTCTTGTGATTTTAATCGTCATCTTAATAATAGTCCTCCTTGCAGTATTGGCCGCTAAGCATATTATATAGGTGGTTTGACGCTCTTAGAATATTTCAAAGCAAAAGCATTGCTTGATAAATTTGGCATAAAAAGCGTTGATGCCGAGTATGTAAAAACGCCAGATGAGGCAATAGCCTTTGCCAACGGTAACGCAATTGCCTTGAAAGCGCTTTCTGACAAAGCACTACACAAATCAAAGGCTGGCTTGGTGATGCTGAACTTGGATTCTGAAAAGGCCATAAGGGAAGCCTTCAGCAGGCTTTCTGAAAATGCAAAGCCCTATGCTCCTTACAAAATACTCGCGCAGAAAATGAGCAGCGGTGGCGTCGAGGCGATACTGGGAGGCAATACAGATAACCAATTCGGAAAGGTAGTTCTCATAGGGCTTGGAGGCATATATGTAGAGATATTCAAAGATACTGCCCTGAGGCTTTGCCCTATTACGCGCTATGATGCAATGGAGATGATAAATCAGCTTAAGGCAAAAGACATAATTACACACGGCGGCAAAGCCACAAACATGGTAGTAAACCTGCTAATGAAGTTTTCCAGGCTTTTTGAAAAAAGCAACATAAAAGAGATAGACCTTAATCCTGTGTTTATCAGAGAAAAAGACTATGAAGTCGTAGACATAAGGATGATTGTATGAATAGCAACCTTAAGTTCATGCTAAAGCCTAAAAGCGTAGCTATTATCGGGGCATCTAGAGTGCCTGGCAAGGCAGGTAGAGTAATACTTGAAAACTACATAAACACAGGCTATTCTGGCAAGCTTTACCCTGTTAATCCTAATGCAGAGAATCTGCTTGGCTTGAAAGCTTATGCGCATGTTAGCGAGATAAAAGGCAACATAGATCTTGCAGTTATCGCTGTGCCAGCACCAGTAGTGCCTGAAGTGCTGGAGGAATGCGGCAAAAAGAAGGTCAAAAGCGCAGTAGTGATAAGCGGCGGCTTTGCTGAAGTTGGCAATAAAGAGCTACAGGACAAAATAGTGAAGATTGCTGAAAAATACAATATTGCAATGCTTGGTCCTAATTGCCTGGGCGTGCTAGATACCCGCTCAAGGGTCAACACGCTGTTCTTGCCCGCATATAAGTTAAGCGAGCCTAAGGTGGGCTATGTAAGTTTTGTCTCTCAGAGCGGCGCTGTTGGCAGCACTGTACTAGACGTCATAGAGGGGGAGGGCTTCGGCCTTTCGAAGTTCTTTTCATATGGCAATGCTGCTGCAATTGATGAAACAGACATACTTAACTATCTACTAAAGGATGAAGAAACCAAAGTAGTAGTAATGTACATTGAAGGAATAAAACGCGGGGCTGAGTTCGTAAAAGTAGCAAAGAAGATATCGATGAAAAAACCAGTAATTGTACTTAAGGCAGGAAGGACTTCTGCTGGTGCGAACGCCGCGCATTCTCATACTGCTTCGCTTGCAGGCAATTATGCTGTACAAGAGGCGATATTTAAGCAATTTGGCTTTACAGTCGCTGAAGATTTGGAAGACCTCATTACATACGCCAAAATATTCAGCCTTGAAGAGGAAACAACGGGGAACAACGTTGCAGTAATAACAAATGGTGGAGGAACTGGTGTGCTTACTGCAGATGAAATCGGGTCTTCTGGAAAGCTCAAGCTTGCAGAATTCAGCGAAGAAACGAAAGAGGCACTAAGAAAAGCAATGCCGCCTATTGTAAATATAGCAGACCCGCTCGACCTAGCTGGCGATGCCGACGCTGAGAGGTTCGGCAAAGCGCTTGAGCTTGTAAGCAGGGATCCTAATGTAGACATGATCATAGCCATTGTTTTATTCCAGACACCTGGTGCAGACTCTACAGTAGCTGCAGAAATAATAAAACAGAAAAACGCCACAGATAAGCCGGTAGTAGTAATAAGTCCTGGCTCTTCCTACACTGCAATGCAAAAAATAATGATGGAAAGTGGGGGCGTTCCAGTTTACGATTCGCCGGCTTCTGCTGTCAAGGCATTAACCGCACTGTTGGGCTACTCCAACTATAGAAAAAGAAAAACAGACTAGCCTTCCAAGTTTTCATCAAGCCATTTCTTAAATACTTCCTTAGGTACTGCGCCAACGGACATTGCTTTTGGCACGCCATTTTCAAAAAGGAGCTCGGTAGGTATGCTCATTATGTTATATTGTATCGCAATATCTTGGTTCTCGTCAGTATTGAGGGAATAGAACTTCACCTTGCCAGCATATTCTTTCTCTACCTCCCTAAGAATTGGGTCGAATATTCTGCAGGGCCCACACCATTCCGCCCAAAAATCAACCACTACCGGCACTTTTGACTTAAGGACTTTTTCCTCGAATTCGCTGCTTTTTACTTCTTCCACAAAAACACCAGATACGAAGTAGTTTTTATATGAGCGAATAAATAAATATCTTTTTGTGGCTATGCACTATTGCATGATGATCTATAAACCTGAGAAGTGATGAAGATCTTGAGTGCTGATGCTTATGCCAATATCCGTAGATTCTGTAAAAAAGCTCGTAAAGAAATATACGGGCTCCAATATAACTGAGGATGGCGCGGCTGAGATTGCCAGGTTCTTAGAAAAGAAGGCCAGAGAAATAGCAAAATATGCAGTGAAAAATGCAAAAAAAGAAAAAAGGAACAAAGTAACTAAAGAAGATATTGAATCCTACATCTTCAAGAAGGAGGAATTGTAGATGGTAAAAGCCTTTAGGAGCATTGACCATAGAATAAAAACAGAGCAGTATGTGCTGGAAGGCGTCTCTAGGTTCAGCTTGGCGGAGCCAACCAAGATAGGTACTTTACTTACTGAGTTCAACACCAATGGTGAGGTACTAAGGCAGGAATACCATAGAGGCAGAGACATTGTTAAGGAATTAAGCAACTTCATAGAGGATAAGGTAGAGATTGAAGAAACCGGCAAAGAGTATGAAAAAATAAAAGTCAACGCAGTATGTGAAGCTTGCGGAGGAGAGATAGAGAGAGCACTAGACAGACAAAAGCCGGAGGAAATAGAAAACGTTGGTGTTGTGCCAATATATGTGTGCAAGAAATGTGGCAGAAGGTATTATAGTATGAATGACCTTTTGCTCAAGAGGCTTGTTAATGAACGCAAAGACCTATTCGAGCCAAATGAACTTAAAGAGCTTGAACAAGACGAGCAGGCTTTTCTAGCAGCATTGCAGGCAAACATAATAAGAATCTTTGCCTCCAAAAGGATATTTAGGCTTAAAACGAAGTAGATTTTATGGTAAGCGTATCTGAGCTTTATGGAAAGCGCATCATCTCAACGTCAGGCAAGTGGCTTGGCGAAGTTGAGCATGTGATAATAGACCTTGAGGAGAAGAGGGTTTCACATCTACTTACTGCAAAAATAGACCAAGCAAAAACCGAAGACATGCTGAAGAAAATTTTCAAAGACAGCATAAAATACGAAAGGGTAAAAAGGGTGTCTGATACAATCCTGGTAGACGAGCACGCTTAGCTATTTTGACTGCTTGAGCTCTATTTTTGCCTCAAAATCAGCTGGCGTATACTTGAATTCTTCGTCTGATTTTATTTGCCCTTTTGCTTTTAGTAGTTCTTTCGTAAGTAGGAAGTAGATCATTGCTAAAGACTTTCTTCCTTTGTTGTTGCACGGTACTATCAGATCTATGTTCTTTATCCAATTGTCAGTATCTACAAGCGCAACTACTGGTATGTTTATCTTACTTGCCTCGCTCACTGCTTGATGCTCATTCCTAGGATCGCTTACCAATACCACATCTGGCTCCACATAGCCTTCTTTGTTAGGATTTGTGAATATGCCAGGCAGCACCCTGCCTGTTATCAGCTTTGCCCCTGTTATTTCCGCAAACTTCTTTGCGGGAGTAAGGGCATAGACTCTAGACGCAGTAACCACTATATTCTCAGAAGGGTATCTTGCCAGAAACTTGGCTGCTAAAGCAATCCTGTCAAGCACAGTCTTTATATCAAAAAGGTGAAGGCCGTCTTCTCTAGTTTTGAAAATAAATCTAGACATGCCTGGCGCCTTTATCATTGCTCCTATTTGCATTCCAGCTTCCAAGTACTCAGTATAAGCGTCAGTAGGTTGCTGCTCCTTCTGCCTTTTCTGCTTTTTAGGCTTCTCTGCCTTCTGCTCCTCTGCTTGGCTTGCATTCGCCACATTTTCGGCTTCTGTTCCAGCTTCTGCCATTAAATCACCGGGGTCGCCGAGATTTGAATTCCCGAATTTTTCTCGGGTCATGCGCTCCCTAAGCGCAGAGCCTACCAGGCTAGCAGACGACCCCGCAAAGCACTAACCTGGCCTAACATATTAACCCATTTATTCATAAATGCTTTTCGTTTTCACTTACGCGTATACTCTATTATCTCGTCTATCAAGTCCACATGGCTTATAAGCATCCTTCTGCAGCAGTACCTTTTTACCCCTAGCTCGTCAAGCACCTTTCCGGCATCTTCGCCATTCTTGTGAACACGCCTGTCAAACTCCTCCCATTTGTCTGCTATTACTTGGCCGCATGAAAAGCATCTCACCGGTATCATCATAGTATCACCTATAAGACTTCTGGAACCTAGCCCTCGCCTTAGGCCCTTTGAACTTCTTAGGCTCGACCTGCCTAACATCGTCTATAATGAGGCTTCTGTCATAAGTAGCGTAGATCTTCTTTACTACTTCATCCTTGCTTGCATTTACTATGACTTTTGCTATTGCACTCCTCGCTGCCTGCATCTGCCCGCTTATGCCTCCCCCTCTAACACTCACTTCAATATCTGAGCTCTTTGCAATTTCCTTGGTTATTTTAGAAAGGTTTATAGGCTCTAGCACAATCGCCCTCAGGTACTTGTTTTCTATTGCGTTAACATCTTTTCCATTTATTGTAAGCCTGCCCGATCCCGGGACAAGCCTTGCCCTAGCCCTAGCTTCTTTTCTTCTTGCATGAGCTGTCACTACTTTTTTCTTCACTTTCTTCTTAGCCTTCTGCTGCAATGGCTTCTCTTCCTGAACTGGAGCCTGCTGCTCTTCGGCCATTTTTTCACCTATTGTATCCTAGCTTTCTGGAAAGCTCCAGAATGCTTATGCTTTTCTCAATCACGTCCTTTTTTGTTTTTACAGGCAAGGAATATAATTGCTTGCTCTGATATTGCTTAGGCAAGCCCATGAAAACTTTGAGCCTCTTATAAGCTAGCTTTCCTTTAGTTTTCTTGAAAGGCAACATTCCTCTAATTACCCTCTTTACTAAAAGATCAGGCCTCCTTGAGATATAAGGCGAGTGCTCGGGATTTGCCTTGTCCTTAAACTCTACCTTCTGCTTGTAATTCTTTATAATATCATCTGCATGGCCGCTTATCACTGCTTTTTCTGCGTTTACCAAGACTACGCTGTCGCCATTGAGCAGCATCTTGGCTACCTTACTCGCAAGCCTTCCCAGGATCTTTGAATCACAATCTATTATATACTCGGCCATTTAATTGCCACGATGTAGTTATTATTTCTGTTAGCATTTATTTATAACTGTTACGCTTTCAGCCTTAAGCGAAAGTTGCTTCTAGATCAATAAATTGCGGGGGGTGAGATTTGAACTCACGCAGGTTCTAAACCACAGGAGTTCTGCGGCAAGACCTCAGTCCTGCGCATTTGGCCAAGCTCTGCCACCCCCGCCTATTTTTTAAGCGCGTCTTCGGTAATGCTAAGCTGCTTTTCAAGCACAGCCAGTGCTTTCTCAAGTATTTCGCCTGCAGGCATCTGGCCAAAAGTTTCTATGTAAAACTCAAACTCGTCATCACCGAGCTGCTTGTAGGTAATGTAGCCTGGCTGAAACTTTGCATGTTTTGAGCCTGTGCCCATGACTGCTGTGCCTTCCAGCCGTATGTGCTGGCCTTCTGCAAGCTTTATGATTGGAATTTTCTCATTGGCAACCTTTACTTTCTTGTCCTCGCTCTTTAGCTCGCTTGAATAAACAGTCTTAGGGCCTTCTGCCTCTAGCGAGAACAGTATCTTGTCCTTTTCGTCATAACCCTTCGAAGGCGTTATGATAGGTATAAGGCCTATCCTGTGAGCTATATATTCGTCAAACATTGCGCTTGTATTCTCGTAAAAGGTAACTGTGTCTATGGCAAAAGTGGGCACACTTCCCATGGCTATCCTTCTTATTGCGTTCGCAAACGCAGCGTTTATGCCACTAATAGTAAACCTCACTGCAAAGGGGCTGTTCTCTAAAAACTTAATTTGCATAGCATCAACTCAAAAGCAGTCAAATATTAAATTAACCGAAGATATATAAAAATGTGTGGTAGCGTGGACTTCTTCAAAGCCTACCTTGATGCAAAACGGCAGGGATTTGGAAACGCACAGATAAGGATTGCCTCTGCAGAGAGACCGCACATTTCTCTCTCCTCGCTTAGAGCCAACTTTGTAGAAATAGGATACGGGCAAAGCGCCATGGTGGAGTATGCAGAAAAAAGGTATGTGCTTGCGAAGTCTTTAGACTACGACCTCCTAATAAGCATTTATGATGTCAACTCAGGCCATGTTTTCGCCTTTAGAGCAATAAAACAGGAAGATATGAAAAAACTTCTTTACAACTTTATCAAAAAGCTTAAAAAGCCAAATTTAGAGCTTAGAGCAATAGGTATGCAGAACCTCAGAGAAGGCTATGGCACTGACTTGCTTGCGAACATAGAGCTTGCGTATACCGCTCTCAAGCCAAACGTCAAGCTCGTTGAACTGGATCTTTTTGGAAACGAGACAAGGCACATAGCAATAGATGCTAAGACCGGCTCTAGCAATGATGTTCTCATTTATGACCGCTTCTACAAGCCTGGCGAGCTCACTACGCAGACAAGCTTAGAGCAGTTTCAAAGCTTAGTCGCCCACCCTACAAAAGTTTGAGTTCGTGCAAGTTTTCATACACAGGCCCGTCAGGGGTAAGGGTGCTTTTCTTTAGCGCTATGGCTTCTACTTCGAAGTCTCCAAATTTTTCGCCCTTGTGCTTCTCGATAAGATTGAGAAGTGGGGTCCTGTCTTTTATGTATTTCACCCTAGCTATGGTAAAATGCGGGACGTAAGGAAGGTCGTGCTCGTATGGCACACCTGCTTCTGCAAGCGCGTTTCCTATAATTGAAAAGGCATTTTTCAGTTCCTGTACTCCTTTGCTTATTCCCAGATAGACGACTTTTATGAACCTTGGCGAGAAATAGGAAACGCCCTCAAAAGAAACCTGAAACTTGGCTATTGAAATGCTGCTCAAGGCTTTTACTGCTGCCTGTGTCTTTTGCTCATCGACTTCCCCTATGAAGTTGAGGGTTATGTGCATGGCTTCTTTTTTTACAAAAGTGAAAGATCCCTGCAAAGATTTTATTTCTTGCTCAAGGAGCTCTGCCTTTTCTTTTACTTCTTCAGGCACATCGATTCCTATAAAAAGCCTCATGAATAACACATATTAGGTGGTTTTATAACTGACATTATTGACATAGAAGAATTTAAAAAGGCAGACCTGCGGGTTGGCAAGATTGTAAAGGTTGAGCCTCATCACCAGGCAAAGAAGCCGATGTACATAATTACAGTAGACCTTGGTGAAGAGCTTGGAACAAGAACGATAGTCGCTGGAATAAGAGAGCAATATGGTGAAGAAGAGCTTGTTGGCAAGCTTATTGTTTGCGTCGCAAACCTTAAGCCAAAGAATGTTGCTGGTGTAGAATCGCAAGGTATGCTGCTTGCTGCTGAGGATGATGGAATAATATCTTTACTTACGCCAAACAAAGAAGTCAGGCCGGGGAGCAAAATAAGATAGGTGGGAATTTGATAATCGGCATAACGGGCTATACCGGTTCTGGAAAAAGCACAGTAGCGGAGATCTTACATGAAAAAGGATTCAAGATCGTAGAAATGAGGGATGCTGTAGTAGAGGAGATGAAGAAAAGGGGCCTAGAGGTAAATTCAAAAAGCATAAGGGAGTTTGCTACAAAGCTTAGAGAGGAAGAAGGGAATGATGTTGTAGCTAGGCTTACCTATGAAAAAGTAAAGAGGGAAAATGGGAATGTGGCAATAACCGGCATGAGAAGTACGTACGAAGAGGAATATTTCAGAAGCAAGATCAAAGACTTCTTGGTTTTGGCGGTTGTTGCGCCTGAAAGAACGAGATTTGAGAGAATAAAGAAGAGAAACAAGCCAGATGATCCTAAAACTTTTGAAGAATTCAAAAGAATAGAAAACATGGAGCTAAACGGGTTCTCTGGAAAAAGGGACCCTGCACATGGCTTGCAAAGCCTCATAGACCATGCAGATTTGGTAATATTCAACACAAGCACCAAAGCAAACCTCAAAAAGGACGTGGAAAAGCTAGTCGAATATTTGGAAAAGACCTAGAAAAGAACCGCCCTAGTAAACATGCTCATTATGAAGGCCAGCACAAACATTATTACAAGATCGCCTATTAGCCAAGGTGTTGGAAATATGAGAAGCAGCAATGCAAAGATAACAGCCATTATTGCAAAATAGACTAATTTGTTCCACCTAAACACTTTGCTTCCATCAAGAGGGAATATTGGCAGCATGTTGAAAAAGGCCAAGATTATACTTATCAGCATAGTGTAGAAGAACATTTGGTAAAGGTAGCTATGTACAGGCACTAGGAGACTCAGTGCGAAGAAAGCTATGAAAACTGCAAAGTTGGTAAGCGGTCCTGCAAGAGAGACATATGCATCTTCTTTTTTTGTGAAATAGCTGGTGTAGATCACAGTAGCACCTGGCAAACCTATCAAAAAGCCAAACATACTAGTAAGCAGTGTAATAATCAATCCAGTATCTGATTTTCTAAAGGCAGCTACCGCTCCGTAGTGCTCAGCAACTACTTTGTGCATGTATTCGTGTAAAACAAAAGAAAAAGTCACTGCAACTAACGCAATAGGAAAGAAAAAAGCCAAAGCGCCAATTTCAGGTGCGCTTTCTATGCCTCCATTGAAAACAAAATCAAAAGCTAAAGTCAAGACTAGATCGGCGATTAGTAAATCTTTAATTTCCCTGCTAAGTCCAATATGTTCTCTTGCAAACATTTAACCTAACCAAAGTAAGTTGGATATTTATTTATTAACAACATTAATATAAAAGAAGCTCCATCGTCTAGAGGTCAAGGATGGCGGGCTCTGGACCCGCAGACGCCAGTTCGAATCTGGCTGGAGCTAATTCTGGTGTTTAGTAAGAGTAGAATGCCACTAATCAACAGTTCATTTTCTATTTTTATAATAAAGTTGAATAACAAAGAAAAATAAAATAAGTAAAAATAAGGAAAGATTAGTGGCACTCAACTCTGTATAGCGAGGGGTGGATTTGAACCACCGATCTCTGGGTTATGAGCCCAGCGGGTACTCCAAACTACCCCACCTCGCTTTATTGTTTAATTTGCCCTTTCAATTAAATAACTTTTTCTTTTTCAAGAAGTAGTGACTTAGCTTCTTCTTTGCTTAACCTTTTCAAAGGTTTGCCGCAATCAGGGCATTTGAAAGAATGCTCAAACGCAACGTCAAAAGGTAGAACAACTTTGTTATAGTCAAAACATTTCTCACACACAAAGAAATCATCACAATCTTCAGGCAGGCCTATCAGCACTTCTTCCTTCTTTGCACTTATGTTGTTATTGAATTCAAGCAACTTGTCTGCATCAACATACCAGTGAAATGTCAGCCAGCCTTTAGAGTCTTTTTCAGTGTCATATTTTGTTATGCCGTAGCCGCTAAGCAGGTTTAGCACACGCCTCACTTCGTTGACCTTAACGCTGAGCTCGTTTGCGAGCGCGTCGTCAGTCTTTGGAACTGTGAGCCTCTTCATCACTTCAACGCCGTATCTGCCAACATTTGTGTGTATGTACTCTACAAAAGCGTCGTTTGCAAGTACGGTGTTTATT
Source organism: Candidatus Micrarchaeia archaeon (assembly GCA_049976305.1). Taxonomy (GTDB): domain Archaea; phylum Micrarchaeota; class Micrarchaeia; order Micrarchaeales; family CABMGC01; genus JAGDXZ01. The sequence goes on along the minus strand of JBMFIM010000001.1, from coordinate 75,626 downwards.
GCCTCAAGCACCTTCCTAGCCTGCTCCTTTTTCTGCTGCCTTTCTAGCTTCTCTTTTTCTAGCTCTTTAGCCTTTTTCCTAGCTTCAACGCCTATTTTAGTTTTTGCCTGGGCCTTCTTATGGCTAGTTTTAGCAGCATTAACCTTGTTTCCCTGCTTTTTCACCTTTTTAGAATGAGCATTATTCTTATTCTTACCTGCTGCCCTGCCTTTCAAAAAATCACCAATATTATTTTCGCTTCTGAGATATATAAACATATCTAAAGTTTAACCCAGTACTTATTGTTTTTGTGATTTTGTAAATTTCAAGCGGGCCTGGTGGGATTCGGACCCACGACTTACTGGTTAAGAGCCAGTCACTCTACCAAGCTGAGTTACAGGCCCACAATATTATTTTTTGCCTTTATTTATAAATTCTTTTATTATTGTGTCGAGTTCATCGCTCATTGGTTTTATCTCATAGCTTACCTGAACTATTGGCTTGTCTACATTAATTACGTGTCTTAGGTTCGTGGGCGTTGCAGAAATTACAACATCACAATCAGCTTTGTTAATTGTCGCTTCTAAATCTCTTATTTCCTTGTCGCTATAGCCTACTGCCGGGAGCTCCTTTCCAAGGTGCGGATACTGCTCATAAACCTGCTTTATTATCCCAACAGCATATTGCTTTGCATCAACTATCTCTTTAGCTCCATATTCTTTTGCCGCCACAGTTGCAGCACCGAACGTCATTCCACCATGGGTTATTGTAGGCCCATCCTCTACAAGAAGCACCCGCTTGCCTTTTATTATGTTTGGATTGTCTGGTGTTACTACTGATTCTGAAAGCAAAATCTTTGCCTTGTTGTTTATTTTCTTTAAATCTGCTACAACTCTTTCTACATCTTCTTTGCTTGCAGAGTTTATTTTATTCACTAGCAAAACGTCTGCCATCCTCGCTGCTGTTTGCCCTGGATAGTAAGTAAGCTCATGGCCTGCGCGGAGTGGGTCTGCGACAGTTATCATCAGATCCGGCTTTATGAAAGGAGTGTCATTGTTGCCGCCATCCCATAATATTATATCTGCTTCTTTCTCTGCATTCTTCAATATCTCTGCATAATCCACACCAGCATAGACAATAAACCTGTTTAGTATATGAGGCTCATAATCTTCCCTCTCTTCTATAGTTGTCTTGTATTTGTCAAGGTCTTTTATTTCAGCAAACCTTTGCACTTTTTGCTTTGCTAGGTCGCCATATGGCATAGGATGCCTTATTATCACCACCTTCTTACCCAAACTTCTAAGTAGCTTTGCAACATACCTGCTTGTAGGGCTTTTCCCCACACCAGTTCTTACTCCACATACAGCTATTACTGGCTTGTTTGATTTCAGCATCGTTCGCTCCGGCGCAATAAGCCAAAAATCTGCGCCGTTTGCGTTCGCCATACTTGCTTTTTCCATCACCGTATCGTTGCTTAGGTCGCTATATGCAAGTATGCATACATCAGCGCCGAGCTCTTTTATGAGCCTAGGCAGATCTTTTTCGTCATATATTTTTATTCCGTTTGGATAAAGTTTGCCGCTAAGCTCCTTTGGATACAGCCTATTGCTTATGAACGGTATTTGTGCTGCTGTAAACCCGACAACTTCATAATTTGGGTCGTCCCTGAACAGGGTGTTGAAGACATGGAAATCCCTTCCAGCAGCGCCAAGAATGAGCACTTTCGTTTTTGCCACCATACACCCACAAAAATTTTAGCGCAGAGCAAAAATAAAAGCTAAATCTTTTTAGGCTTGTAGTGGAATAGCTTCCTCAGCTTTGCCACCTCATTCCCTATTTCATGCATTGCAAGGTGCCTAAGCTCGTATTTTCTCAAGTCGGCATAGAGCTTATCATTATAGTCTTGATATACATCGAACTTGTTTCTTGGTATTATGTGTATGTGAAGATGTTCAACGCTTCTACCAGAGTACTCTCCAATTTGTGCTACAATGTTGTACGAGCTTTCGCACTTATATGCCTTCAATAATACAGGTATGACATGCCTCATTGTCTTTATCAGGTCCTCAGCCTCTTTATCTGTAAGCTGCATCAAATCAGTAACGTGCCTTTTAGGCACTATTAGCGAATGGCCTTTGACTACTGGATAGAGGTTGTAAAGTACGTACGTATGCCTGCTTTCGTAGTATGCTTGCTTGATTATTTGCTCTTTGTTGCAAAAGGGGTCAAGTTCGTTTTTCTCAGTCATATTCTCAATATTATTGGCCTAAGCTTAAAAAAGGGCTTTTTTCTTCGTTTCAGGCGCCCACAAAACAGTAACTGTGAATCCCAGGAATTCAAAGGCTGCAAACATCACTAGCGCCGCCGATAGGCTGAGGGAATTGAGAAGCACTGGAAAAGCCACTATGCCAAGAATGCCTCCGATTCTGCTAAACGAGGTAGCAAAGCCATGTGCCGTAGCCCTAAGCCTCGTAGGATACGCCTCTGCTGGATATGTATATGTGAGGTTTGTAGGCCCTAGGTTGTGGAATACGTGCATAAGCGCAAAGCCTACGAAGGCAATAGCAAATGGCGTTTCCTTTGTAAAATGCGCATATGCTGCAAAGATTAGCAAGGATATGCCTGCCAGCAAGAATCCATATTCTTCGAGCGGCTCCCTACCTACTCTATCAACAAGAGTTACGCATAAAGCAAATCCTATAAAGACAGGCACTTCTTCGAGCAAGTCAGCAATAATCGACCCAACATAGCTGCTTCCTGTGCTTATGAAAATAGACGGTGTGAAGGTCCAAACGCCATAGCTAGCAACATCATAAGCAAACCATGCTGCTGCTTTTGCCCTTTTCCAGCTTTATGCTTTCCGCAAGCCTACTCGGCAGCACGCCGACTGAGGCCGCAATTATCGAAACTGATTTTTCAAACTCCTTTTTCTTTTCTTTAAGCTTGAGCCACCATGGCGATTCTGGAATTGTGTTCCTTGCAGCTACAACAATCAAGGGAATTATTGCAGCAGTGCCATACATTAGCTTCCATGCAACATTGCCTACAAAATAGAGGGGAATCGAGACAAGCAGGAAAACAATGCTGCCTATAAGTCTACATGAAAATGTTGAGGACAAGCAGCATGCCGCGCCTTTTCGTAGGTGAAAACTCTGCCTGGATAGAGGAGCTTATCGGATAATCTGCGCCAATGCCTACGCCAGCGCCAAGCTGCAGCAGGAAAAACTCAAGCCAGTTGGTCGAAAATGCAGTGAGAAGCAAGAACAACGCAGTTGCACTAAGGTCATAAATGTACATTTTTCTTCTGCCTATCCTGTCAGCGATGTTGCCAAAAGTAGCAGCCCCAAGCAGCATGCCGATGAGTGGAGCCGCACCCATGAGTCCCCATTCCAAACTTGTCGGCTTGAAAACATATTTCAGACCAGTAGGCAAAGCAGTGGCAGCGGAGAATATAGTAAGCACGTAGCCATCCATGAACATGCCCATGGAGGAGAATAAGGTGACAAGCCAGACGAATTTAGTTATGTGCTCTGTTTCGTAGTAGCCCCGCACAATATGGTAAACAAAATAACCTTTATTATGTTTTTGATCTCCTAAAAGCTAAAAGGCAAACTATAAATACTGAAAGAATTACAAAAGGCAGCATGAGTGAAGTAGCTTACAGGAAGATATCCCAGCTGCCTCGGGGAAAAGTCGATCTTTCAGGTCTTCCAATTTACGAAGAGTTGGCACTAGGAGACCTTTTGAGTGCAGTTAGGAAAACGTCAGAAATAAGGCCAGAAGATGCGCTTAACCCGTCCCAATACTCATTGGTAAGGAAACAGGAAAGGATAGTGCCTTCTAAAAATTTGAATGAGGAATATAACCGCATAGCTCATTTAATCAATTCTGTCGCGTTCATGGATCTTCTTTTCGTTAGGTATTATGCAGAACACATTGCTCCAGTATCGCAAGCCTTCTTTACTGCATTTACAAAAACTTTCAAAAGGAAGCTGCACAAATCTTCCATACTCGACATAGGCTGTGGTCCAGGCGCGCCAGTATTGGCTGCGTTGCAAAACATGCAGGCTTTTATTGATTCTAGGGCTCGCCGATTAGAATTTACCTATGTGGGTGTAGACTCCTCTTTTGCCGTATTTGAAACCCTTGCTCCCCTTTTGCAAAGCTCAAACAATGCACACTTTGTGAAGGGCGAATTTCCCCAATTAGAGGCAAAAAGAGAGATAGCAAAATTCGTTCCCAAGTTTGATAACGTCATCGCAGGAGGAGTGGTAGACTATCTACCTAGACCAGAGTTGCACGAATTAGTAAGCGGGGTAGCAGATATGATAAAGCCAGGCGGTCGTTTGATAGTGTATGTGCCAATCTTCAAAATGAACCAAGGATATGATTATACCCCTCTACTGGCAGAACTAAACGCCAAAGGGTTCGTTAACGCAGCAGGGGTGTTGCTAGGAAAGCAGGATATAATGGTAGAAGAATTTAAGTTCGTGCATAGCCGTTTTACTTTCTACGCTTTAATTGCCTACTACAAAACAGGATTTAAAAATTTGGAACGATGAAATGGCCTTTGTCATGCTACTGGTTAGGCAAGCAGTTTCTCCATTAGCCTTAAATATCTTTTCAGCTTAATATAAACAACCCGCAAGTACTGCATTTTGCAGGAGGGATTGAATGCTAGAAGACAAGTACGCTGATTTTGAAAAGTTCCTTGCAGAGAACAAAGGCAAAAGGAAGTTTAAGCAAACAGTCGAGCTAGCAGTGAATTTCAAAGGAGTTGATTTTACAAACCAAAACAACAGGCTCAATCTTTCAATTCTTTTGCCGCATGGAAGAGGAAAGGCTAGCAAAATAGCAGTGTTTGCCTCTGATAGATCTGTAATGGAAGAAGCACAAAAGGCAGGAATAGAAGTAATAAAAGCAGAGGATATACCTGCAATAGCCACTGATAAGCAGAAGCTAGCAAGTTTGGCAAAATACGCGCTTCTTGCTCAACCGAACTTAATGCCAACAATAGCTAAATATCTTGGCCAATATCTTGGGCCCAGGGGCAAGATGCCAAGACCCCTGCTCCCAGGTACTTCGTTGGCAAAGGCCGTTGATGAGCTTAGCAGACAGGTTGTTGTCAAAACAAGCGGCAAGCTTTTGCCAACGGTGCACTGCCCAATAGGTACAGAGGACATGGAGCCAAAGAAGCTTTTTGAGAACATGCAAGAGGTGCTTAACAACATAGTGGCAAAGACAGGCAAAAACAGCCTAAAGTCTGTCTTCGTGAAGCTCACTATGAGCAAGCCATTGAGGCTTATGTAGGTGCTAGAATGTTGAGAAAAGAAAAAGAGGCTTTCGTGAAAAAGCTTGCAGAAAAGATAAGCAAGCACAAAACAGTTGCAGTTTTGCCTCTTGCAGGCATACCAGACAGGCTTCTTCAAAAAGCAAGAAATTCGCTCAGAGGAGAGGCTGAGATAATTGTAGGTAGAAACACGCTTATCAAGCGCGCACTTGGCGATAAGGCAGGCCTGGCCGGCAAGATAGAGGGCGATGTTGCGCTTGTTCTTTCAGATCTTGATCCATTTACGCTCTACTCTAAGATAGGTTCAAACTCTCTGCAACTACTTGCTAAGCCTGGCCAGATAGCCCCTATGGATATAGAAGTGAAAGCTGGCGAGACAAATATTCAACCAGGCCAAGCAGTTACAGAGCTTAAGGCTGCTGGGCTTGATGTTCAGATACAGAAGAATAAAGTCGTAATTGCAAAGGATAAAAAGATCATAGAAGCTGGCAAGAAAATAACCGCACAGGTAGCAAATGCCTTAAAGCTTCTCGATATAAAGCCTTTCACAGTATCTACCACAATCTCTGCCGCTTACTTCGAAGGGCTGCTGTTCGGCAAAGAGGCATTGAGCATAACGCCTGCCTATGTGGCTTCTGAGGTTGCGAAGTCTTTTGTAGAGGCAAACGCTTTGAGCACAGGAATAGGCTACGTAACTCCTTACAATGCAGCATATTTTGTAAGCAAGGCATATAATGAAGCCATGGCCTTAGGCATTTCGGCAAACATACCGGAGCCGGAGATTATGGAGAAGCTGGTCGAAAAGGCAGCCCAAGAGGCAAATAATATTAATAAGGTAGCGGGTATAAATAATACGAATGCTTGAAGGTGAAAAACATGGAGTACATATACGCAGCGCTATTGCTCGATTCTCTAGGAAAGGAGATAAACGAGGAAAACATGAAGAACGTAGTCAAGGCAGCCGGCAAGGAGCCTGACGAAGCAATGATAAAAGCAGTTGTAAACTCCTTGAAAGGGGTAAACATAAAAGAGGTAATAAAGAACGCCCAAGCACAGCAGGTAGCACAGCAGGCGGCAGCGCCTCAGCAGGCCCAAGCTCAGGAAAAGAAGGAGGAGAAGGCGGAGGAAAAGAAGAGCGAGGAAGAGGCTGCCGGCGGTCTTGCAAGCCTGTTCGGCTAACATAGCCGATTGGCGAAGCCTGCAAAAGTAATAAAAAGTTTAATAACTCAGTTATAGTGATTTTATGCAGGTTTATGTAGAGAAGGAATATTGCACTGGCTGCCAGCACTGCAAGGACGTTTGCCCGGTAGCTGTATTCGAAATGAAAAGCAGGATGGTCGGCGATAAGCCCAACCCTGAAGTTAACACAGACAAGGCACCGCCAGAGCACCAGTGGACTGGAAAAGTGGACAAGGCCACTTATGACAAGTGGGCAAACGTGCAAGATGGCCACAGGCACTTTGCCAACGACAACGACGGTACGAGCGGCGGTATCTCTGTGGCAGTGAACGGCGAAGCATGTATTCTTTGCCAAGCGTGCCTGGTGGAGTGCGAAGGGGAATGCATAGTAATCACTGATGACAGTGGCAACGTCTACAAGTCAATCTACAAGTAAAGTTTTACTTTTTAATCCACTTCTAATTCTGTTTTGCCTCAACGCAGCTTCTACTCCTAGCCATAATTAGAAAAATTAGAAACAAGTAGTAAAATAAAACTTAAACACAAAGGGAAATGGAAGAGAAAAGGAAAAGAAAAGTCAAACTACATTATTAGTCTTCTTCTCCTGCCGGAGGTGTGTTTTGCCCTGTCCCACTGCTAGGCTGCGATGCCTTTGCGCTTATCATGTCGTCTATGCGGAGTATTTGCACGCTTGCTTCTGTAGCACTTGCTATTGCCTGCTGCTTTATCTTCATAGGCTCAATTACTCCAAGCTTGCTCATGTCCCCTATGGTACCCTTGTATACGTCTATGCCGTATACCATGCCTTCTTTTGTTCTCTGTTTGCTTCTTAGCTGTACAATGGTGTCTATCGGGTCCATGCCTGCACTGTCAGCTAGAGTCTTTGGAATAATCTCCAGCGCGTCTGCGAAAGCCTGAATTGCAAGCTGCTCTCTGCCTCCTACTTCGTTTGCGTAGTCTCTCAGCTCCTTCGCCAAGCTTGCCTCTACGGCTCCTCCACCGTATACGCAAGAGCCAAGCTCTAGTGCTGCGGTGAGCGCGCCTATTTCATCGTTTATGGTTCTTTCAGCTTCGTCAATTACCTGCTGTGTGCCGCCTCTAACAAACAAGGTCACGCTCTTTGGATCCTTGCACTTCTCTACGAACACCATCTGCTCGCCACCGATCTTCCTTTCCTCGACTAGGCCTGCAAAGCCTATGTCGCTTGGTGACAGGTCGTCAAGGCTTGTTACCAGCTTTGCACCTGTTGCTTTTGCCAGCTTCTCTATGTCGCTCTTCTTTACCCTTCTTACTGCCAATATGCCTGCCTTCGCCAGGTAGTGCTGCGCTACGTCATCAATGCCCTTTTCTACGAATATTGCGTTTGCGCCGCTCTGTGCAATCTTGTCAACCATCTCCTTGAGCATCTTCTCCTCTTGCTTGAGGAAAGACTCCATCTGCTCCGGAGATGTTATTTCTATGCGGGCGTCTGTTTCTGTCTTCTCTATCTCAAGTGCTACATCAAGCAAGGCGATTTTTGCATTTGTTATCGATTTTGGCATTTGAGGATGTGCGACTTCTTTGTCAATGAGTACACCGTTTATCAGCTGCGTGTCCTCTATGCTGCCTCCTTCTTTCTTCTCTACCTTTATGTAGTCCTTATCAATCACTATCTTGTTGCCTTGCTTCTCAGCAACCTGCTTGACCGCCTTTATGACAAGCTGGGCAAGATACTTTCTTGTAGAGTCGGAGCCAATGTTCTTAGAGCCTCCTGCCACGAGCACTACCTTCTCGAGCAAGTCGTCATCGTCCAAGGTGACAGGTATCGAGTACTTGTTAAGCAAGTCAGTAGCTTTCTTCGCCGCCATGTCGTAGCCTTTTATTATCGTGTTGGGATTAATGCCCTTCTCTATCAGGTCGCCGGCATTTTTCAAGAGTTCGCCAGCAAGCACTACTACGCTGGTAGTGCCATCGCCCACTTCTTTGTCCTGGGTCTTTGCTATCTCAACCATGAGCTTTGCTACTGGGTGCTCTACGTTCATCTCCTCAAGTATTGTTGCTCCGTCGTTTGTTATTACTATGTCCCCAAGCTCGCTCACCAGCATTTTGTCCATTCCTTTAGGTCCTAGTGTGGACTTTATGATGCTTGCAACCGCGTATGCCACTGCTATGTTTGTCCTTTGGGCCTCCCTTCCAATAAGCCTTGTGGCCCCCTCAGGCAGTATATAATACTGCTGACCAAGTGTGTTTTCGCTTGCCATGTTTTCACCTTTTCAAATTAGCATCAAAGCATTGCTGCAAAATTAATGAGTATATAATAATATTTTTCCTTAATGTTTTTATATCTTTTCCTGTTTTCATGTAGAGTAGGGGGTTCGTCTTTTGTTGCTGGCTTCTTGCAATCTCTTTCCAAACCCCTTGCGTAGCTTTTGCTAGTTACGATATTCAGCCAATTCCTTCAAAGTATTTAAGACATCGAGAAGTGTGGCAAGGCGTTTGCCCTACGGCGTCAGCAGGTAGTCAACGATTCCTGTGGCAAGCTTCTTTACTTTCAACAAACCTGCAGATTCTAGCACTTTCAAGCTTTCATCTATCTTTATTTTTGCTTCATCTAGCTCGATATTTTTTATTTTCAAAGGCATAACGTTTATTGCAGCCCCATAACTTTCGTTGTCACGAATGAAGCGCAAGGTGCTCATGCAGACTGGGTCTTTAATTAGAGCTTTTTGGTAATCGTTTAATTTGGGACCGTCATCGACTGCCTTTCTAACCGGCACCCATTCACCTGCTATAAGGATTCTGCTATCTTGTTTACAATTCTTTTAGCGGTTGCTAAAGTCTTTTCATTTTTCTCGAGTAGGGAAATAATCAAGGCATTTGGTACAGGACTTTCATTACTGTAGAGAGGAATGCCTCTGAGCTCTGGAAAGAGAGACAAACACTCTTCTTCTACATCAACTCCGTACATTTTACGTATATTCTCTGCAGCACCCAGCGCACCCTCGTTTTCTATGTGCCACTTTAAATAACTAAACTTCTCTTCGTCAGTTCCGCTCTTATAGACTTCCTTGAATTTTTCTACAAGCTGCTTTTTCTTTGCTTCTAAATCCTCGTTGCTTGTGTTTTCAGGCTTCCTAAGAAGGCGTTTAAATGCTCTAGCAGCAGCATCAAGCATCTTTTCAACGCCGCCTTTAGGCTCTTGAGCCTTAATTTCCTTTATTACTTCTTTTTCAAGCTCTATCAATTGCGTTAGCTGGTCAGATACGACCTCTTTTGGCATACTCCCCCCATTTTTAGTTGTTTTTTGCTATTTTTAAGCATTCGCTTTCATTTATTAGCAAGGCGTCTAAGCAGGTATCGGCTAGAAGCGAATTCGGCAATTACTCAATACCAAGCCCTCTTTTATAAGCTTTTGCAGGTTAAATACCTCTCAAAGTGTTTGCATGACAAGTGTAGCTGTAAGAATAGCCGGCGCAAACGGCGACGGTATAGAGTCGGCAGGTGCGCTTCTTGCAAAGGTTGCGGCAAGAAATGGCATGCATGTCTTTGCATATAGGGGCTACCAGTCAATAATTAGAGGCGGGCATGTATGGTACCAGGTAAGGATTGCAGATTCTGAAATAGGTAGCTTTGGAGAGCTTGCGGACATACTAGTGGCATTGAATCAAGACGCAATAGAGAACCAGAAAACGCACATAAAGCCAAATGCCATAGTAATCTTCGATCCTAGCAAGGCCAATGCAGACTCTCTTCAATCAGTCCGCAAAATACCAATTCCTCTTCTCGAAATAGCGGTAAGCCAGTCGGGAGATCCTGTAATGAGAAATACGGTGGCGTTGGGTGCGGTGCTAAAGCTGCTAGGTCTTCCACTAAGTGAACTAGAAGACGTACTTAGGAGAACTTTTGGAAAGAAGGGAGAGGAGGTAATCGCTAATAACTTAAAGGCAGCAAGTGCCGGTTACAACTTCCAAGGTATAGACGCTGTATATTCTTTACATAGTGATGGCAAGCAGCGGTACCTGCTGGATGGCAACACGGCTACAGCGATAGGCGCTTATGCTGCTGATTGCAGGGCTTACTTTGCATACCCAATGACCCCCGCCAGCAGCATACTCCACTGGTTTGCTGCTCACGAAGACAAGGGCGTGTTGTTTAAGCAGACAGAAGACGAAATAGCAGCAATAAATATGACAGTGGGTGCAGCAAGTGCCGGCATTCGCGCAATGTGTGGAACAAGCGGCGGCGGCTTCTCGCTCATGGTGGAAGGACTAGGCATGGCAGGCATGCTTGAAGTGCCCATTGTGGTAGTTGAATCGCAAAGGTCTGGACCAAGCACAGGCTTGCCTACAAAACATTCGCAAGCAGACATGCTGTTTGTAATGCACGCATCTCAGGGCGAGTTCCCTAGAATAGTTGTTGCGCCAAGAACTCAGGAGGAGTGCTTCAAAATAGGCGCTGAGGCTTTCAACTTGGCAGACAGGTATCAATGCCCGGTAATAATCCTGCTAGACCAATTCCTCTCGGAATCTTACAAGGGCGTTGAGTCTTTTGACGTAAACGTTGAGATAGACAGAGGAAAAATCGCAGATGCTAGCACAGCAAGTGGCAGGTTTAAGCGATATGCGCTTACCGAAGACGGCATATCTCCAAGGTCTATTCCAGGCACACCTGGCTTGGAGTTCGTGGCTGCAAGCGACGAGCATGACGAGTATGGAGACTTGGTGAGCGACATGTTTGCAGGCATAGACCCATATGTTGAAATAAGGGACAAGATGTATGAGAAGAGAATGAAAAAGCTCGACACAGCACTTAAAAATGAGCCTATATTTGTTCCTGAGCTCAGCAACCCCACAGCTAAGCACTTCCTTGTAGTCTACGGCTCCACCTATGGCCCTGCAAGCGAGGCAGTCGAAATGCTGAATAAAGAAGGCCTTGACTTCGGCCTTATTTCCTTCTCCTATCTCCTTCCACTAGATGCCGAGAAGACCAGGGAAATGCTTGCAGGCAAAGACTTGATAGATGTGGAAGCAAACTACAACGCACAGCTTGCGCAGTGGGTCAGGCTTCAGACAGGCGTTGAAATAGCTAAGAAGATAAGGAAGTGGAATGGCGAGCCATTCACTGCTGAAGAGATTTACAGGCAGGCTAAAAGCCTGGTTGGCGCTTAAGGTGGAATAATGGCACAAATCTATACATCTGGCGTAAAGCCGGTATGGTGCCCCGGATGTGGCGATTATGGAGTTCAGGCAGGCATTCTGAGGGCTTTGAACGAGCTCCAAATAGACAAGAGCAAAGTGGTTATGGTATCTGGAATAGGCTGCAGCTCTGCAATGCCACATGTATTCAGCACATACGGCATACACAGTATACACGGCAGAGTATTGCCAGTTGCTACAGGCGTAAAGCTTGCAAACAGTGATCTAGAGGTAATAGGCACTGCAGGCGATGGTGACGCTTATGGCATAGGTGTAGCCCATCTTATCCATGCAGCAAGGAGGAACATAGACATTGCCTACATAGTAATGAACAACCAGATATACGGCCTAACCACTGGCCAAGCTTCTCCCACGAGCCTTGTCGGCGCCAAAACTAAGTCTACGCCTTTCGGTGACATCGAAGATCCTGTCAACCCGCTTGCGCTAGCGCTTGCATCTGGCGCAACCTTTGTTGCAAGAGGTTTTTCTGGAGACCCTGCGCACCTTAGCGAATTGATAAAAGAAGGCATAGTGCATAAAGGCTTTGCCTTGATCGATGTGTTCAGCCCTTGCGTAAGCTTTAACACGCTAAACACCTACGACTGGTTCAGGCAGCGCATATACAAGCTCCAAGGAAACAACACCTCTGACTTGGCCTCAGCGTTTAATCTTGCAACAGAGGCTGAGAGAAGCAACTGGAGCAAAATACCAATTGGCCTGTTCTATAAGGTAGAGAGGCCAACATACAATGAGCTTGATATAACTCTGAAGAAAGGCAGCCTTGCCAAGCAGCCTCAGCATACGAAGGAGCAAGTGCTGCAGCTTCTTGAGGAATATAGGTGATTGCTTGGTAGGCATTGTTGGGTATGGGGCGTATGTGCCTAAGTACAGGATAAAGGTAGAGGAGATAGCGAGAGTGTGGGGAGAAGATGCAGAGTCGATAAAATCCGGACTTAACATATTTGAGAAAAGCGTGCCCGGAATAGACGAGGACTCAGCAACTATAGCAGTAGAGGCGGCAAGGAGGGCGATAAAGCATGCTGGTATTGATGCCAGCAAAATAGGCGCCATCTATGTCGGCTCTGAATCTCCGCCTTACGCTGTCAAGCCTACTGCAAGTATAGTGGCAGAAGCAATAGATGCAAGCCCTTATGCCATGGCTTCTGACTTGGAGTTTGCATGCAAGGCAGGCACAGACGGCATGCAGATAATTGCTGCTGAGGTGCTCAGCGGCATGATAGAATATGGAATGGCCATAGGTTCTGATACTTCGCAAGGCAGACCCGGTGACGCACTAGAGTACACAGCAAGCGCCGGGGGCGCCGCATTCATCATAGGAAAAGAAAAGAAGGAGATAATAGCTGAGATAATAAAAACAGTTAGCTATGTGACAGACACGCCCGACTTTTGGAGAAGGGAAGGGGCAAGATACCCTTCACACGGCGGCAGGTTTACTGGCGAGCCGGCATATTTCAAGCACATAATAAATGCAACCCATAAGCTTTTGGAAGAAACAGGGCTTAAGCCTAGCGACTTTGCCTACGCTGTTTTTCACCAGCCTAACGGAAAGTTTCCTATGCAGGTTGCAAAGCAGCTCGGGTTTAGCGAGGAACAAATAAAGTATGGTTTGCTTACGCCGAGAATAGGCAATACCTACTCTGGCGCTTCCATGCTCGGCCTTGCAGCCACGCTTGATGTTGCTAAGCCTGGAGAGAAGATAATGGTTACAAGCTTCGGCTCTGGGGCAGGCAGCGATTCCTTCGCGCTGGAAGTCAAGGAGCCAATAGAAGAGAAAAGATACGCAATAGAAGCTGTGGAGAAGATGATAAGCGAAGGCAAGATTTATGTGGACTACGCTACCTATTTGCGAAACAGGGGGAGTATAGAACGGTGATGCTATGAGAGATGTGGCAATTATAGGCGTTGGTCTTACAAAGTTTGGTGAAAGATGGGAATCAGGAATAAAGGAGCTTATGGCTGAAGCCGGACTTGCAGCCTTGGAAGATGCAGGCATATCCAGCAAGGATATTGATGCCATCTATGGTGGCAGTATGACACCAGGCAGATTCATAGGTCAAGAGCACGTTGCAGCGCTTATGGCTGATCAGCTCGGCCTTGGCAACATACCTGCTACGCGTGTTGAGAATGCGTGTGCCAGCGGCGGTACGGCACTCAGGCAAGGCTACATGGCGGTCGCCAGCGGCCTCCATGACATAGTGGTTGTAGGCGGAGTTGAGAAAATGACAGATGTAAGCACAGGCGAAGCCACAACTGCACTAGGCGGAGCTGGGGATCAAGAATGGGAGCTCTTCCAAGGTCTAACATTCCCAGGCCTGTATGCCCTCATGGCAAGGCGGCATATGCACGAATACGGTACTACTGAGGAGCAAATGGCAGCAGTAGCAGTAAAGAATCATGAAAACGCCTACCACAACAAATACGCCCAGTTCCACAGGCGCATAACGATAGATGATGTGCTCAATTCAAAGATGGTTGCAGACCCTCTGAAACTTCTTGACTGCTCGCCAATTACCGATGGTGCAGCCGCAATAGTGCTGGCTCCGATGGAGGTTGCAAAGAAATACAACGATACGCCGGTACTGATAGCAGCAAGCGAGCAGGCAAGCGATACCCTGAGGCTGGCAGACAGAGAGAGCCTTACCAGCATAAAGGCAGCAAGGATCGCAAGCCAGAAGGCGTATGAGCATGCAAAGGTAACGCCAAAGGACATAGACGTGGCAGAGGTTCATGACTGTTTTACTATAGCGGAGATAATTGCAATGGAAGACCTAGGCTTTTTCAAAAAAGGCGAGGCGGCAAAAGCCATAGAAGAAGGCAGAACCGCAATAAACGGCGATGTTTCTGTCAACACCAGCGGCGGACTTAAAGGTTGCGGGCATCCTGTAGGTGCTACAGGAATAAAGCAGGCGGTTGAGATTACTTGGCAGCTAAGGGGAGAGGCTGAAGGTAGGCAAGTAGATGGCGCAGAAATTGGGCTCACACACAACGTCGGCGGTAGCGGTGCAACTGCCGTTGTGCACATACTTAAGCGCGTAAATTAGTGGTTTTATGGAAAAGTCTCCTGCTGATTTGTGGAGAAAAGTAAGGTCTAGGTACATACTCCTGGGCAATATGTGCGAAAATTGCGGGGCAAAATACTTTCCGCCAAGGCTAGTGTGCAGGAATTGCGGCAGAAACTCAAAGATGAAAGACCTAAGGTTCAAAGGAACTGGCGAAATTTACTCATATACAATAATTCGCTCGCCTCCAGACGGCTTTGAGGACTTAGCTCCATACACCGTTGCGCTGATAAAGCTAGACGAAGGACCGATCGTGGAAGGGCATATTGTTGACAATGGCAAGCCAGTGCAGATTGGCACAAGGGTAAGGGCGGTGCTAAGGCGCATATACAAAGAAGGAGACGAAGGCCTTATTTATTACCAATACAAGTTCGAGCCCGATTAGGTTAGGCACTTTCTATAAGCCTTTTTGCAGCTTCTTGATAATCTCCAGAAGAGAAATGAAGCCTGATGCCAAGCCTTTCTATCATGCGCTGCATATCAGGCCCTGCTCCGAATGCAATTATGTCTGTAACGTTGTGCGATCTTAGAAATCTGGCAATGTTGGCATGGTGAAGACCCTCTTCTTCTTTCTCATGGGCCTCGTCCCATTTTACTTCGAACTCCTCGATTTTTGCTATTTTGCCTTCTTTAACCTCAATTATTGCAATCCTTTGCGCCCTTCCTATTCCGGTTAACATCGAACTGTCATCTATTGTCGCCGCTATTATTTTAGATTCCATGCGTATCCCTTTTCCTATAAAACATCTAAATAACGCCAGGACTGGGATTTTCCCAGCAGAAGCTGTTTTGAACCCAGAAGGCTCGGAAGAGCCATACGCTACCTGGGAGAGCCTCCAGGCGTACGCGTTACCGGATTCCGCCATCCTGGCGCAAAAATTATGTCACAATAGAGGTTAATAACTTTAATGCTAATGTTTAAATAGTATCGCAGTTCTAAAATTTTTATGTATTCTGGCCAAGTAGTGCATCATCGCAGAAATTTACAGTTCGTAGAAACATTAGCAAAAGCAATCCAGAGAAAGGTTGGCGAATCTTATGTATTAGAAATAGAAAATAAAGAAAGCAAGATATCATTCAAAAACACTGGCATAGATGTGGTTTATATAACTGACAACGAAGCAGATATAATATTTCCCAACGCTCTAATAGTTGACAAGGTGCGTGAGATAGCTGATGCAATTAAGACGGTGGCAGTGGCAAAGCAAGCGGAGGTACGGATTATACGTAACAGGGAGGTTGAAGCTAGGGATGCCTTAGAACTAAACGTTCCCTTAAACTATGACCAAATAATACTAAAAGTTAAAAGATAGGTAATGAGGTGCTCTTTTTTAAATCATCCAAGGAAAATAAAAAAGACCTATATTCAAGTGTAATTGAAGCACTTAGAACTGATGACTCTATATGTGATTCAAAATGCAAAAATGGCTATGGAGCTTATTCTCTTGGCCTTCGGTTTTATTTTTTTGGTCTTGGGTTTGATGTAGAAGAGTCTGGCGGATGCGTTCTTGTGTACTTTTCCCATGTAAAAGAAGGGATTCCTGATAAGGTATACCACAATATAAAAAACAAGCTGGGCGCCGAACCTAACGAAATAACAGTATTTGGACCTAGATTGGAGCGTTATCAAACTTATGAGGAGTTTAAAAAATGGCTGGGCGAAATAAGACGTAAGAGGGAACAAGATAAAAATATAAGTCCGGAGGCAAGATCTTACTATGGCGATGCTACCCAATTTCAATATGTTTACGATATGAGAAAATGGCAGACAAAGAAAGACCAAAAGAGCCGAATAAAATAATGGAGCGTGGTATCAATCTCTATTCTAGTCAACTATTCAGTCTCAAAACTAAGGTCTTTTTACTGCTGCGATGTTAAGATAGCTGTTTCTGTCCTCTAGCAATCTTTTGATTTTATTTATCGGTACGTTGACAAAATTGCCCTTTACAAAATCGCCAGTTGGCATAGTTGCTATTATATCGAAGCCGTGTTTTTTCATCGTGTAAATGAGTTCGCCAAAATTTACGTCGTATGTGATCTGAATAGAGCCGTTTATTTTCACCTGTTCTTTGTTGTTGCAATTTATCGAACCGTATACTCGGCCTAGCCTAGGGGAGTTTGACTGATAGATAAAGTAATCATGGACCATCGTTAAGGTTGGTTCCCGCGAAGCTCCTTCTATATTGTCAAATAATATAGGTATCGGAGGCGAGTATGTTGTTGCATAGCCATCTTTTAGCCTTCGCATTATTCGTAGCTGATCATTTTTAGGTATTCCCTTGAGTGGTCGTTCCTCACACGGAGTAAGCCATGCATCCTCGCCTACACACTCTAGACAAAATATAACCTCGTGCAACTCTTTTCCATCGCGTTTTACTACCATGTGGCCGAGATCGTCAAGCAATTCATTCATTATGATAGCATGGTTTTCTGGCGGAACCGAATTTTTATCTAAAGCATTTCCTAAATAGAATTCTGTTAGGAAGTACCCATCTCTGTCAAGATCATAGCTTTTTTTAGCAATTTCTATGGCTTCTTTAGAGATGTCTAGTATCCTGTATATTATCCTTTCTGCATAGTTTGTCTTATTTTGTTTATCTAGCAATTTCATATACTTATATACTCCTCTTTCAAAATAAATGCCGTGTGCACCCAACTCAAGGATGTTAATTCTACTTTCGCTCTGCATTTCTGGTTGTTCGTTTAAAAAAAAGTATAGGAGCAAAGCCGAAGCGCCTTTGTAATCTTCCGACATAGCAAAAGTTTTAAAATGAAGATTGATGGTTTTAGAATAATAGCTAAGGTTTAGCTCTTCTGATAGTTTGCTGTCTACTCCTTCAAGGATTTTTAGGTTTGCCACAATTTTTAGATGCCCGCCTTATTTAAATTAATTTGCTGAATGCTTCTTTTGGCTAGCATTCTTATAAACTTTTTCTTTTCAATCAGATTGTGGTGCTATGTTTGTAGACCACTTGCCGTAATGCTTTTGGGAGCCTCTGCCAGCGCAGCATTTTTGGCTTATGCAGTATTCGGGCTTGCCAAGGGCAAGAGAAATCTTGCCATTCTTGCTCCTGTAATGTTCACCCTTGGTGCCTTTGACTTTCTAAGCGGCTTTTACTTGAGCTTCTTCTGGCCATTGCCCGGCGCCTATAACATGCTTTTTGGAGACCCAATGCTGATTTTGGGAATAATAATGCTTGCAGGCGCCTATGCACTTCATGAAAACTTTGATGTAAGGCCTATATCTTTACTAGGCTTTCTTCTAGGCATATACCTGTTCGCAGAGAGCTATGGCATGGTGGCATTCGGCTTAGAAAAGGGCGTTTACCTTCTGCCAGCCCTAAGCTTCTTCCTTCTCTCAGCAATCTCAGCAATCCTGTCGCCTGTGGTTTACTTGAGCCCTAAAGGAAGCGGCAAAGCACTATACTATCTCCTTGGCGTTGTCTTGGCGCTTGTGGTCATCGCTGCGCTTTTCGTCGGTCTTTCAAGTATCATAGGCCATCTGCAGGCTCCACCGTGACTATTTTTTCCTGTTTGCCTTTTTCCCGGTAATTGCTTCGTGCATTGAGTATCGCTCAATCACCAAAGTCATTGCCTTATCCGCTTCAATGCCATGTTCTATTGCTTTCTTGCTTGCCTGCTTTAGCTTGTTAGCATATGCATTGTAAGCGGCCTTAGCTGCGGCAAGGGCATCTCTTTCATGAAGGTTTTCAAATGCGTGATTAGCCAGTTCCTCCTTCTTATCTACTGTAAGATCCTCTTGAGGTGAAAATACCACAGCTCCAAAAACAGCACCAAGCTTCTTTACAATTTCATCCGGCTTCTTTTTGTCGCTCGCTATTATTACCGGCTCGCCAACCTCTCTTATCATATTGACGAACCAGCTCAAGCCCACATATCTTCCTGTGAAAAGCCTGATTGGCCTGCCGTATAAGTCTATGCACGCTATCGCAGCAGTCTTACCGCCATCTATTCCTACAATGATGTGTATGAATTCACCTGCAAAGTGTGCTATTTGCAAAGCAGACAGCATCGTAAGCGGTCTGAGGCAAAGTCATAAGGTTGCAGTCAACGATAACGCTTGGCACTTGAGTAATGTTGTAGTAGCTTGCTAGAAGAGCCTGATTGTTGATTATTGGTTGAGAGGTGCCTATACAAGAGCTTAATTCAGAATAATTGAGCCCAGATTCGTTGGCTATGTTGCTGAGCTCTATCTGGCCCATGAAAGAGCCTGCAAACAGAGAGCTCAAAATGTTTGCAAACTTTTCAAAATTTGGCTGAAGCGAAGCACAGAATATGTACTTGCCTAGAAGCTGCGCATTTGCTATGCCATACTGGCTTGCTATTGCCTGTGTCGCCTGCGTGCTGAATATCTTTATTGTCACATTGACTTTGCCCTTTAGCATATTCTGCAGTTGTACTGCATAGTTTAAGCTCTTTATGCCACCGGGTGCATATGGATCTATAAACCAATAAACCGGCATAGGCTGCTTGTTGCACGGATAATGGTTGTATAATTGAACCACTCCCTTTGCCACTACTTTGTTTTGTGAAAGTTTTGCGGGCAGCACCGTCTGTATAAGTGGCAGCACTTTTGATGTATTGGAGTCATTTATCAAAAAGGTAACGTAGAAAGAAACGTTTGTTGCTGGATTTGCTGCAGGAACCCTTATGAGCCACGATTTAATGCTCGATATGTAGGTTATGTTAGCAGCGCTGATGTTGGTTATATACGGCAGAAGGTTTAGTGAGGAGTTGAGATTGTTATAGCTTGCAAGCAACCTTTCTGTAAGATTTAGCATTTCCGAGGAAGTGTGCATGGGTTTAGCTGCTGTAGTGTTGTTTACTACAGTAATTGCTGTAGGCCTGTAGTATGCCAGCACAACAACAAGCGCCACTAGCACACAAACTAGTATTATTAACGCTACGTGAATCTGGTCTAAGCCGCCAAGCCCGCCTACAGGCTTTACTACTACCTTAGGTTCTTTAGGTTCTTCGGCTTTTGTCATCTTATCGCCATCGGGCCCGGTGGGATTGTCATAAGCCAAGCTTATTTTGAACCCACGGCCTTCGCCTTAGGACGGCGCCGCTCTGTCCAAGCTGAGCTACGGGCCCTTTAGTATTTTAACAATTAAAAGTATATAAACATAAGCAAAGTAAATTTGTAAAGGTAAAGATGGACGCCACTGAACTAAGAAGTTATTACTATATGGTTCTTAGCTCTATTCTTTACGGTGTTGGAGGAATAACTGAATTCATGGTTTTAAAAGCTATTAATTTCGGCACCAGTCTTATCTTGTTTGCTATCGGCGGGTTTATTAGCCTTCCTTCTTACTTATATTTTACAAAGGTGAAGACAAAGCCCAAAGTGCCAAAATATTGGCTGTTTAGCTGTGTCGCCTCATTTGCTGTCATCTTATATGTGCTAATTCTCTACTTGGGCTACTTAAGGTTCACCTTGGCCAGTATGTATTCGTTAGTGGACATTTCTGCCCTTATCTTTTTGTTGATTGATTTGTTTAGATACCATACTAAGATGAGACCCAAAATTCTTGCCCTCTTAGTTATAGGTGTGACTTTAGTTAGTATCGGTGCGTATTTTGCAGAAACAGAAAATTCTGTATTCCAAGTTTCGGCAATCCCTTTCGCATTAGCTATAGCAACTCTAGCGGGGGTTGGCTATTATTTGCAATATTATAGGATTCATAAATATCCTGTAGGGTCGAAAGTTTTGTTTGAACCGGTATTTCTGCTTTTATTTGGTCTGCTTTTTTCACCGTCTTTTGCCTTTGCAGACATAAGCGTAGTGTACCTTCTTCTAGGTCTGCTTAGCGGCATTGTGTTTGTTGGGGGCTCAGTACTAGAGCTTGCTGCAGTAAGTTTTCTAAGGACAGAGGACACCGAACAGGCTGTAGTGAAAAGAAACTTTATTAATGATTTTGAGTACGCAGATGTACTTATAGTCTTGGCAGGCAGCATTCTGCTTGGTAGTTATTACCCTATTGAAGTATTTGGAGGCATACTTATTGTTTCGGGTCTGCTTATAATAGATCTTATAAGGTGAGTTAAAGGGCTTCTAAGGCGTGTACTCCGAGAAGGGCAAGGCCGTTTTTTATAACTTGTTTGGTTGCATATACCAGTGAGAGCCTTAACTCCCTGGCTTCGCTCTTGATTACTGGCATCTTCTCATAGAATTTGCTAAATATTGTTGCAATATCGATTAGGTAGTTTGTAATAAGGTTTGGTTTCAATTCCTTGCATGCTCTTTCTACTACTTCTGGAAATACGGCGATATGCTTTACAAGCTCGTAATCTTCTTCCCTAGTAAGAAACTCATAAGCCTTTCCATTCGGTGGCATTAGCTCAAAGCCGCCCTTTTCCAGTATGCTGCTGGCCCTTGCATAAGTATAAAGAACATATGGCCCACTATTCGCCTCAAGATTTAGAGCCCTTTCCCAATCGAACACAATGTCCTTTTCAGGAGAAACACGCAAATACTCAAATTTTATAGCCGCTAGCGCAACTTCCTTTGCAGTTTTTTCAACCTCACCTTGTGCAAGCTTACTGCTTTCTTTTGTTTTCTCCAAAGTTTTAATTGTCGCTTCTTTGAGTAATTCGTCAGCGGTATATTCTCGCTCGCCAAGCCAGCCTCCTCGCCTCCCACTTAATGTGCCACTAGCTAGCCTTACGACCCCATATGGAAGGTGAATAAGTTGCTTGTTGCCACTGGCCACAAGCGATAGCAGCGCCTTTACTGAAGCCTGTTCGTGGCTCTGGCTTCTGTCAATTATGTTTATTACCATATCTGCATTGCCAAATTCCATATATTTGCCATTTGGCGAGCTGCTATATAGCTGCTTTCCGTTTGGCTGTTTGTCAAAAAGTTCAAAGGTTATCTCTGCCTTTATTTCGCCGAACTTCCATAAGTGGAATGCGAAATCCTTCATTGCGTACGTTGCAACACCATTGCTTCTGATAAGCACCTTGTATTTTTCTTTCGGGTTTTCAAACTCCTTTGCAACGCCTTTCACCTTTTCCAAATCGAGTACAATGCAGCCCTTGTACTTTCCTTCGTTAATGTTTTCTATGACCCCTTTTTCCTGCGCAAGTATTTTGGCTTTATCTAGGAGCTTGCTTTTTACAATATCGCTTTCCCATATAAGAACGTCATGGTAAAGGCCATATGAATATGCGGTCTGGTACTGCGCCCTTACGCATCTCTCAGACACTTCTCTCGCCATTCGAGCCTCTTCGGTGTTGCCAGCTTCCATCTTCTTTAATATTTCGCCGATTTCCTTTTCAACTTCTGGGTTTTCTGAAAGCCTCTTATTTACATCTACATACTGTTCTCCGAGAAATCTGTCAAACTTCATGCCTTTTGGACTGCTTCCTAAGTGCTTTATTCCCCATAGCGTTTCAGCTACTTGCAAGCCTAAGTCGTCTATATAGTCTTCTCTTTCTACCTTGTAGCCGCAAAATTCTAGCAAGTTAGCAATCGAATCGCCAAGGAGAGCATTTCTAAGGTGGCCTATATGCCAAGGCTTTGTTGGGTTGACACTTGGATACTCAACAAGCACCTTTTTGTCTTCTCCTATGTTAGCAGAGCCATAAAAATCGCCTTCTTCAATTACTGTTTCTATGACTAGCTTTGCATACTCTCTTTCATTGAAAAACAGGTTTATGTAACCATTTGCTTCTTCTAGCTTACTAGCGAAAGAAGGCTTTCCCATTTTTTCAATAATCTCTTTAGCTATCTCACTGGGTTTTCTTTTTACTATTTTGCTAATCTTAAAAGACACAGATGTGCTCAAATCACCGAATCCCTCTTCAGGTATAAGTATTGTATCTTCGATTTTAAGCGCTTCTACCTCAAGACTTTTGAATGCAGTTTCTATTGCCTTCTTTAGACTCGCAACGAATGCTGTTTTCATTAAAGCAATAGGGGCAGTCATCAAACCACAGCACTATATTGCGCAGCTATGAGTGGAATTTGATCTATAAGATCACTAGCTAGTATGTGCGTCCCTTTCTCTTTTGCTAATACATCTCCAATTCTTCCATGGAGATATATGGCTCCTGCTGTAATGTTGAACATTGATTGAGCGTTATTAGTTGCAAAACCTGCAATAATACCTGTTAACACATCTCCGGTTCCCATGGTCGCCAGTGCAGCAGTTTCTGTCTCATTAAGCTTTACTTGCTTTCCATCGGTTATTACAGTAATATGACCCTTCAATGCAACTACTGCATTTAATGTGTTGGCAAGTTTGATTGCTTGTCTTACCCTTTTATCAATCTCTGCCTCAGGCTTTCTTCCATAAAGAGTTTCAAACTCCTTTTCCTGAGGAGTGAGTACGGCATTCTTGTTTAAGGGGCTTCTTCCCAAGGCGTAGAGTGCATCCGCATCTATTACAAGCCTTTTGTTTTTATCAAGTGCGTATTTTATGATTTCTTTTGTGGCTTCAAGAACCTCTATGCTACGCCCTATTCCCATTCCAATTCCTATTACGCTGCTTTTGTCTATCTCTTGTTTTATGGCTTTTAGGTTTGTAATATAGTCTTCTCCTGCAGCTCTTACTATTAAGTTGGGAGACACTTCTCTAGCAACTTTCAGAATAGAGTTAGGTACCATTAATACGACATAGCCAGCACCAGACCTTAAAGTAGCAAGCGCGTTGTACGCAGCAATCGCAGCCATTGAAGGCGCGCCGTAAAACTCTTCACTGCCTCCTAATATTAGGACTCGTCCATGGCTAAGTTTATTATCAAACAGCTCTTTCTTTGGTACTGCCCTCCACAGATCTCCAGGTCCGGTAAAAACTTCAGCCTTTAGCGGTATTCCTATATCTGAGCAAACAATCTTCCCTGCCTTTTTAGATTTTAGCAGGCCTTCTTTCATTTTATGGAATGTTACTGTATATGTAGCCTTTACCGCTTCTTTCTCATATCCAGTTGTGGCGTCGAGCCCAGATGGAAGGTCTATCGCCACTACCTCTTTTTTCGAATTGTTTAACATTCTAGCTATCTCTTTTAGAGGGCTTCTCAGCGAACCGTGGAATCCTGTCCCTACCAAAGCGTCAACTACTAAGTCTGCATGGTCAAGCCGCGTTCTAAGTTCATATTCTACATTTTCTACTAGTTCCACTCCGCAAGCTTCGAGCGCTTTCAGGTTTATAAGGGAAGAAGCCCCTTTTATCTTCTCCCTACCACCAGCGATCCCAACTACAACATTATGGTTTTTGCTAAGGTATCTCGCAGTTACAAAGCCATCGCCACCATTATTGCCGCTGCCGCATAGCACAAGTAGGTTTTTCCTGTCTTTAAAATGCTGTTCTACGAAGTCTGCCACTGCTTTGCCTGCGCTTTCCATCATTTGCAACTCAGTAATTCCCAGATTCTCAGCATTAAGTTCCACTACTTTCATTTCTTCTGAACTAAGCGTCTGTTTTGTGAATTTAGAAAACCATTTTAAGTCTTGCATACAACCATATAACGTAGAATACATTTTAAAAGGGTGTCCATACGGTAAAGGTCTACAAAAAGGATAACAAATACTTAATCTACATCCCCTATGATGTTGTCGCGCAACTTCACCTTAACCAAAACGACGAGGTTGATTTTTTCAAGTTTAGCGATAACGCATTTTTGTTTGCAAAGAAGGAAGATGTAGTGTCACTGCTCTCCTCTAGTCAGCCATCTGCAGAGCCCGGAGAATTCACAAAAGAAGAACTTGACGTTCTCAAAAAGTTAGATACTATTAGATATCCTTCAAGAACCGAGCAAAGGGTAGCGGGCTTGCTTAACGAGAGCGAAAAGAAGGTTTTGTCAAGTCTAATCGCTAAGAAAGCAGTAGTGCTATACAACGATGAAAAGAGGAAGGAGAAGCTTTACAGCATTTCAAAGCATGTTTACGATACCTTCTTGTTGAGGAAAAAGCCAAAGGAGAAGGAGGAGATAGACCAGGCTCGTGCATGGGGGGAAGTCGAGCCGACGTTGCTTAAAGTGAAGCCCGGCATAGAAAACGAGAATGTAAAAGCGCTGGAGAGCAAAGGGTATGTTGTTTTGCCTACAGAGGCTGAAGCTGCCGCTTTGTCAATGGCGGTGTCTGAAAGCATAAGGCAGGGCCAAGTTATAGGTACAAGGGCGTTCAACAAAAAGTACTACATATTCATGAAGTCGTTTTTTGACAAGCTTGGAACTGAACTAGTCAAGCAGCTAAAGAACGGGCCCAAGAAAGTGAGTGAGCTTGCAACCCTGTTGCATCAGGATGAGGAAGCGATAAGAGGGACGCTCTACCTGTTGGCTGAGCAGGGCGATGTGACCGAAAACAGAAAAGATGTTTTTGCGCTTGTCGAATAGCTTACAGAATGCTTAGCAGAAAGCCTACGATTTATTCGTGGGAGGATGTCAGAATACACCGACCTTGAAAAGAATGTAAATTCCAACAAGTACAATAATTATTCCATATGCTATTCGCAAGGCTTTCTTAGGCGCCTTTACAGCTAGCGAAGTTCCAAGATAGCCGCCGCCTACTCCTCCAACGATATAAAGGAGAGAAACCATGAAAAGAACATCTCCAAATGCAGCATATTCTAGACCGCTAGCAACTCCAAAGCTACCAACGCTTATTAAGCTGGTGCCTATGGCCCTTGTTATGCACAGCCCAGAAGAAAACATCAGCGAAGGTACTATTAAGAAGCCACCTCCTATTCCAAAATATCCGCTAACCACGCCTACAATAAATCCCAATGCGCTTACCTTAGCCGCACTCTTTGCATTCAGCTTTGGGTATTTTTGTGTAGCTTTTCTTAGTCTCAATGCTTCCTCCTTGGTTCCTGTAAATGTAGGCTCTTTTCTTAGAGTCATATAAATGCCTAGCACTATCATGCTGATTGCAAAGTAAGTAAGCAAGTCTGTGCCAGGAGTTATTCTTCCCAGATACGCGCCCAGCAAGGAGCCAAAAATGCCAATTATTGCAAACAGGCCACCTACTCTTATTGCCACATTCTTTTTTCTCAAATGCATATAGGAATTAATATAGGCATTTATTCCCACTGCAAGTGCAGTAGTGCCAACAACAATATGTACAGCGTCTGGCATTGATCTAAGCCCACAAAGTAAAGAAAGAGGGAACTGCGAGAATAGATCCGCCTCCTCCTATTAAGCCTAGCGAAAATCCAACAATCACTCCAGAAATAATTGCAAAGATATATTGAATCGGAGCGAGCATGAACTTATCTACACAACCAGTACTTTGTCAAATATGATTATCAACAGCGTAAAAATCAAAACAGCAAGCAGCAATGTCTTTACGCCTATCCTTGGCCCCTTTTCTGGCGCATCATAAAAGCTAAGTATGCCTGCCTGCTGTGCTGGCGAAGTAAGTTGTGCCATGTTTCTCTTTTTGCTTATGAACTTTTATAATGCTTTTCTTTATCTCTTCCTTCTGGCTTTGGAATGCGCCTTTAGCGCAGCATATGCCAAAACTATTACTACTATTGCAATTATGACTAGGCCATCGTAGAGGCTCCCGTTACTGGCAGTGGCAGAAACTGTTGCAAAGTAATTGATTGTGCCAGTATACTCTTGGTTTATGGCACCGTTTGGCTGCTTCCACTCTGCAAATACTGTTATAGGATAGCTTCCAGGCTCACCTTGCGAATCGGCGCTTGCCAAGAAAGTTATGTTGGCGATCTGGCCCGGCATAAGCTTTGCCAAGTAGTATGTGCTTGCTATTGGGGATATTGGGTAAACACTTTGCATGCTAAACTGTATGTTATCTGCTTCTTCATTTCCTGTGTTTTCTACTTCCAGCGTTACTGGTACATCGGTTGCCCCAGGATATAGTGCAGACTTTTCCCCAATTATGGTAAACTGCGCAATTGGGAATAAGGTAAGGTTAAGGAGTTGTCTAGACGCAAACGACTCATCGTAGTTTGCAGAGTAGTAGGTGACGTTAGCTATTATTTCTGCCTTGCCTGCCCCTCCATTAGCACCTACTAGTACAGGTATTTGCTGAACCGCAGAAGGCTCGAGCGAGCTTATAAAGTAGTTTCGTATAGAGCTCAAGAGCACCGTTCCATTTCCTGGATATAGGCTTATTGTTATGTTCCTTGCTATGCC
The DNA here is from genome assembly GCA_049976305.1 of Candidatus Micrarchaeia archaeon. Classification (GTDB taxonomy): domain Archaea; phylum Micrarchaeota; class Micrarchaeia; order Micrarchaeales; family CABMGC01; genus JAGDXZ01. The sequence continues at coordinate 48,801 of JBMFIM010000001.1, read as the reverse complement.
AGTGCCTGTATTTTGGATGGAGAGCATAACTGTCTGATTGTAGCCAGGAGATAATGTCTGCGGCTGTGCGCTTGCTACATTCACTTTTATTGCTGGCTTATTGATTTTTACTTCTACATAAGCATAGACAAGCCTGCTTATTGTTTGGTTTGTATCTGTGGTATAGTTTACTAGGAAAGCAAGACGGTGTTCTCCGCTCGTTATATTTCTTGAAACATAATACTGCGCTACTTGTTGCAAGGTCGCAGAAGGAGGTACGGTGCCTAAGCTAAAAGATTTGGCTCCTAACGGGGTAAAGTATGTGGAGTTTAGCAAGATCAAATGCACGTTCCTTGCATTCCCATAACCTACGTTGCTTATTGTAATTCCTGCTTGCGCTTCGCTGCCAGGAATAGCCTGCATTGCTGCATTTATGGTGATGTTTGGAAAGTTGTAGATGAATATTGTTATTGGCATTATCGAACTGCCTATTTCCTCGCTGCCCCCTATTATAGGCGAGGCAGTTTCGTAGGTAGCAACGAGGTTAAGCGTATAGGTCCCCTCCTGTGCGGTTTTGGGAATGTGAAGAGTATATGTGTATATTTCTGACAACCCTTGCCCTACGCTGCTTATTTCATATGTGCCAGAGGGAGAGAAGTTAAGCAAGGGATACGTGCCTTCTAGGTGCATGTTTATGTTTTTGAGCGAATTGTCATAGGAGTTGTATAGCTGGAAAATTATTGTTATATTACTTCCTGCTATTGCTGGATTGGGTGTAACTGCCAAATTTGCTATCGAGAGTGCCCCGTTTATCTGTGCGCTGGCGAAGCCTAATAATAAAGCCAGCGTAATCATAGTGATGAAGGGTTTCATGTTTACACCGGATTTACGTTTTTGAATAGCATTAGGCTTATCGCAATCGTTACTGCTGCGAAGCCTATCAATAGTGCCGAGTAATAAATCAGTGTGGAAATTGGGAGGACGCCTTTTAGCATCACGTCTCTAACTGCGTTTACTGCATAAGTCATAGGATTGTAAGTGCTGAAAGGTTGCATAAACCTAGGCAGCGTGCTTGTTGGTAAGAAAGCACCGGAAAGTATCCATAATGGCAAAGTGATGGCCATGCCTATAAGCGAATACACTTCTATTTTGTTTATCCTAGCACCCAGCGCTGTTGCTACACCGCTGAAGCCTAGGGCGCTCAAAAATGCAAACCATATAATCGGAAGTAGGCCGGCATAACCGCTTGCTATAGCACCGCCATACAGTAGACCGATGGCGAGTGCGAGCATACCGTTTATCATTGATTGCGATATGCCATATGCTATCTTGCCAAGGAGTATTGAGAGTTTGTGCACAGGCGTTGCCATAAATGCCTTTAGGTTGCCCAGCTGTCTATCAGTTATTAGGGTAAAGCCCCCGCTCCACATCGAGCCGAATGCCGCTACCATTATTACTATGCCTGCGATTAGGAAACTTTTGTAGTTGCTGCCCGCTCCGTAAACATAGTTTGTGTTGATTGCAACGCCTCTGCTGTAGCTGCTTACCTCTGCTCCGAACCCTGCAGCTACTTGCTCTATAGCTGCATCTGCTTCTTGTGAAGCGATAGGGGAAGATACATCTGTATATATGTATATTTGGCCGTGTCTGGTAAACCCTTGCGGTATTACCACCACAGAGGTAACATAGCCATTGGCAAGCATTTGCATGGCCTGTTGTTGGTTTGTCAATGCGTAAATCCGGAGCGTGTTTACACTGTTAAGGTCGCTTATTAATTCCATGGCTTCAGGGTTTTGTGCCAGATTTACCACAGCAATTGGTGCATGGTTTACTGTAGTTCCTAAATTACCAAGAAGCAAAATAAGGGTAAGCGGAAATATAATGGATCTTGCTACGCTTGTCTTCCAGTTCTTCTTGAATATGAGCATGTCCCTTATGTAAAGTGTATATGCGTCTTCCAATATACCCAACTAATCACCTTCTTCTCATCAGCATTTCCCTTCTAGAGGCAAAAGCCTCATTGGAAGCAGCATCTCTAAGAGAGGTGCCAGTTAGCTTCAAGAAAACATCATCTAGAGTTGGCTCATGCATGCTTATGCCGCTTATTGGTATCTTGTTCCTTGAGAGTTCGTTCATTATCTGTTCTGTTTTCTTTACAGCCTCGCCGCTTATTGCAACACTGACCCTATCCCCAGAAGTTGTTACCTTCTCGCCTGTTATTTTCTTAAGGAATTCTGCTACTTTATCTAGCCATTGTCTTGATGTTGCAACTTCAACTACTACATTCTTTCCTATTTGATGCTTAAGTTCTGTAGGTGTCCCTAGTGCTACTATTCTGCCATGGTCTATTATTGCAATTCTATTGCACATTTCGTCTGCTTCCTCCAAATACTGGGTTGTCATGAGCACAGTCACGCCCTTTTCCTTGTTTATCTTTCGGATTAGATCCCATACCTTGGCTCTATTTTGTATGTCCAACCCGGTTGTAGGCTCGTCAAGTACAAGAATCTTGGGGTCGTGAATGAGAGATTTTACAGTTTCCAGCCTTCTTTTCATACCCCCAGAAAATGTGCCAGCATACGCGTGCCTGAACTCTGTCAATCCAGCAAGGTCCAACAAAAACGGTATTTTCTTTTCTATTTCTTCTTCGCTCATATGGTAAAGCTTGCCAAAAAGCCTGAGGTTTTGTTCTGCTGTAAGCTCTGGCTCGACTATTGTTTCTTGCATCACCAGGCCAATATCCTGCTTTACCTCGTTTAATTTTTTTCTTATGTCCTTGCCCTCTACTATTATCGTCCCGCTTGTCGGCTCTATAAGGCCTAGAAGCATGTTTATGGTTGTGCTTTTGCCCGCGCCATTAGGCCCCAGCAAGCCAAAGATCTCTCCCTTCTCTATTTTCAAGCTAATATCGTTTACTGCTGTGAAGTCCCCAAACTTTTTGGTAAGATGGTCTATTTCAATAGCATACTCTACCATTAATTTCACCTTGTCAGCCTTTCAAGCCTCTTGCATATGTCTTGAAGTTGTTTTGCCTTTTCACGAAGCTCTTCTTTGTGGTCCTTGCTTATGTCCTCAAGATAGGATACGTATCCGTCGATTTCTGCTATCAGGCCATCAAGGCTTTCGCCTCTGGCATAAAACCTGCTCTCCCATGGGTAAATGACCTCTCTGCCTTCGGCTGTAAGCTCGTATTTACCCGATTGTTTTTTCTTGATTAGCCCTTCCTTTTCAAGCTCGTAGAGTGTCGGATAGATTGAGCCCGGACTTGGCCTCCACCAGCCGAAGCTGAGCCTCTCTATCTCGTCCATGATCTCGCTTCCGGTTTTGGGCGATCGCCTGAGCAGCGCTATGATTATTGGCTTAAGCCATCCCCTCTTGCTTTTACCCCAAACCTTCTGCATGCTATCTATCGGTTAATCGATATCTATTATCCGATAAAATTAATATACCTATCGTATGCCCTTCCATGCTCTCTGCTGCTAGCAAAATTAAATAATGTTTTCGTTGTAACTTTATCAGGGGATTTGCGTGTTTGAAATAAAGATAGATGATGCAAAATATTGGAGGGACTGCGTCGAGGCAATTGTCAGCTTGATAGACGAAGGCTCATTTGTTATAAGCAAGGATGGCATCTCTCTCAAGGCAATGGACCCATCCGGCATAAGCATGGTCTCATTTTTCATGCCAAGCAAGGCATTCTCCCAATATGATGTGGAGAAGAATGTGAACGTTGGGGTTAATCTAGACAGCCTGAGCAAGATCCTATCAAGAACAAGGGACAACGAAAGCCTTGTGCTCAAAGATCTTGACAACAAGCTGCTTCTCGAATTTTCAGGAGGCAAAAGCAAAAGGAGATACAAACTTCAGCTTATAGACATAAAGAGCAAGGAAGAGAAGGAGCCAAAGGTCGAGTTCGATGCGAACGTTGAAGTAGATGGAGAGCATCTTAAGGACATACTCAAAGATGCAAGCCTAATCTCGTCTTATGTTGCTTTCAAGGCAAGCAAAGATTCTTTTGCAATAACGGCGAAGGGAGACTCTGGCGAGCTGGAAGAGGTGCATGAGATTGACGGTTCTGAGGTTAAGAAGGTAGAGGCGAGTAAGGACGCAACAGCAACTTTCAACCTGGAGTTTCTTGAGAATATGGTGAAGTCAAGCCCTGTAGGCGGCTCAGTTGTTTTGTCGCTCAAGACCAACCAGCCTCTCAAGCTAAGCTACAAAATCGGCGAGGCTTCGATAACTTACTATCTTGCTCCTTACGTCGAGGAGTAGAAAAGTAGGCAAAGCTTAACTGCTTGCTTTTATTGTAATCCGCCCTTCTTCAAATTTTTCAAGCCTTTCCAGGTCTTCTTTGCCAAAATCTCTTTCTAATCCTTTTCTTATTAATGGCATCAGGTCGTCTAGTGATATGAAGTATGTTTCAAGCTTATGAAGTATGTGAGTTCTGTTTCCGTACTCTGCAGAAACGGTAGTAAAGCCCCTCATTGACTGACTTGTTGATATGCCTATCTGGTTAACAAAGTGGGTAATCGGCGAAGAAGAAGCGCCCGTTGTTTTTACAATTATATGCCCGCCATGGTCGGTTTCTACATCAACTATGTGCTGATGCTTATCCGCACCTAGCGCCAATACTGTTTCGTTGGGAAATCGTAACCCGTTAGGCAAACTATGTGCGACAAAAATGGTAGTACCATCGTCAAGTCTTACCGCTCCAACTCCTTTGTCTCCGCCTGGCACTGCAATGATGTCTTTTTCGCGTACGCCGTATTTAGAAGCAATAGGCAACAACGCATCCCTTATTGCAGTGGCTTCATCTATTGTTTTGTCAGGGTAGGTCTTGTTAGTGTGTTGGCCCGAAACAAGCAGTATTGTTTTAGCAGATCTTAGCAATGGCTTTATGTTGTTCACTAGCTCTGCGATTTGGTCATTCGTGCTCGGTATGGGCTGATGCTCTTGCAACCAAGCTTCGTATTTAATCCTTAGGGCGCCGCCTTTCAGCTGATATATACCACGTATGTCACGCCCTTCGTACTTCTCATATTTTATAGCCTTATAGGCGCCTTCGATGTTGTCCCCTCCAAGGAAAAGTAGGCCAATGCTAAACCCCATTTCCTTTAGTTTTTTAGCCAGGGCATCGAGCATGCGGCGAGTAGTAATTTCACCATAGCCAGCAGTGCCGATGTGCGTATCATTTACCATCAAAACATCCAAGCGGCGCGTTTCTCCCTGCTCATGACTGGGTAACGCCAGTGCGGCCGGGAAATATTTTTTGGCCAATTGGATCAGGCGCTTATTCATCTCTTCAGGCAACTTGTTATGGATCTGGATTTTGTCTTCTATGCTAGGCTTTTCTGTAATATTGTTGCCATTGCCCCTCAGCAATTTGTTCAAAATCTCTCTTTGTATATTGTATTCTTCACCTGCCTTCTGATGCAAGAATTCATATGAATAATATGTTGTCTTTACGCCATTACTGTCAAAAGTAACCTCTACAAATCCTGTAGTTACTCCTTTGCCTTTCTTTACGGCTTTTGTAAGCGGGGTATTAATGCCAGATCTCCAAGCATCTTTGACTTTTTCTCCGTCTATAATTGGCGGCACCGCAACCTCATATACTACTCCCGTATTTTTCCTTACATCATTGTATGGTGGAACTGTATCAACATGGTAAGAAGTTGTGTGCGCCATAGTGACTATTGTCGTGCCTGTTAGCCCTTGCACTAGAGCCTTGAAATAGTTCTGTACAGAAAGATACTCTCTTGATGCTTCGGAAGGCAAGTCAGAGACTCTAAAAGCGTGCCCTTTTATAGCTATATCATTTACCAGCTCAGGAAGTATTTGTATATTTATTCTCCTTCCAAACGCATTTCGTATGTTGAGCGCAATATACGCATTGGCTATTTCAAACGCAAGCGCATCTAGCTCTTTTGATCCCGCGTAGTGGCCTGTATAAAGCTCTCCAGGTCTCTCCCTTTTGAATACGCCTTCTTCAGCTTTCTGCTTAGTTTTTCTAATGTCTTTGTACGTTCCTTTCTTTAGCTCGTTGTTGAGCTTTTTTATTTCTTCATCTAGCTGCTTGTATTTTTCAGGCTCTTTGTCTTTGTCTGTTTTCTCCAGCTCCCTAGTCAGTTCCTCTATTTTCTTCTCTATTTCACTTTTCTCGATGCCTCTTCCTCTAATTTCGTTGACAAGCCTAGAGATGTCACCTTTCTCTTCAGGGTTCAAAGATTTATCTTGTTCAGCTTCGCCCGGATGTTCTTCTAGCCATAGTTCTACAAGCTTGATATAAAGCTGATCAAGCTTCTCAAAATCTTCGTTTTCCTCTTTTAGCTGCCTAATCTTTTCTTGCATGTTTTGGATTTTGCTCGTGTTCTGTGTGGTTTTTTCAAGCTCCTTTTTCATTATTTTTTCTGTAGTCTCGATTATTTTGTTATTCGCTCTAATTTTTTCCCTTATACTTACAATCATTTGTAGTAAGTCTTTCGGAGAGTTGGTATAAATTCTCACTAGCATGTCGTGTTCTCGGGCAATATTGTCTCTGTCGCTTGGGCCCATTACGTAGTACAGTTCAATTCCTTCCTCTTTTGCCAGCTTTGCTATCCTTGATAAGTGTGGCTTTACCTGCACTACTGCCAGGTCCAGGCTGTTTATGTCTTCTTGCAGAGGTTGGCTCTTACTGTAACCACCTTTTGTTATATATTTTGGCAAAGCAGGCAGTATCTCGCCATGGAAAATTATCGCGGCCGGTGCATTCTTTGCCAATATTCTCTCTTTCAAAATATGGTATAGGCCAATCCAATTGTCCTTGTCAAACCAAATTAGTCCGCCGCCAGCTTCGCCTACAAGAAATACAGACGTTTTTTCTGCAGATGCAGCATTATTTATAGCATCTTCGGTAGAGCCTGCAACGCTAGGCAACTCCCCACCTCGTTAAAATTTTTGACTTCTACTTTAAAATATCTTTTCTCGATCAGGGAGGAGGCAAATACAAAGAGCCGCATTTGCAACATTTAAATAACTGTTCAAATCAATCTAATAGGGGAAGTATGGAAGCAGTGGTTGCCAGAGAGTATGAGGACAGGCTCCTCGAGTTTCTCAATACCTACTATTCTGAGCAGATTAAAAACTTGCTTATTGTTTACCCCCAGAAAAGGTCGCTTTATGTAGATATCGTAGACCTGGAGAGGTTTGACCATGAGCTTGCGCAGGAACTGCTAAACAACCCAGACCCTGTTATTATTGCCGCAAACGAAGCCCTCGCCAAGCTCAATCCTGCACCCAACCCTGCAAAGCCCTTGTATGTGAGATTCTTTAACTCGGACCCCTCCGCAGCGCCGCTCTTACAGGATGTCGGCTCTGACGAAATAGGGAAGCTCCTCACCATAGACTCGCTAATTACAAAGCGCTCAGAGATAATGCCAAAGGTTCACGTTGGTGTATTTCGCTGCAATGTCTGCGGGGCGGTAGTAAAGCTTGACATAGAGCATGAAGAAGTGCCTGAGGTTTGCCCACAATGCAAGCACAGATCACTAAAGCAAGTTACTGAGGAGTCACAATTCATAGACCTGCAGAAGCTGGAAATACAAGACCCTCTCGAAAAGCTTAAGGGCAATGTGCCTAATCTTCATATGGAAATTTGGCTTCAGGATGATCTTGTAAATAGCGTCTTGCCCGGCGATAGGGCGGACATTACTGGAATTTTGCGAATAAGGCCTAGAATTACTAGCAGGGGTAAGCAGGAAAAGTCTGTATTTACTATGTTTTTGGATGCCGTGTCGGTTAAGCCAAAACAGAAAGAATTTGCTGAACTTGAAATAACACCAGAGGAAGAAGCCAAGATAATTGAGCTTGCGAAGGATCCACTCATATTTGATAAGCTGGCCAAGTCCATTGCCCCTTCAATTTACGGCTATGATGAGATAAAGAAGGCAATAGTGCTGCAGCTGTTTGGCGGGACTCCTGACAAGCGCCTTGTTGATGGCGGGCTCATAAGAAGCGACATACATATTCTTCTCATCGGCGATCCTGGAACAGCCAAGACAAGGCTTTTGCAGGCAGTTTCTAGCATAGTGCCGAAGGGAATATATGTAAGCGGTAAGTCTGTAAGCTCAGCAGGTCTTACAGCTACTGCAGAGAGGGATGAGCTTTCCGAAGGCGGCTGGACGCTCAAGGCCGGGGCACTTGTTTTAGGATCAGGAGGTACTGTATGCATAGACGAGTTCGATAAGATCAGCGACGAAGACAAAGCAGGCCTTCTGGAAGCTATGGAGTCGCAAACTATCAGTGTGGCAAAGGCCGGCATAGTTGCTAGGTTCAACGCGAAAACCTCAATTCTAGCTTCAGCAAACCCGAAGTTTGGGAGGTTTGAAAAGAACATCTATCCTTCTGAGCAGTTTGACATACCTCCAGCGTTGCTTTCAAGGTTTGACCTAATCTTCCCAATAGCAGATCTTATGGATGAGGAGCTTGACAGAAACATAGCAAAGCACATACTTGTTCAGCATGAAGCAGCAGGTGCGCAGCTCGAGCAAGTTGAAGCATACGAACAGGTCGCAGCTCCGCCTATAGACCCTGAGCTGTTGAGAAAATACATAGCCTACGCAAGGAAAAACATAAAGCCTAGGTTGCTTAGAGAAGCGAGCGATAGAATAGCGAACTATTACATAGAGCTCAGGAAGCTTGGGCTAAAGCAAGGCGTAACGCCAATAACGCCCAGGCAAATAGAAGGCCTTGTTAGGCTTGCAGAAGCCAGCGCTAAAGCAAGGCTTTCGCCTGTGGTTACCAGCAGAGACGCAGATGTTGCCATATCTTTGTTTGAGTATATGCTTAACACACTTGCCGTTGATAGAAGTGGAAGGAGGGACATTGACATTTTGCAAACAGGCATGCCGAAAGAGAAAGTAGATAAGATCAACGCGCTGATGAACATCATAAAGGAGCTTGAAGAAAAGGAGAAAACAGCAAAGGTTACCGCTGTGCTTGAAGAAGCTGAAAAAATAGGAATAGACAGGCAAACGGCAATAAAATATCTTGACGAGCTCGAGAGGAGCGGAGATGTTTATATGCCAAAGCCAGGGGAGCTCAAGATAGTAAAGCATGAGGCAGAGTAATGGAGAGAATAATAGAATACAGGCAGCTTGTTTACATTGTATCTCTTTTCCTCTTAGTCCAGTTTCTCGGTTTGCTGATAGTATTCTTCTTTTTGCCACCGATAGCAGTGGTGCCTGCGCAGCAGGCTTCCTCTTTTGATGCACTTTGGTTTTTTCTTTATGTGCTTGCCGGCACCGTATTTCTTTTGCTAATTTTCAAGTTTTACCACGGTGCGGCGATCTATGCGATAATAGAAGGTGTAATAGTAGTAATTGCTTCCTTTTACCTTTTCCTAATAATCCTTGGCAGCATATTTCCGCAACAGGCATACGTGCCAGAAGTAGTGGCAGCTTCAATAGCCCTTCCTGTCTTGCTTATGATTGCGAAATATAAGAAGCCTTGGCTGAGAAACGAGGTTGCAATAATCGCCAGCTTGGGTGCAGGAATAGTGCTTGGCTTTCTTCCTTTTACTGTCGCCTTTGTCTTTATGATGATAATAGCAGCCTATGACTACGTGGCGGTTTTTGTAACAAAACACATGCTTGCATTGGGCAAGCAGGCGGTAGATAGAAACATGGCTTTGCTTGTAGGCTCTTCTGAGGTAGAGCTGGTGCCTAAGGCTTATCTCAGCAAAAGGAGCATCAAAGAGCTCAAGAAGATGCTTGCCAAGGCAAAAATAAGGAGCAAGCAGATAAAGCAGGCAATAAGACAAGGCGCTTTGCCGGTGCCTACACAAACTGCTTTGGGGACTGGTGATTTGACAATGCCGCTTATGCTCGCAGTTAGCGCTTACTTTTCATTCGCAAGCTACTTCTTCGCTGTGGTAATAGCGGTGGGTGCATCGCTGGGCCTTGTATTTACAATGTATCTGCTCAAGACATACAAAATAGGTTTGCCTGCAATACCCCCCATCTTTTCCTTTATAGCAATCGCTTTAGGGCTTAGCCTTATTGCTAAGAACGCATACTTTGGCTCATTGCTAGTTTTGCTGGGTTTTCTCATATCTATTTTAATGGTTCTTACTGCGAGGCGCGTAGCAAAAAAGCAAGGTAGGAGTATCTTCTAGTCTACGCGGGGCTAGAAGAAGGGCCTTTTCTTTTCCCTCAAATTCTTGAAATCTTCAAGCAATTTCCTTTCGTTTGGTGTGAGGCTTTTTGGTATCTCTATATTAAGCGTTACTATCTCGTCTCCGCTACCACTTGACTTGAAGTGCCTTATTCCTGCGTTTGGAATTCTTATCTTTGTGCCTGGCTGGGTTCCAGGAGGTATTACAATTCTCTTTGCACCATCTAGCGTTGGCACCTCTATTTCGCCACCCAGCGCAGCAGTATAGAACGGAATTGTTACCGTTACTAGCAAATCATCTCCGCTTCTTTCGAACACTTTGCTTTTGCCGACATGGATTTCAAGGTAGAGGTCGCCGCTTCTGCCATTAGCATAGTCTCCCATGCCGCTAAGCCTTAGCCTCATACCATCCATTACTCCTGGCGGTATTTCCACCTTAATTTTGTCTTCTCCTACCACTCCGCCTTTTCCACGGCATACGTTGCATTTCTTTTCAGGTATTTTGCCGCTTCCTCCACACTTGTCGCACACAGTGACAGTTTGCAGCCTGCCAAAGAATGTGTTCCTGAAACTGACAAGCCTACCTGTACCTCCACACTTGTCGCAAGTAATGTAGCCATAGCCAGGCTCTACTCCTGTTCCGTTGCAGTGCGGGCATTTCTTCACATGCCTGATTGTTATCTCCTTCTCAGTCCCTTTTGCAGCCTCTTCAAAAGTAAGGTTGAGCTTGTAAAGAATATCGCTTCCTCTAGGTTGTTCGCCGCTAAAGTCTCCTCTGCCAAACCCTGGAAATAGGTCAAAATCAAAATCAAAATTCAAACCAAGATCTTTGAAGATGCTTTCGATGTCGAATCCTCTGAATATGTCTTCTGGGCTGTACTCCTGGCTGAACTGCTCTGATCCAAGCATATCGTAGCGTCTACGCTTTTCCGGGTCGCTGAGTACTGCATAAGCCTCGTTTATTTCTCGCATCTTTTCTTCTGCTTCCTTGCTTTTGTTTACATCCGGGTGGTATTTCATTACAAGCTGCCTGTAGGCTCTCTTTATCTCGTCCAAAGTGGCGTTTTTTGGCACGCCGAGTATTTCGTAATAGTCCTTTGCCATTACTTCTCAACCCTGAAGTTTACATCAGAGTCGCTTGATCCAGCGCCTGCGCCTGAATCAGAGGAGCCCGAGCCTGCCCCTGGCCCAAAGCTGCCTCCTGCCTGTGCACCGTACAGGCTTGCTCCTATGGCCTCTGCCTCCTTCTTCAACTCCTCTATTTTCTGCCTGATCTCAGCAGCATCGTTGCCTTTCGTTGCCTCTTCCAGGTTTTTGATTGCTGCTTCAACCCTATCCACTATGTCCTTTGGTATCTTGTCCCTGTAGTCTTTGAGTGTCCTATTTGTGGCATAAATCAGAGATTCTGCATCATTTTTTGCTTCTATAAGCTCTAGCTCCGCCTTGTCCTGTGCAGCGTGCATCTCTGCTTCTTTTATCTTCTGCTCAATCTCTTCTCTGCTCATCTTGTTAGGTGCGACTACGCGCATGCTCTGCTCTTTGCCTGTTGCTTTGTCTTTGGCGCTTACGTGCAATATGCCGTTTGCATCGATGTCAAATGTTACTTCTATTTGCGGGGTGCCTCTTGGTGCTGGAGGTATGCCTGTAAGTGTGAATGTTCCTAGCAAAGTGTTGTCCTTTGCCAGTGGCCTTTCGCCTTGCAATATTCTTATCTCTACTGCAGTCTGGTCGTCTTCAGCGGTGGTGAATATCTGCGACTTCCTTATAGGTATTGTGGTGTTTCTGGGTATAAGCACGGTCATTACTCCGCCAAGGGTTTCGATGCCTAGAGAAAGTGGAGTGACATCTAGCAGCACTATGTCCTTTACCTCGCCTGTTAGTACGCCTGCCTGTATTGCTGCTCCAAAGGCTACTGCTTCCATTGGGTCAACCCCTCTTTCTATTTTCTTGCCCAGTAGCTGCTCTACAAATCTCTGTACTATAGGCATTCTTGTTGGGCCACCTACTAATATTACCTTGTCTATGTCTTTTGGCTCTAGCTTTGCGTCTTTTAGTGCCTGCATCATTGGAATTCTTGTCCTTTCCACTATTGGCAAGACTATCTCTTCCAGCTTGGCTCTAGTAAGATCATATGTAAAGTTTATCGGCTTGCCGTCCTTGCCCATTGCTAAGAATGGCAGGTTTATCTGCGTTGTCAGCGTATTGGAAAGCTCAATCTTTGCCCTCTCAGCCGCTTCCCTAAGCCTCTGCATTGCTTGTGCATCGGCGCTTATGTCTATGCCATATTGCTTGTTTATTTCCCCCTGCAAGAAGCTTACCAGTGCGTTATCCATGTCAGTGCCGCCTAGCTGGGTGTCGCCGCTAGTCGCCTTTACCTCAAACACTCCACCTCCGAATTCCATGATTGTTACATCAAGTGTGCCACCTCCAAAGTCGTATACTAGTATTTTCTGTTCGGTATTGGCCTTGTCTATGCCATAAGCTAAGCATGCAGCAGTAGGCTCGTTTACAAGCCTGACTACTTCAAGGCCCGCTATTTCTGCAGCATCCTTTGTAGCTTGCCTTTGGTTGTCGTTGAAATATGCAGGCACTGTAATAACTGCTTGCTTTACTTCTTCGCCGAGGAAAGCCTCTGCATCTTTCTTTATCTTCTGCAAAAGCAGAGCAGCAAGCTCCTGCGGCCTGTATTCCTTGCCGTAGATCTTGTACTTGTAGTCTGTACCCATTTTTCTCTTGAATGCTGTTACTGTGCCTTCTGGATTGGCAACTGCCTGCCTTCTTGCCGGCTCGCCTACTAGCACTTGGCCGTCTTTGGTGAAGGCCACATAGCTAGGGAAAGCCTTGCCGTATAGAGTCACTCCTTCTGCACTTGGTATTAGAACAGGCCTACCTCCCTGTAGTACTGCAGCTGCGCTATTTGATGTTCCCAAATCAATTCCTATTATCTTTGCCATAATATCACCTCACTCTTTCTTTCCATTCGATACAATTACACTCGCAGGTCTTATCAGAATGCCTTTGAAAGCATAACCTTTCCTTACTACTTCTATTACACTGCCCTCAGGTTTTTCGCTAGGTTTTGTAAGCAGCACCTCTTGCGTGTATGGGTCAAATTTTCCTTTGACTTCTACTTCTTGCATGCCTTCGTTTTTAAGGGTTTCATATAGCTCGCTGAAGATGAGCTCAAAACCCTTGGTTACTTCTTTTTGCTGCTCGCTGAGCGACGAAGAGTAAAGCGCTATTTCGAAAGCGTCTATTACAGGCAATAGCTTGGAAACGAGCTCTGCCTTGCCAACATCCTTTGCCGACTGTACGTCGCTTGCAACTTTCTTTTTGTAGTTATCAAATTCTGCTGCAAGCCTCAGAAGCCTGTCCTTGAGTTCTGCGATTTCCTTTTCCTTCTTTTCAAGCTCGTTTTCCTGCTGTTGCTGTTTTTCCTGCTGCTGCTTGTTGCCCTCCTTGTTCTCTTGTTGCTTAGCTTCAGTATTGCTGTTTGTGTTGCTCTCACTCTGCTCTCTCTTGTTTGTGCCGTTGGCCTTTTCTTCATTTGCCATAAATCTCACTTTCTATCAATTTGTCAAGCTTTGAAGCAAGCTTAAGCAGCCTCTCGAAAGTGCTTTCTACCTCAGCCTCGAGTTGCTGTATTGTTTCTTCCATGTTGCTTCCCCTTAGGAAGTACTGCCTGCCTTTCCTTACTACAAGCCCGCTTTCTATGAAGTAATTAAGTTTGTATATCACTGTGCTTCTTGGAAGCTTTAGCTCTCTGCTGAGTGCCTTGCTTGTTACTCCTACTCCCCTGAGACTTTTTTCTACAATCTCCTTGAAAACCTTTTTGTCTTCAGTCTTGTTTGCTATGCCCAGCGCACTGCAAAGCATGTCTGTAAGCTCTGAAGTGCTCTCTCCCTTTTGCTGTGGCGTATTGAGTAGTAAGGTCCTGCGAGGCATGTTTTTATTTGGTGTAATTCAGATATATAAATTTTTGCTTTTTTCTAAGATTTTTTGGAAAATAACATAAAAATTTGTTAAAAAACTTCAAAACTAAAGTGGCTTTCACCGGAGCAAGAACAAAAGTGGTTACTCATTTATATTTTTTGCATTAGCAGTCTAAATTATGAAGCTTTTGCCTTTGTTGTTTGCCTTTGCTTCTATGGTGCTTGCTAATGCAGCATACCTTAGCTTGACTTATCCTGTACAGGCCACACTCCACAATGGCAGTAGCCTTTATTTAGGAAAGGTGGGGCCTGGCGAAAGCTTCTATATAGATGCAGATGCAGATACTACCAATGCAAACGGCATGATGATAAACATAGGTTGGGACACTTTGCAAACAATAAGCCTGCCTTCTGGATGGACGTCTCAGCCTTCGCCGCTTTACGCTAATCCAATGAAGCTTAAAATAACAGTCGCTCAGAATGCGCCAAACGGCACATATGCCATAGTGGCAAGGGCTGTCAACATAGGAAATTATTCAGGCCTTGGCAATCTTACTTTTACTGCCTTTATCAATGTCACGCCAGATGTGCTAATAGCCAATGTCTCGCCGTTGGTTTTGCACAGCGGAGTAGGCCAGCCAGTAAACCTCCACATTTTCATAAACAACACAGGAGCTTCAGACGATCCTTTCTTGCTATATACCCAGGGCCTTCCCGCCTTTGCCGAGAGCTATGAGGTAATAGCAAAGAAAGATACTCCCACAACCTTCTATTTGCCCGTGTACGAGAACGAGCCTGGCGTTTACCATTTCAAACTTTTTGTAGCGTCAGCTACGAGCTCGCTTGTCAAAAAGGTTTTTCCCGAAACGCTTATAGTCAACGTAAGTGTAGGAAATGACTATGCTGCCTTGAGCCAGGGGATTTTGATATCTCCAATCACCTACGAACCTGCCTATGTCATTATGCAATTGCTAAGGCTGATAAGCAGGTGAACATATGGGCCAGGCAAACAGGCTTTTGCTGCTAAAGGCTAAAGGCATCAGCGACATATGTAGGCGGGCGTGCAGTGTAGACAAGAGCAACCTCCTTTTTCTATACAAGAAGAACGGCACCAATTTGCTGGTGGCCTTGGGTGAGAAGCTCGATAGCACAGTCCTAGCTTACTACTTTCCTGTTGAACAGGCAAAGAGATATCTTGTTTATTCTTTAGACAAAAGTGGAGAAGCAGTAGAGATGGTTGATAAGATTGAGGACGTTACAGCTATTGCATCAGATACCCGTTGCTCGCTTGCAGTGGTTAGTGCGGATTTTAGCAAGCTTGAGGCAAAAGCACGAACCATAAGCATTCCTACCGTTGGCCTAGAGAGCTTGCTGGATATGGCAAAGCTTTTTGTCAAAAAAGCGGTGCAAGAAGAAGTCCTGCCAATTGCATATGTCGCTAATGAAGGAGGAAAGAGCGTGTTTGGCGCATTCGATCTTCTCGGCGAGCTTGAAAACGATGTGCCAACCTTCTACTATACCTTTGCCGATGATGATGGCAAGAGTGCTTTTATTAGGTATGATTACAAGGAAGACGCAGTAAGCCTGACAAACGATGTAGAGTCACATGCATTCTTCTATGTAAAGCTTGTCAGGCTGAGCGATAAGCTTCCTGTGACTTTGAAGAAGGTTTAGTGTTCAGTGGATCCAGCCCCTTACTTTCATGGCAGCCACTACTCTGCTCACAGCCACTATGTATGCAGCAGTTCTTGGGCTTATTTTCTTTCCTTTGTCAGCATACTGCTTCTGCATGCTTATTACATCGTTGAATGACCGAGTGATTATGGTATCTAGCTTCTTGTAAACCTCGTCTGCTGTCCAGTAGTATGCCTGCAAGTTCTGTACCCATTCAAAGTAGGAAACAATTACTCCTCCTGAATTGACTAGAAAGTCAGGAAGATCAAGCACTCCCTTATCCCATAATATTGCATCGGCTGCAGGTGTAACCGGCCCGTTTGCTAGCTCTAGCACAATCTTCGCATTTATCTTGTCTGCATTGTCGCCTGTTATCTGGTTTTCTATTGCTGCGGGTATGAGCACGTCAACATCAGACTCAAGCAGTTCTTCGTTGCTTATCTTCCTTACGTTATTGCCTTCATAGTTCTGTACGCTGCCGGTTTTTGCCTTGGCCTCTTTCAACTTTTCAAAATCAAGCCCATCTTCGCAGTAAACCCCGCCTTTTGAATCGCTTATTGCCACTACCTTTGAGCCAAACAGTTTTGTAACAAGGTCCATTGCGAACATGCCTGCGTTGCCAAAGCCCTGGATTGCTATCTTCGCCTTCTTAAGGTCTATGCCCTTTAGCTTTGCTGCCTCCCTGAGCACATACATGCCTCCCATGGCTGTGGAGTCAAACCTGCCTTCCGAGCCCCAGACCTCTAGAGGCTTGCCTGTTATAACAGCAAATTCGTTGGCGCCCTTTAGCTTGCTATATTCATCCATCATCCAAGCCATTATCTGGGGAGTGGTATAGACATCAGGCGCCGGCACATCTACATTCGGCCCTATGAAGTTTGCTATTGCGCGTATATACCCTCTTGACAAGTTTTCAAGCTCCTTATCGCTTAGCTGCTTCGGATCGCATATTACTCCGCCCTTGGCGCCGCCATATGGCAAGTTAGCAAGCGCAGTTTTCCAAGTCATCCATGCAGCAAGTGCCTTTACCGTATCCAAGCTTTCCTGCGGGTGGTATCTTATACCTCCTTTGCCCGGACCTCTTGCATTGTTATAAAGGACTCTAAATCCAGTGAAAGTCTTTACCGTGCCGTCTCTCATTTCTACAGGAAAATTCACAATCACTGTTTGCTGCGGCTCCTTTAGAAGCTCAAGCACCTGCCTGTCAAGTTGCATTATTTCCGCAGCATCTTCAAGCTGCTTTTGTGCTATTTTGAATGGATTCAACTCCTCTGCCATCTTCCCACCTTCTATTTTCAGCATAAAAATTTATAAGCCTGTTATAGACTGTTGCCTAGTTCTGCGCACAAAGCGTCGATCTTTTTTGAAACAGCTTCTTCATCTCCAGTATTCTCTATAGTGTCTACTATTTCGTCGATTTGCTTTTCGCTGCTTGCTACTTTGTTTGCCAACTCCTTTATATGATTTGACACATTGCCGCTTAGGTACTTGCTAACCTCAGCCTGAGCAATTCCAAGATATTTAGCAATTTTTACCTGTGAAATCCCCTTTGCAGCGGCCTTTCTAGTAACCGCAAGCCTTACCGCAGGCAGGATTAGCTTGACAATCTTTTTGCAATTTTCCATCAAACGATTCCTAGCGCGTTTTTAATCTTTCCAAGTATTCCTTTCCCATCTCCTTTCTGCTCTTCTGCCTCATCTTTGCTTGCCTGCTGTGCCTGTTGCTGTTTGGCTTTGGTCTGCTGAGGCTGCTGTGTCTGTTGCTGCCTTTGCTGCTTGCCTAGGCTAAGCTGAAACTTTGGGAACTGCAGGGAAAAGAACCTCTTTGAGTAGCCCAAGCCTGATATCGCATTTATGATTTCAGGATTCTGCTCGTTTTTGCTTTTAAGTATGAAGACATTGGCATTGTTTGCCTTGCCCAAGCCTACATCCTCGGGATTGTTGCAAACTGCAGCAAAAACGCCGGAAAGCTTGTTCAACGCAATGCCTGTACCAACGGGATCTTTTGCCACAACCACGCATACATCATAGCCTTTTCCAAGCTCACTTGCAACTGCATCTACAAGCTCCTGTGTTTGCATAGGCATTTCCTTTGCCACTATGTTGTGGCCTTTAAGCGAATCTACAACCTGATCCAACGCCTTTGGCACATTGCTGATTACAAGGATTCTCATGCAAGCACTTTATTAAACTTAATAGACAAAATAATATAAAGGTAGTTTCAAAAAGGCAATAGTATGAGAGGAAGAGAAGAACTCGTGACATGCGACAACTGCGGAAGGAAAGTGCCAAGAAGCAAAGCAGTGGCTTATGAGAAGGTAGTTTCTTTCTCTACAGACTTGCACACATCCAACGATGTGCGGTTCTTTGAGAGAAAGAAGGTCTATTATTGCATAAGCTGCGCAAAGCACCTTGGCATATTCGAAAAGAAGAAAGCCTTGGCCAATAGGAAGAGGCTCGGCGTTTGATGCCTGTAGATGTAAACGATATAATGATATTCAGGGCAAGGGGCATGACAACTCAGAAGCAGGCCCCGCAGGCTGAGAAGCCAAAACCCCAGCCTCAACCGCAGCTTAGTACCCGACCTCAAGCCAAGCCCGCTACGCAAAACCCTCAAGAAAAAGAAGAGACGCCAGAAGAAAAGGAGCTTGAAATTGCGAGGGAAATAGAGGAGGAAGTCAGGGAGCAGATAGAGAGGCAGAAGGCTGAAGAGGCGGGCATAGAGTTTGCCGCGCCTCAGCCGCCTACAGCTCAAAAGCCCAGCAAAGTTGCATTAACCACAATAAGCCTTGTTGCAGGCCTTATTATTCTTTTTGACGCTGCCGCTTTTGGATTCTTTACCTTCTCTCAGTATGGCCTGCTTTTCAGCTACATGCAAAAAGTTGGCTTCTTTGGATTTCTAAACAGTGCCAACTATGCCTATGGCATGAGCTTCCTAAATTTCATAATGCTTCTGGCCCTTGCCGTTTCTGGCGTGCTGATGCTCCTTAGGCTTGGCAGGGTGTATGTTGCATCCGGCTCTGTGGCCATTGCGATGCTTATTGTCTCTAGCTTCGAATATCTGAATACAAACGCGACGTATTTTGTGGTAATAGCAGTAATAACCCTCTTTTCTATTCTTGCCGTTGTTTATAGCAGGATAAGCGCAGTGGAGATTGCTGAAGAAATGAGCAGCGAACAAGAAGAGATTGTGTGGCCTAGGATTGAGACATTCTGAGCGCTGCTTGCGCCTTTGCCATTTTTCTGTCATGGAGCGATACCGCTATAGAGGCAATAATGCCGAACGCGAAGCTGAAAAGTATGAAGAAAAGCTGGTAACTCATCTTTATCGAGAAGAAGCTGACAGTGCCATGGAAAGCTAGCGGGAGGAGCAGGTAATACAAAATTATGAAAATGGGCAAGATTACCAGCATAGGCTTGAACTGCATCTTCATTGTTTCGTTTAGGAGCGGCATAAGCTCTTTCTGCTTTTGCGCAAGCACCTCTGCGCCGGCATTGCTTTTGCTAAGCTCATTAAGCTCCTTTGTCTTGGTCTTTATGGTTTCTTGGACTTCGCGAAGCCTAGCCGGGTTTACCAGCTTTCTTTGCAAATATACCGAGAACACAACGTAGAGTGCAGCAATAGCAATCAAAGCAATGGCAACAAGCATCATACCAATCCTTCTAGCACTTTAGCAAGCTGCTTCCTAGTCTCTTCCAGCTTGCCTTCCCTGTTATGTATTACATAAAGGGGTATATTAAGGTATGCTGAAAACAGCGAGCACATTGCTAGATTGATAGACCTTTGAAGGTCTATCTCTTCAGGTGTTTCTTGCTCCCTTTTCCTTGTAGTGTCTCGCTGCCTCCTAGCAATTATTTCCTCTGTTGAGGCGTCTATGTATACAATAGCCTTTGCACTGCCTTTTAGCAGCTCTAGGTCGCTAAAGCTTAATCCAGGGCTAAGCCTGCTTTCAGATTTTATGCTTGCGTGGGTATCAACTAGCACAAGGCCTTCTTGCCTGGCTATGCTTTCAAGTATTTCATGCCTCCATCGCTCCGATATTTCTGCATAGTTGCTGATCTTTCTCATTGCATCCCTGTCGGTAATGCCAAACTCCTTTTGTGCAAGCTTTAGCATCTCGTCTCCGATGTTCACCTTTGTCGCCTTGCCATTTGCAAAGTTTTCAAGCTCGCTGAGTGTGCTCGATTTCCCTGCTCCGGGTGTGCCAAAAACAAAAACAACGTTCGCCATGAAGCAATTCCTCGCTTTAGCAATATCAATCTTTCGATTTGCTTCTAGCCTGCCTGCTTTGCTAGCCTCTCAAAAAGTATTTATTTCTTAGCAGCGTCTTTATATCAGGCGACTAGATAAGTGGATGTTATGGCTGAAGGTTTTACCTCTCCCGATGACGAAGAATTGCTTAAATTCATAGAGGCTGCAAAGCCAAAGATATACATTGTAGGTGCAGGCGGCAGCGGCTCCAATACAATCTCGCGAATGTTCGAAATGAATATAGAAGGCGCAACGCTCATAGCTGCAAACACCGACGCCCACCATCTTGCTATAACCAAAGCGCACCGGAAGCTATTGCTTGGCAAAAAGACAACTAGGGGCTTGGGAGCAGGTAGCGATCCAAAGCTCGGAGAAGAAGCTGCATTGGAAAGCAAGGAAGAAATAAGGCACATGCTTAGCGACGCCCAGCTTGTTTTTGTCACCTGTGGGCTTGGCGGCGGCACAGGCACAGGCTCGGCTCCCGTGATAGCGCACGAAGCAAAGGAAAACGGTGCGCTAACAGTCGGCATAGTCACTCTGCCTTTCTCTAGCGAGGGAAGGCTAAGGATGCACAACGCCCTGGAGGGCTTGGCAAAGCTAAAGCGCATGACCGATACCACGATAATAATACCTAACGACAAGCTTCTTGGCGTTGCGCCAGACCTTCCGCTTAACATGGCTTTCAAGGTAAGCGATGAAGTGCTTGCGAATGCAACGAAGGGCATAGTGGAGATGGTTACAAAGCCAGGAATGGTTAATTTGGATTTCGCGGATTTGAGAAGCGTGCTTAAGGATTCAGGCTATGCAGTAATAGGCTTGGGAGAGAGCAACGGCGTGGAGACAAAAGACAGGGCATTAATAGCGGTAGAAAACACGCTGAAGAGCCCGTTGCTTGATGTTGACCTAAGCACTGCTCAGAGGGCGTTGGTAAACATAATAGGAGGGCCGGACCTTACCTTGAGAGAGGCCGAAAGCATATTCCAAGAAGTAGCAAGCAGGATAAGCAAGGACGCATTGCTAAAATGGGGCGCCAAGATAGAACCTCAGCTGCAGAAGAATACAGTCAAGGTAATGGTAGTCATGGGCGGCGTGCAGTATGCTGAGTACACTGAAGAAGGAATAAAGAAAAAAGCAGATGAAATGCTGCACGGAAGCACAGACTTAGACGACATTTTCGGCTAACTTGCATTTTGCAAAGAATGCCAACAGGACTTGTTTTATGTTGTCCAAGGTATCGAGCCTTTCTATCTCCTCTTTTGAAAACCACCTTATGTCTGTTGATTCCTCTTTTGCCAGCCTAAGCTCTCCCGATACTGGCTTTGCTGCGTAGATCAGGTCAAAATGCAGGTGGGCACCGGTTTGATAAGGTACGTATTCCTGCAAAATCGTGAAAGGCATAGGAAGAGAGGTTGCATCATTGGTTCTTACAGTTATGCCGCCACAAGAAACAAGCTCCACCTTCAGGCCTGTTTCTTCAAGCGCCTCTCTCTGTGCAGCATCGTGCGGATGTTCGCCTGGATCAACATGCCCGCCAGGATAGATCCAAATGCCAAGCTTTTTGTGATGCACAAGCACCACCTTGCCCTCCTTGCAGATTATGCAGCTAGCAGTTATGCACCTTTTTATGTTTTCCATAAAACGCGCCTTAGCATTGGCATTAGCATTTGAATCAAAAAGTTTATTAAAGAAAACAGGAAAATAGAAGCATGAATCTTAACCCGATCACCGGCATAAAGCGCTTTTACGAGGAGTCAAAGCACATAATGAGCGTAAGCTACAAGCCAACGCACGACGAGTTCATGCGAACGCTCAAAATCGTGCTTCTTGGAATAGTAATCCTTGGCGTAATGGGGTTTATTATAGCCCTGATCCTTCAGCTGATTGTCTGATTTTGCTTGTTGGTCAATAAAATATTATTAAGCATATTAGAAATAGAATTATTGAGCCAGGATGGCAGATCGGCTATGCGGCCGCCTGCAGAGCGGCAAAGAGGGGTTCGACTCCCCTTCCTGGCTCCACGTTTGCTTTATTAATCTTTAACGGCATTTTCTTTCTAGTGGTTTTACGGACTTTGCAGGCATAGAGAAAAAATGGCAAAAGAATTGGCAAGAAGCAAAGATATTTGAGGTAGAGCCGAACGACAAGCCAGCCTATATGGTTTTTGCAGCATTTCCTTATGTCAACACACCTTTGCACATCGGCCACTTGCGAACATACAGCATTACTGACGCACTGGCAAGGTACAAGCGCATGCAAGGATACAACGTTCTTTTCCCTATGGGCTTCCACGCTACCGGAACTCCTGTGCTTGCATTTGCAAAGCGCATAAAAAACAACGACCAGGAAATTATAAAAGAGCTCAAACTTTTCCATATTCCTGATGAAGACATTGCAAAGATGACAGACCCTGTTTACATAACAGAATACTTCACCAAAAACAGCGAGGCAAGCTTTGTGAGGTCTGGCCTAAGCATAGACTTCAGGAGGAAGTTTGTTTCTACAGAACCCTTCTTCAGCAAGTTTGTAGAGTGGCAGTTCGGAATACTCAACGACAAGCATCTTCTTGTCCAAGGAAAGCATGCAGTCGGCTGGTGCCCTAATGAAAATAACCCTGTTGGAATGCACGACACCTTGCATGATGTCGAGCCGGAGATCGAGGAAGAGGTGGCGATAGCGTTCAAGGTTGATGGAGAAGATGCATATATGCTCTGTGCTACCTACAGGCCTGAGACGGTATTCGGTGTAACCAATATTTTTGTCAACAGAGATAGCCAGTACGTGCTTTGCAAAATTGGCGAAGACGAAAGAAGCTTCTATATCTCCAAAGAGGCAAGCTACATTTTGGGCTTCCAGCTAAAGATAAGTGTGTTGAAAGAGCTTAGCGGGCAGGAGCTCATAGAAAAGCAGTGCATAAACCCAGTGAATGGAGTAAAGGTCCCAGTGTACCACGGCTTCTTCGTGAAGCCTGATCTGGGCACAGGGATAGTGATGAGCGTGCCAGCCCACGCGCCGTTTGACTATATCGCTTTGGAAAGGCTGAAAAAGGCAGGCATGCCTGTTCCTTTGCCCATACCTGTTCTTAAATTAGGTACAGGTGGCAGCGTTGCTGAAAAGGAAGGCGAACCATTAGCAAAGGCGTATCTTGATGCGATTGGAATTGGCATCGATGCAAGCGAGGAGAAGATAGAAGAGGCAACGAAGCTCGAGTATAAGGAGGAGTCCAGATACGGAATTATGACTGTAGAGGGCTACGAAGGAATGCGTGAGCCAGAAGCTAGGGAAAAGATAAAAGAGAAGCTTCTTAACGACAAGAATGCATTACCAATTTACATTCTTGCAAATGCGCCAGTCTATTGCAGGTGTGGTGCAGAAATTGTTGTAAAGGTCGTGGAAAATCAATGGTTCCTTAACTATGGCGACGAGCAGTGGAAGCAGCAGGTGAGAGCGCATCTGCCGAATATGGCATTGGTGCCGGAAAAGATAAGGCCGGCTTTTGAAAATACTGTAGAATGGCTTAATCTGCGTGCTGTTGCGCGTGCACAAGGGCTTGGCACGAGATTCCCTCTAGACAAAAACTACATAATAGAATCGCTTTCTGATTCAACGATATACCCAGCGTTCTATACAATCTCCCACATAATAAGGGGGATAGAGCCCGAGAAGCTCAAGCCATCCTTCTTCGACTATGTATTCTTGGGCAAGGGCGATATAGATCAGGTTGCGAAGGATACTGGCATAGACTACCAGATAATTAAAAGATGCAGGGAGTCTTTCGATTACTGGTACAGGCAAACATCGAATCACTCTGGACCTGATTTGATACCAAACCATCTTACCATGTATATTTTCAACCATCTTGCGGTTTTTAGCAAGGAGTATTGGCCAAAGCAGATAGTGGTCAATGGCATGCTTCTCATGGAAGGAGAAAAGATGAGCAAAAGCCTTGGAAACATCGTGCCGCTAATAGACGGGGCTGAGACTTACGGCGTAGATCCCCTTAGGATAAACCTTATTGCTGGTGCTGACCTTTATAGCGATGCAGACTTTTCTGTAAAGGCAGTTAGAGGTATACAGGAAAGGCTTGAGTATTTGTATGATACTGCGCTAAAGCTTGACTCGCTCCAAAGCGGCGGTCTTAAGCAAATAGACTATTGGCTTTATTCAAAGCTAAGCAAGAAGGTAGAGCAAGCAACAAAGGCGATGGATGTGTTTGAGTTCAGGGAAGCTTATCAGCGCATATTCTATGACAGTGTAATAGAACTAAAGCGATACTTCGCAAGAGGCGGCAATAACGCAATTGTTGTAAAGGACTTTCTCTCTGACATAGCGCTGATGCTTCAACCTATAGCCCCGCACTTTGCCGAGGAACTTTGGCACCAGCTTGGCAATAACACCTTTGTATCGCTTGAAAAGTGGCCTCAAGCCAGAAAAGAGTTGGTAAACGAAAAAATTGAGATGCTCGAAGATGCAATAGACTCAGTTATAGAGGATGCGAAAGAAGTCTCTAGCCTTATGACAAGGAAATCAGGCAAGAAGGTAAAGAGGATAAGGGTAATAGTTGCAAATCAGTGGAAAAGAGACCTCTACAACAAGTACGTTGAATCAAAGAACATTGCCAAAGCTCTAGAGGGTTTTGAAAGCAATGTAAACAAAGATGCTGCTGCAAAATATCTTTCTCAGTTCACAAAACCAGGTGCGGAACTAAAGCCAATCGAAATTTCAGCCAGCGAAGAGTACCAGGCATTTAGCACTGCTGCCGAGTATATGCAAAGCACGCTAGGGTGCGATGTCAGCATAGAGGAAGAAGCAAAATCAAATTCAGCAAGGGCTTCTAGAGCTTTGCCGCTAAAGCCTAGCTTGGATGTAGAACTAGAAGTTGTCTAGTTAGAGCATGCCCAGGCCAAACTCTGTATGCTCTTCTTTCTTGCCTAGCACAGAAGCTCCAGACACGCCAGTAAAGATCGCAATAACCTCTACTCTGTTTTCATAAGAGGGATCTAGTCTAGCTCCCCAAGTGACGTTGGCATTTGGTGCTATATGTTCAGTAAGCCTTGTACCTATTTCATTTGCTTCACCAAGGGTTAAGTCAGGCCCTCCTATTATGTGGATTAGCACGCCAGTAGCCTTTGAATAATCCACGTCAAGGAGCTTGTTCTTTAGTGTGCTCTCCACAACGTCACTTACCTTGTTAGTTCCCTGCCCCGTGCCTACGCTTATCATCGCAAGCCCGCCGGCTGACATTATGTTTCTAACATCTGCAAAATCTAGGTTTATCAGGCTCGGCTGCGTTATGGTTTCCGTTATACCTCTAACTGCCTTCGCTGTTATCTCATCGGCCAATGCAAAGGCCTTCTCTATAGGCAGGTTTGGATAAAGGTCTACCAGTCTTTGGTTGTCTATAACAACAAGCGTATCAACGTTCTGCCTAAGCTTTTCTATTCCCCTCTTCGCAGTTTCAAGTCTGACGCGTTCTAGTGAGAAAGGCATGGTAACTATGCCTATTACTATTGCGCCCTGTTCCTTCGCAACTCTTGAAACTATCGGCGCAGCGCCTGTGCCTGTACCGCCACCCATGCCCGCTGTGAGAAAAACGAGGTTTGTGTCTTTGAGCAACAATGCGATCTCGCCCCGGCTGAGCTCGGCCGCCTTTTCACCTATCTCTGGAAATCCTCCAGCACCAAGGCCGTGTGTAAGCTCTTTGCCAAGTATGAGTTTTGTGATGTTGTTATTGAGCATTCCAAGGTGCTTTGCATCAGTATTGAAGGCGAAGAGACTAGCACCTTTTATGTCCATTTGGCTAAGCCTTTGCACCGCGTTGTTGCCGCCTCCGCCTACTCCGACAACAGCTATTTTTGGCTTGAAAAGTTCCTCTTCATTTATCAGCTGCGTTGCTTGTTCTTGAGGGTCGCCGAATCCATACATTTCTATCGATTATTACTCAAAAACTCAAAAATAAAATACTTACCTTTGCATCTTTTTCTTTCTCGTCATGTTTGCTACTTTTCAATTTTTGTTTCAAAATTGCCGAATTTCTCCCTTAGTTTGTTAACTACATGCAGAGCTGCTTCTTCTGTTCTGTCTTTTTCTGGTCCGTATGCGCCTGCTGCGCATGCATGGCCACCACCACTGCCACTTAGCAGCGGTGCAATCTCTCTCATGAATACGCCCAGATGAATGCCAAGCTTCCTGTCAAGTGGGGATCTAAGTCTTGCAGAGACCGAACCTTCGTATTGTGTCACTGCCCAAAATACAGTTGCGTCTGCACCCATGTTCATTGCGGTGTCTGCAGCGACGTTTGCATGCTCTGTAGCTTTGCCAAAAACAAGCAGGTAGTTGCCTATTTTCTCCACATGCGCCCTTTGCACATCCATCATTGTCATGTACCTGTTCTCTATAGGTATATTCTCATGGTACTGCTCTTGAAGCGCAGCATAGGAAGTACCTGAGATTTCAAAAAGTTGCGAAAGTTGCAAGAAGGTAAGCGGGCTTGCGTTCTGCAAGTCTGCAGAGTCTGCAGTTATGCCGTTAACAAGAAGCAATGCAGCTTCTTTGCTTATCCTCTTGCCAAGCCTTTGTAATACTGCATAAACAATGCTTGACGTAGAATTAAAGCTTTCGTCGCTGAAAAGCAATACGGACTTTGCACTTGGCAGTTCTGTAGTGAGCTCTTCCTGCTCTAGATGGTGGTCTATAAACAGCACCTCCCCGCTATACGCAGCAAGGTCTTTTGCAAACGGGCCTAGAACCGCAGTGTTGTTGGCGTCTGTTACAATTACTGCTTCTTTTTCCTGGAATTTTGCAGAAATCTTTTTGTCATAGCCTACGCTTGCAAGCATTTTCTTTGCGTTGTTTGTGAGGAAGTCAGGCATTGCTACAGTGCTGTTTGGCAAATACTCAGACAACGCTACGGCAGAGCCGACAGCATCTCTATCGCCTATTGAGTGGAAGGTTATGAGCACTTCTTTTTCAAAATAGGATCTTATGGTATTAACAAGCTCATCAAAGCTCAACTTCCTGATCAAGCAATCACTGGCTTCGAGATCCGTATAGCTGCGAAAGCTTTTCGCCAAGCTGCTTTTCTTTTTCCTTTAGCTCGTTGTACTGCTTTGTAGAGGTGCTTATCCTTAGCCTCAGCATCTCAGCCCTATTGTCAAGATCGCTCAATGCCTTCTCCTTTGTTGTTTCTACCATTACGCCTCCAACACTCAGATAGATCTTTCCATTTGAAGACTGCACTTCTTGCTTCGCCCTCTCCACCTCCTCTTTCTGGTTTTGAAGTTGATCGAGCAAAGCGGCAAAAGACCTAAGCTGCTCTTGTACTGCTTGATATTCTTCTACAAGCTTTTCCACATCATTTTCCATGTTGGGTCCTTGAGCCATGAAAATCAAGAATATTATTGTGCGATAGAATTAATAAGCATACAAGAGTCTGTTTTTGTGCCTTTGGATTTGAAATATACTACAAATAAAAAATTATCGATTGAATCTATTATGTGGCTGACATTGAGGAATTGCTAAAATCCAGGATAAGAAGCATAAAAGACTTTCCTAAACCCGGGATTATTTTCAGGGACATCACACCCTTGCTCAAAGATCCTATTGCTTTTGGTTCAGCGGTAGATGCAATTGCAAAGTATTTTTCACAGAAGCAGGTGGATTATGTTGCGGGAATAGAAGCAAGAGGGTTTATAGTCGGCGCAGCGGTTGCCAGCAAGCTCAATGTGGGCTTTGTGCCGATAAGGAAAAAAGGCAAGCTGCCATACAAGACGGTAAGCAAGGATTACCAGCTTGAGTATAATACTGAAACAATCGAGATTCACGTAGACGCAGTGGAACCTGGCAAAAAGGTTGCAGTGATAGACGACCTTTTAGCTACTGGCGGCACTTCCGAAGCCGCATGCGAACTTATAGAGAAACTTGGTGGCGAGGTTGTGGGTCTTGGCTTCATTGTAGAGCTGAAGGATCTCAAGGGTAGAGAGCATTTGAAAGGTAGAGAAGTTTTCTCACTTATCCAATACTAGTTGCTCTTACTGCCTTCCCCTTATAAAAGTGAGCGGGAAAGCCCACGATTTCAATCGTGGGATGAAAGCGAACAGAAGAATATATAGACTTTTACAGTGAATAAATGATCGTCAGGCATTCGAGGAAGTCAAGCCTGTGGAGGCGACGTAAGACCTTCCACAAGGAAGGCAGTTGCCGAAGAAGCAGGAACTACACGGGTGGCGTCATGACACCAATTATAGCCACTCTGGAAGCCCACGACTTCAGTCGTGGGAGGGTGTCACGATACTAACTTATATTTTTTGTAGCCGAATTATCATCATGCTTAACGAGGCCTCACTTATAGAAAGCGAGCTTACGCTAAGGAAGCTAAGAATAGACAATACAACCACCGAGACGAGAAGGGCGATTGCAAGATGGCTTGCGCTTGCACTGGGGCTCGTCAATCCTGGTGAGTCGAGGCAAAGCGTTGTGGAGGTGCTAGACGGCCTTCTCTATTTCCAGTTTGTAAAGCAGCAAGATCCTGATGTTGAAACGCTAAAACAATACATAGCAACAAATTGGGAACCTATAAACGAGAAGACGTTGAGATACCATCTTCTTAGGATGAAAAGAATGGGCCTTATCGATAATTCGCAGGGCAAGTTTTACTTTAAGCCTCCTGCAAGCGGGGATAGGTTTAATGCCAACATTGTTTTTTCCAGCATATTCGAACAAAATTTAAAAGAGATTGTTGAAAGAATAGGAAAAGTCGTAGAGGAGTTTAGAAACAAGAGCAAGATTATGGGTGAGTAAACGAAGCGGGAGATTTATTTTTGGATACTGCTTATAGTGGCGATAGCAGGTGTTGCCCTTTATTTGCGGCTTTTCTATCAGCCAGCAGTGAGCATAGTTCTTACTGCGCCTACAAACATTAGCCTATATCCTTATCAGCTAGCAGAGATTCCGATAAAAGTTTTGAACAATGGCGGAACACCGATAAGAAATATGAGTATTGGGGTATATGTCAATTCTACTCTCAACACATTATACAAAGTCACTCTTCCCCCAGGAAAGTTCGTGTTTCTCAATTTTACCTATGTGCCCTCCTTCAATTCTACTTTCGAGATAACAGCGGTTGCAGACCCTGGAAGGCTTTACGATATAATTGACAGACCACTTGCAAAATCTGTTACCTATCTTCATGTTGTGTCAGCAGAAAAGCCAAATGCTTATGCAATGCTTCCTTCGGGAAACATGATAGCAGAAGAGATCGAACATTTAAACGCCGGTGGTTATGCATTAGCAAGTTATCTCAATGCAACATACGGCCTTGCACGGATAAAGCTTACCAACGTGTCTTACTTCAACAATTTCCTAGACTCTATCCTGCAATATGTGCTCACAGACGTTAAGCAGCTTGTCGCTGCTGATGCAACCTATGCTAATGGCACTTCTGCTTCCGCAGTTTGGCTTATGGGGTTCTTGTCCCCAAATCTCACAAACACAGCAGCGCTTATAAATGGGCTTAAGGCTGAGAACATAAGCGTAGCTGGAAAGCAAGTTACTGTAGTTTACTTTCCGAACAATACGACCCTCTGCAGCTACTATTCGCAAGGCTGGCTCAAGATGTTGTTGGCCAAGCAAGGCAACTGCACAAGCATGCTGTCTGCAAAACATGCCAGTTCAATTATGTTATCAAGCTTCTATTCCAACACCGCAATAGCCAACGCGATCGCCCTTGGCAATTACTCGCTAGTAACTCCAGTAGGAGAAAAAGCAGGCTCTTTTGCACTTCTAGGCAATATGTCTTTTCTCTATTCAACCATCTCTTCAAATTCCTTGGCTTATGAAGACAATATTTGCTATGGTCTTATAACAAACGTCTCAAATGCCAGCTACTGCTCTCAATACATCTTTCCTAAAAACGGCACCTTTGTAGGAACCAATGCTCTTATGAGGACCACTGCATACATAGGCAATTACAACCTTTCAGTATTTTCTCTGCTTAGCTCCTCTTACCTCCTACAACAAGTGCCGATAAACATAGGCATAATAAGAAGTTTTGGAATAGAAGGAAAGCCTTTGACGTTCAGCTCTGGAATAACAAACACCTGCTCATTCAACAATACCTTCTCATGCTCAAACGTAAGCTTTCTAAATGGAAACATTTCTTTTAGACTTAAGAATCTCAACTCTACATTGCGCATACTCAACGCGTCTTGCTATTCGCTTCCGCCTTACAAGCCCGAACCTTTAAACGTAACTCTGGCAAAAGGCCAAGCTATGAACATAAGCGTTCCTTGCTACGATCTTGGCAGAGTCATTACAGGTCTTGCGCTCAATCTCAGGCTTTTTGTAGGCATAGGCTATTCAATAAATTCAACAAACCATGAGGCAGTAGGAAGGGCGTATATTCCAATAGGCTGATATGACTGCTGAGGCCATTTGAGGAGAAGCATGGGCTTGTATGATTCGTTTTTAGCAAAATACGGCGCCTTTACCTCTATTCAGCGCCTTGCAATGCCGATTGTAGAGAGCAAGGAAAACTGCCTAATTATAGCCCCCACAGGTAGCGGCAAGACTGAAGCAGCAATGCTGCCTTTGTTTTCCAGGCTTGGAAGGGAAGAGGAGAAGAGAGGAAAAGGAATACGGGTAATCTACATTACTCCTTTGCGTGCGCTCAATAGGGACCTGCTTAAAAGACTTAGGTGGCTTGCATCCGAAGCAGGAGTAAACATAGCAGTAAGGCATGGCGATACACCGCAGTCAGAAAGACAGCAGCAGGCAGCAAATCCGCCAGCGGTGCTTATCACCACCCCAGAAAGCCTGCAAAACCTTTTTCTTTCAGAGAGGCTTAGGAAAGCGCTTGTGAACGTCGAGGCCGTTGTGGTTGATGAGGCGCATGAACTTTTCCCGAACAAAAGAGGTGCGCAGCTTGCTATCGCCTTGGAGAGGCTCGCCGTTTATGCCGGCAACTTCCAGAGAATAGGGATAAGCGCAACCATAGGAAATGTGGAAGAGGCAAAGGCATGGCTTTTTGGCAACAGACCCTGCAAAATAGCAAGATCGGAAGAAGCAAAAGAATTGCAAATAAGAATAGAAATGCCACTTAAGCCTAAAGAGGCTTATGCCTCTTTTAGAAAGCAGTTTGGCCTCAATGATTCCGCGCTGGCAAGGATAGAGCGCATTGCCGAGCTTATAAGAAATTCGAACTCTCTCCTTCTTTTTGCAAACACGAGACAGATTGTAGAATCTTTAGGCAACAAGCTTATTGCCTTCGACAAACAATACGGCTTTGGAGGTATAGGGGTGCACCACAGCTCGCTGGACAAAAGTGAAAGGATCGCTGTAGAGGAAGCATTCAAGAATTGCAAGATAAAGAGCATAATAGCAACAAGCTCGTTGGAACTGGGCATTGACATCGGCACTGTGGATGTGGTTGTGCAATACGGTTCTCCAAAACAGGCTACAAGGCTTGTGCAGAGAATTGGCAGAGGCGGGCACAGGGAAAAAAGTGCAGCTAGAGGAAGCATAATAGTCTCCACAGCCCTAGAGGCTCTAGAATCCCTTGCAATATTGGAACAAGCAAAGAAGGGAGAGCTTGAAAAGTACCATGTACAAGCCAATGCAGCAGACGTGGTAATAAACCAGCTGTGTGGCATGGTGCTTGAAAGGAAAGAGATAAGCAAAGACGAAGCCTATTCTATAATAACGTCAGCATTCCCTTTTGCACAAATGGCAAGAGAGGAATTCTATAAAATTGTGCAATTTGCATCAGAACAGAGGCTCATCAAAGAAGTTGATGGCAAACTAGGCCAGGGTTCTAGGACAAGAAGTTATTTCTATGCAAACATAAGCACAATACCTGAAAATGCCAAATATGCAGTGATAGAATCTGTAACCAACAAAGTCATCGGTTTTCTCGATGAAGAGTTTGTTGCAAACTATCTAGACGAGGGCGTTGTTTTCATAACCAAGGGCATGCCCTGGAGGGTAATAAGCATTGATGGCTATTCGATAAAAGTAGAGCAAAGTAGCCAAATAGAGGCGGCAATACCTGACTGGGAAGGCGAAGACTTGCCTGTTACTCGAAAAACTGCAGAGGCTGTTTTTGAGATGCTTGATTCAGGCAAAATTCAGGCAGACTGGCTTGACACCAATTCCCTCAACGCGATTAAGAAGCTTAGGGGCGAGCAATCAAAATATTTGATGCCTTCTTTAAGAAAGGTTGTTGTTGAAAATGCTGACGAGGCCTCTGTAGTGCTGATTCCTGCAGGCAAGCAGGCTAATGAGCTCATAGCGAGGCTTATTTCCTTTGCAATATCTGCAGCGGGATACGAGGTATCGGCAGCAGCTACGCCCTATGCAGTTATAGTAAGGTTCGGCAATTCGATAAGAAGGCCGGACCTTTCAAGGCTTTTGACAAGCGGCAGCCTTCTAAACCTCCTAGACGGAGATGCTTATCTTATCAACTCGGATGTTTTTAGGTACAGGCTAGTGCAAGTGGCTAAGCTTTCAGGAGTTGTCGAGAAAAATGCAGTGCTAACAAGGCGCGATACTACACGACTTGTAAACTTCTATAAAGGAACCCCTCTTTTCGAAGAGGCCAAAAGAGACGTTCTTGCCAATTATTTTGATTTGAATGCTGCAAAGGAGATCCTAGAGAGAATAAAGAAAAAAGAGATAGAAGTAGAGGTCGTAGAAGGCCTTTCTCCTTTCGCCAAAGAAGTAATAAGCAGCGCGTTTGCATACGCTGAGCTTTTGATAGAACCGCACAGCGAGGGTGAAATAGAGGAGCTTAGAAAAGGAATAGTGGGCAAGCGGGTGGAGCTTCTTTGCACCTATTGCGGCTTCGCCTTTTACCATGAGATAAAGGATAAGGATGAAGAGATCAAGTGCCCTAAATGCGGAAGTCCGATGCTCTGCTTCTACTCCGATTCCAGGGCAGGCATAATGGAAAAGAGGAAAAAGGGCAAGGAGCTTAGCGAAAAAGAAGATGAGGAATACGAAAGCATGGTAAAAGAGGCAGGGCTTGTAAGCTCCTACTCTAACAGGGCGCTCATCGCCCTGTCTACTTATGGCATAGGCTTTTCTACAGCTTCAAGAATTCTCAGGATGTCGAGAAAAACATACAACGAACTGTTTGTGGATTTGCTGATTGCGCAGAAGAATTTCATACGCACAAAGAAATATTGGCAAGAAGGCTCAAAGCTTTAGCTTCTCAGCAGGTATTTCTAACACTTTAGCAATCTCGTTCTTGTCGGCCGCGTTGACCTTCTCTGCCAGTACCTCAAGATGGTTGATGTTGCACTTCCTGGGCTTTGGTCTAAGTTCTGTTACTATGCTTACGAAATTATCATCTATCACCTTTACAATCACCGCCTTCTTGCCCGCGTCTCTTCCATACTTCTTTATGCATACCCTTCCTTCTTCGATTAATCTCATTTTTCCACCTTCCTAATTTTTTCTATCACATTTTTTGCAACTTCGTCAGCAGAAAGCCTGTTAACATCAAGCACAATGTGGAAAGGGGAAAAGTCAGAACCGAGGTGTATGCCATAAAGCTTTTCATAAAGATCCTTGTTCTCAATATCCCTTTGCTTTATTATCTCCTTAGCCTCTTCCAAGCTTAAGCCATCTCTTTGTGCAAGCCTCTTAGCTCTTTCCTCAGGGCTTGCTTCAAGCCATATCTTGATGCCAAAGTCGGTAAGCCAAGGTAGCGTGTAGCTTGTTATCACAACATCGCCCTTTGATGCTATTTCTATAAGCCGTTTGTCGACCTCCATGTCGTATTCAGGGTTAGACGCCCTTTCGTGCAGGAACTTCATGCCGTCTGGCGTATCCCACCAGTTCGCTGTTGCTGGCTTGTAGCCGTGCTCTTTTGCTAGCTCGATGAGTATTTGCGAGCCGCTAGCAGTTTTCAAGCCTAGCTTTTTTGCTAGCTTCTCAGCAAGTGTTGTTTTGCCGCTAGCTGGCAAACCGGAGATAAGCACGGGCTCCATTCAAAAACCTAGTGTGCCATCATTTGCAGCACATAGTTTCTTTCCTTCAGCCCTATGTCGTTTAGCTTCATCTCACCATGCTCTATCCTGCTTGCTAGCGTAACTACCCTTGCTGTGCACCTGCTGCAAAGTACTCCGCCAAATAGCCTCTCTACGCTTTTTCTGCTTTTTCCTCTCAGCTTGCTTGTTACGCTTATCCCGTTTATTTCAGCGCCGCAAATCGCGCATCTTGGTAATGCATGCGCTTTCCTCTCGTAGTGTATTACATGCCTTCCTTTTGGCGTTACCCTGTCGAGCCTCCTTACACTCCTTGACCTATTTTTAGGTTGTGGCAATTCAAAGCACCTCTAGAATGGTTAAGCTTAAGCAAAAGCTTATATATTAATTTAACCATAAAATTAAAATGCTTAGCATGTTGCTAGGCGATTTCTGAGTTAGGTGGTTTTTTTGGCAATTATTGGCGAGAAGGATGCAGCATACTTGCGAGATCTGTTCAGCAAGAAGATGAAGGGAGAGGTAAATTTGATCCTGTTTACCAGCGATTCAGGCGAATGCCAGTTGTGCGACAAGACGCTAGAGCTCCTGAAAGAGGTTGTTGCACTTAGCGACAAGATAAAGCTCACTGTTTATGACATCAAAAAGAATGAGAGAGAGGCGAAGTTTTTAGAGGTTGACAAGGTGCCTGCGCTTATAATAGGGGGCAAGAAAATATACCCGGCCTATTACTTCGGCATGCCTTACGGGCATGAGTTTGCGGCACTTGTTAACGACATATTGGTCGCTTCAAACTCCGAAACTACTTTGAAAAATTCAACAAAGGAAAAGATAAAAGGGATAAACAAAAAACTCAACATAATGGTATTTGTTACCCCTACATGCCCATACTGCCCGATAGCGGTGCATATGGCACACCAGTTCGCAATAGAAAATAGCAACATAAAAGCTCAGATGATAGAAGCGATGGAGTTTCCCGAGCTCGCTGACAAATACGGCGTCATGGCTGTTCCAAAGATTGTAATAAACGACGCTGTGGAGTTCGAAGGCGCAGTACCTGAGGAAATGTTTTTGGAATACATTGACGAAGCAGTAAAAAAGGCCCAGTAGCCTCACTACTTGCTAATAGTAGCGGACTTGTTCCAAACGGGGATCCTTGTTTTTAGAAATGGTATCTGCTTTTCTCAGCGTGGCTTCGATTAATTCCTTTATTTCGCTGTTGAATTTTCCTTCTTGCGACACTATGTGGTAGACCTGTCTTTTTAGCTCTTTTAAATCTTTAGAACCAAGATTGTAAAAATTCAGAAATACACTAACAGAACTGCTTGGCTTTCCATCGTAGAGGCGCACAACCTCATGGTTCAAGATTATTTGAGCATTCTTGTCTGTTAATATTATTGCATACGCTATTGCTTGCTTAAGGTCTTCGCTATGATCTTTTGATTTATCCTCGATTACCGTCATTTCCATTCTGCCATTTTTGTGTTTTACTACTACAGCGTCAGGTGTGCCTCTTAGCCTATATGTTGGGCTGCATATGAATGCTGAAAATATGATATCTTTGCCAGAGCGTATACTCTCAATTATTTCTTGTGGGGAAGTTTTCAGATTGCGCATGTTAGCCAATCTTTCATGGTCTATAATACCTAATATTGGGTGTATGTAGTTTGCTACGTGATTTCCTCTTCTTGCACCAATCTGTGAAAGGCGGCCTGCCCCTACACAAACTCTTTTAAATCCACATTTTTCGCAGACTCCGTTGAATGGCTCCCCCGTAAAGCCACCATAATATATTGTCTGCGGGATTAATATTCTTTTCTTGTGCGAACTATTTTTGTTGTTGAATTTTACTCCGAGCTGGTACGCGAGATAGTCGGGTATGCTACTAATATGCTGCCCAAAAAGATTCATTTTGGCTTGCTTAGAGGAGAGCGTGCTAAAAGCAGTAAATAGAAAAGATTTATAAATGATAAAAATAATAAACTACTACGACGCTTCCTTTTTTATGAGGCGTTATTGATGAGAAGAGGTTCTCTAGAATTTTGGCCACATAGACGAGCAAAGAAGCTCATGCCTAGAGTTAGACATTGGCCTGCATCTACTGCAGCGGTGCCTTTAGGCATAGTGGGTTTCAAGGCAGGAATGACGCACACTATGCATGTGGATACTACTGAAAGCCCGTCTAAGGGAACGGAGGTAATGGCTCCTGTTACTGTGATAGAAGTTCCAAATATTATTGTATATGGCGTGAGGTTCTATTCTACTGACGAATACTCATACGAAAAGCCCATTCTCGAAGTATTTGACAAGCAATCCGCAGCTAACGTGGGAATCAAAAACCCGAAGCATACAAGCCTTGACGACGCGTCAAAGGCAGAGTTTTCAGATCTTACGCTTCTTGCTTATGTCAATCCTGAAGGTGTAGGTTTTGGAATAAAGAAAAGGCTTAGGTTTGAGATCCCACTGGGCGGAAAGAAAGAAGAAAAGTTAGAGGTTGCAAAGAAGCTTCTTGGCAAGGAGGTCAAGCTCGCAGACGTGTTCAAGCCTGGAGAGTATGTAGATGTTACTGGCATAACAAAAGGCAAAGGCTGGCAAGGCCCTATAAGGCGCTTTGGCGTTGCCAGACAGTTCCATAAGGCTACTGGAAAGGTAAGGCACGTCGGCACATTGGGCCCATGGCATCCGCCGAAGGTTCTCTACTCTGTTCCAATGGCAGGACACATGGGCCACAATTACAGGACTGAACTAAACAAGAGAATAATGAAAATAGGAAGTGCTAACGAAGCTAAGGACATAAACGTGGCTGGCGGCTTCCCGCACTATGGCGAAGTAAGGCATGACTTTATGCTTGTATACGGATCTGTGCCAGGCGCGCCGGGAATGCTGCTCAGGATAAGAAAGGCTCTAAGGCCTACAAAGCCAGTAAGTGAGCCAAAGATTACTTATGTATCTACAAATTCGAAGATAGGCGCATAAAATGGAAGCCGATGTTTATGATGTTCAAGGCAACGTAGTAGGCAAGGTTAGCCTGCCTGCTATTTTTTCTTCTGGGCCGCAGTACAGCACAGATCTGGTGCTTCGTGCTCTGCTTTCTGAGCAGAGCCGGAATTATCAGCCACAAGGCAGGGATCCGCTTGCTGGGTTGCGAACTTCCGCCACTTACGTAGGCAGATACAACACCTACAGGACTCTTAGGCACATGGGAGTAGCAATAAGGCCTAGGCAGAAGCTTGCAAAAGGGGCAATGGGAGAGGTAAGAAGAATACCTTCGGCAAGAAAGGGAAGGCGTGCCCATCCTTCAAAAGTTGAGAAAAGGATTGTGGAGAGGATAAACAAGAAGGAGTACAACAAAGCCATTGCTATGGCAATCGCTGCTACAGCCAATGCGGAAGA
The DNA here is from genome assembly GCA_049976305.1 of Candidatus Micrarchaeia archaeon. GTDB lineage: Archaea > Micrarchaeota > Micrarchaeia > Micrarchaeales > CABMGC01 > JAGDXZ01. Next base: position 11,438 of record JBMFIM010000001.1, on the reverse strand, counting down.
GGTTGCAAAGAGGCACATATTCAAAAACAAGCTTCCTATTGTCGTAAGCGATGACGTGGAGAAGCTTAGCAAGACAAAAGACGTGCTTAACTTGTTGCTTAGGCTCGGCTTGAAGGAAGACATCGAGAAATCGCACGAGCCCAGGCTTAGGAAAGGGCTTAGGCGCTCGGCTAGAAGAAGGCACTTCCGCTACAGCGTGTTGCTTGTGGCTAAAGATGCTAGCAAGCTTGAGAAGGCAGGAAGGAACATACCTGGCGTTGATGTAGCAAGCGTAGACAAGCTCAGCATAGGATTGCTTGCGCCCGGCGGCATGCCGAGGCTTGTGGTCTGGACAAAGGGTGCGATAGAGAGCGTGAAGGTGTAACTATGGAGTTTCTTCTTTACCCTGTAGCTACAGAAAAGGCAATAAATATGATTGAGAAAAATAATGTTATAACCTATGTCGTAAGGCTTGATGCAACAAGCAAACAGGTCAAGGACGAATTCGAAAAAGCATTCAACGTCAAGGTTGAAAAAGTAAACCTTGCAATCTCGCCTACAAACGTCAAGAAGGCGTACATAAAGCTCGGCAAGGAATACAAGGCCAGCGACATAGCTTTGAAGCTTAAGTTGGTGTAAGAATGGGCAAGAGGCTAAGGCAGCAGAGGAGAGGAAAAGGAAGCAATGCCTACACGAAGCCGCCTAAGAGCGGAAAGGTAGATGCAGCCCTGCCCATACTCGACAAGTCAACGACCCTTAGAGGCGAGGTTACCGAGTTCATCGACAATCCTCTGCACACGGCTCCGCTAATGCGCGTTGTTTACGATACAGGCTATTCAAGCATTCTCATAGCGCCCGAGGGCATAATGCTCGGCAGCAAGGTAGAAGCTGGGGAGCAGGCAAGCATAGAGATCGGCAACGTGCTACCGCTTAGGAACATTGCAGACGGGATTTATGTGTGCAATGTGGAGCTCAGGCCTGGTGACGGCGGCAAGCTTGCAAGGTCTTGCGGCGCCTATGCCACCATAATTTCGCATTCTGGCGATACTGTAACGCTTATGCTTCCTTCAAAAAAGACCATAGAGCTCAGCGCCGATTGCAGGGCAGAGATAGGGGTAGCTGCAGGAGGCGGCGCAGTGACAGAGCCTATAATGAAGGCAGGAAAGAACTACTACATAATGCACGCTGTAAACGCAAAGTGGCCTGTCAACAGAGGAGTCAAGATGAACCCCGTGGACCATCCATTCGGTGGCAAGCAGCACCACAAGGGCTATTCCTCAATGGTTTCTCGCAATGCACCTCCTGGAGCCAAGGTAGGCCACATAGCCGCAAGGCGCGTAGGCAGAAAGAAGCGTGGTTGAAATGGCGAAGCAATTCACATATAGAGGCAAGACGCTTGAAGAATTGCAGGCAATGAGCATTGCAGACTTTGCTAAGCTTCTAAACTCCAGGGAAAGGAGGGCTGTGCTCAGGCAAGGAATAGATTACAGGCTTTTGCTAAAGAAAATAGAAAAGGCAAGGAAGCTCGGCAAGAAGATAAGGACCCATGTGCGCGAAGCAGTGATACTGCCATCATGGGTAGGATTGACATTTGGCGTGCATGATGGCAAGGAGTTTAAAGAAATAACAATAACGCCGGAGATGATAGGTCACAGGCTTGGAGAGTTTGCATATACTACCAAGAGGGTGCAGCACTCTGCGCCTGGTATCAGGGCTACGCGTGGAAGCAAGTTCTTAGCGGTGAAATGATGCACAAGTACTCTTTCCCTGTTGATAACACAATGGCCGTTGCCCAGGCATACGATGTCAACGCCAGTTACAAGGACCTTTGCATAGTGTGTGATGCAATAAGGCACAAGAAGGTAAATGAGGCAATGGCAATACTCGATGGCGTGATAAGCAAAAAGAAGCCCATTCCTTTCAGGCGCTTCAACAAGCACATGGGCGCAAGGCACGAGCTCCATGGAAGGAAGGGTGGCTATCCTGTTGTTGCTGCTAAGGAAGTTAAGAAAGTATTGCAGAATGCGATCGCAAATGCTGAGCTAAAGGCAATAGACCCTGATGGTGCAATTGTGCTTTATGCTTCTGCAAACAAGACAAGGATAGAAAGAAGATTGCCACCTAAAGGAAGTCTGTCTTGGGGAAGAGGCATGTACGGCTTTGCTGCTAGGGTGCACAGCGACATAGAATATGCGAAGATAGAGCTTGCCATAGCAATGCCTGAGGAAAGCAAGCAAAGCCCGAGTCAAAAGGCAATCGCCGTCAAGGAGCAAAAAGGCAAGGCTGAGGAGGGAAAGGAAAAGAAGGCAGAAGACAAAGGCGCAGAAAAGCAGAATAGGCAGAAAGAAGAAAAGAAAGAAGCAAGAGGCATGGCAGAAAAGGCCGAAGGCAAGGTTCAGAGTGGTGAGAAAGCATGATAGAGAGAAAATTTGTCGAAGACATGCTGATAAAGGCAGAGGTTAGCAAATACCTGGAGAACGCTTTGAGCAAAGCAGGCTTTTCAGATGTGGAGATACAGAAGACCCCTATGCTCACAAGAATTACCGTCTGGGTGACAAATCCAGGAAGGGTAATAGGCAGGGGCGGCGAGTCAATAAACATGCTTACAAAGGCTATTTCTGAGAGATTCAAGATAGAGAATCCTCAAATAAGCGTTGCAGAAGTAAGCAACCCAATGCTTGAGCCCAGGCTTGTCGCCAGGTACATAGCAAACGCCTTGGAAAGAGGGGCCAATGCAAGAAGCCTTCTGCACTCGGTGCTTGAGGACATAATGAAAAATGGGGCCATGGGTGCTGAGCTCATTGCAACCGGCAAGCTTGCTGCAAAAGGGGCCAAGTCAAGGCAGATAAAGGTCACACAAGGCTACATACCAAAGGCAGGCAACGTCGTAAAGCTGGTAAAGACTGCGAAGCTTGCCGCTTATCCTAAATACGGAGCCATAGGGATTGTTGTTAGAATTGCAAAGCCCGGTACTGTGTTTCCGCAACCTAAGAAAAAGCAAAAGTCGAAGGCGGGGCAGGGAGAGGCAGAGGTGGCTGCACAGCAGTCTGCTAAAGCACTACAAAATGAGAAGAAGCCTGAGGAAGCGCCTGCCAGCCAGGCTTCGGTTCAAGATGCAAAAGATAGGCAGCAAGGCCAGCAACAGCAAGCAGAGCAGAAGCAGTCGGCAAGAAAATAAATATATTTATATGTTGCTTATCAAACAGGTATAATATGCACATCAAAGATCTTCGTTCCTTGACGCCTGAGGCGTTGCAATCCAAGCTTAGCCAAATTCAACTCGATTTATCTATTGAGAAAAGAAAGATTGCAAGCACGGGCGTTCAGACAAAGAAGGCAAAGATAAGGGAGATGAAAAGAACTATTGCTCAGATAAAGACGCTTCTTAAGGAAAGAGGTGTAAGCACATAATGGTAGAAAGCGAAATAGACCCAATTACTGGATTGCCAAAAGAGCTGAATGTCTACGAGGTTCTTGAGCGTGAGACAGCTACAAAGATAAAGATCTATACCAAGAAATCGAAGTTCAACAAGCTTGTCACTGTTGTCGAAGGGCTGTCAGGCGAAGAGCTCAAGAAGGTCGCAAAAGAGCTAAAGAACAAGCTCTCCTGCGGCGGCACAGACAAGAATGGAGTAATAGAACTTCAGGGCGACCACAAAGAAGCAGCTAAGAAAATATTGCTTGCCCTTGGCTACCACGAATCAAACATAGACGTCCTCTAGCAAGTTCAATGGCTACTGCTAGCTAACCTTTTAATAAATAGATTCCCAAATATGTCTGATGCTGGCTTTGCCTATAGCTTTGCTTATTCCTTTACTTTTCCTGATACCTCTAGCAGCGCTTCCTGAAAGGTACTCGCTAAAGCTTGTTGTTGTGTCTTCTTTTCTGCTTCTGCTTGTTGTGGTATATGCTTTGGTGCTTGCCAACTTATACGGCTTTGCTTCTTTGCAAGCTTCGTTTTCCTATCTGCCTGGCTTGCAGTTCAGCTTTTCCCTAACGCCGTTTTCTCAAGTCCTCGTGCTTCTTGCAGCTGTGCTTGTTTTTGTATCTTCGCTGCTCCTTGAAAGCTATATCAAAGAATCAAAGAAGCTCTATGCCACGCTTTACTTGATTATTTCCTCATCGCTTGTGGGCGTCTTTTCCTCTTCAAGCCTTCTTCCTTTCTACATGTTCTGGGAGGTCAGTGAGATCGTGATGTTCTTCATGATCTATTCCTTCGGCGGCTACAACAGGAGATATGCAGCAATAAAGTTTCTCATCTTCTCGCTTGTTTCAAGCCTCCTGCTTCTCCTTGGCATAATGCTCATATTTGTTGGAAACACAGCCCACTCCCTTAGCATAGCATACCTAGTAAGCTCTCCAAGCGCTCTAGAGCCGGGATTTGCACTTGCAGCATTTATCCTCCTTGCACTTTCATTCAGCATAAAGCTGCCGATATTTCCTTTGCACACATGGCTTCCTGACGCCTATTCAGAATCCCCTACGCCCAGCACGATGCTGCTTGCCGGCGTTTTGTCAAAGTTCGGAGCTTATGGTATGCTGCTTTTGTTTCTCATGATGCCTTTCGCTTCTTCCTATGCCAAGATCCTTGCCTTGGCGTTTGCCTTTTCAGCATTCTATTCCAGCTTCCTTGCAATAAGGCAGGCTAACCTTAAGACGAGCATCGCATATGTCAGTATGCTAGACATGGCGATAATCGCCCTAGGTCTTTCTTCCTTTTCAGCTATAGGCTATGCTGGCTCTACCTACGCAATGCTTAGCCACGGCCTTATAATTGCACTGGCTTTTGCAATTGTTGGCACAGTAGACAATTCATTCGGCACCACTTTGATAAGCAAGGTGCGCGGGGTGGCTAAGAGCATGAAAGGTTTGGCGTACTCTTTCGTTTTTGCAAGCTTTGCCATTGTGGGCTTGCCTCTTACAAGTTCTTTCATAGCAGACCTTCTCATTTTCATGTCGTTGGTGCACGCTTTTGGTGCCATCGGCGTATTGCCGCTTCTTGCAATACTCATTGTTGGCATATTCCTGTTCTGGATTGTAGCAAGGATGTTTTTCAACGTAGGAGAGGCGATAGAGCCTTACGAGTTTCCAGGCTATTATTCCTTGTTCGCAATATCTCTGCTTCTAGGCCTTATCTTGTTGTTTGGCATCTTGCCATCTTTGCTTCTATCTCCTCTCAGTGTCGGCCTTTAATAGATTAATAGATTGTTTATTTGATAATTGTGACATCCCCATAAATGGCGCGGGCTTCCCAAGCGCAACAAGGTATAAAGCCACTAAACCCGCTAATACGGGTTTGCCCATCTCTAAATATAGAGGGCTGAGGTGGAATTTCTCGCTCACTTTGTTAGACAAATTGGTGCAAGGTGCAAAGAAAAGATTTTTAATCTGTCAGCTCTAGTATTCTAGCGATTGTATGGAAAACGAGCAAGTTTTAGGATACATAGACAACGTGACCTCTTTTGGAATTATAGCCCCGAAAAGAAGAAGCATCATAATTACAGATAAAAGGCTGCTGATATTAAATGTGTCGAGCACTTCTTCTGCCGCAGCCGATGCAGGATTTGCATATGTGTTTGGCATTTTTGGAAGAGGAATGGCTAACAAGGCTACGAAAGAGGAGATCGAAAACGTAACACAAAAGCTTTCACAAATGAACCTAGACGATGTACTCAAGTCAGATCCTGACAATTTGGCATTGAATAATGGAGACATACTTGAAATAGAAATAGATAAGCACAACATTCAGATAAAAACTAATCAAAAAACATACAAGTATAACCTTGCTAACCCTGATATAAAGAATAAAAATAGCGATGTTTACAACAACTATGTCCAGACTTTGAAGACTGCTTTTGGCGATAAAGTAAAAGCAAGATGATAATGGGATCGCGCCATCTCCCCAGAAACGTAAAATCCTCTCCTGTATGGATATTGATATCCGCAATACCCTTTCAGATAGGGAGCATAGTGGCCATGCTTTATGTGATTTCGTCAGACAACGAGGATAAGGCATTTTCGTTATTGTTCTTGATACCTATAATCGGGCCCATAATCTCATACGTCCTAGCGGAGGGTAAAGATAAATACCTGTCCACGCTATCTGGATGGGTATTTATTGGCCAAATAATCAGCTACTTCTTAATGAAAATCCTGCTTAGCATAATCTAACATCTTTAACCGCTTATAAGACGTGGCAATTAAGCGCCTTTGTGATTCTTTGGCCCTTCATGCGCATGCAGCATTAGAAACGGTTTAGTCTACTTATGCATGGTTGCAGCTTCCTCTCCATAGCCTGCTTCCAGCATTTCCTTGAGCAAGCCTATCAGGTAGTTGGCGTTTTCCAAAATATCTGTCTGAGTGACTATGCCTATGAGCTTGCCTTCCTCATTTACTACGCAGAGCCTTTTTACCTTCTTGGAAGACATGTATTTTGCAACTTCTTCCAGCTCCGCTTCTGGTGAAATAGTAAGTGCAGGCTTGCTCATCACATGCTTCGCCTTTGTAAACCACAGGTTGCGCTTCTTTGAGAGAAGCCTTCTTACTATGTCGCCTTCGGTGACCAAGCCTACAGGCTCATTATTCTCGTTTACTATCACCACGCTATCGACATCGTAAGCAAACATCTTCTTGGCAAGAGCCTTTATGCTGTCGCCCTCTTGAGCAGTGACAACAGGAGAGCTCATTATGTCTTTTACAAATACCTTTGACGCTTGACCTTGCTCAACGAGCAGGTCCCTATCTTGCATGCCCACACCAATATCCACATAGGAAGATAAGCTTTTAAAAATGGCTTCAAATTTCTTTTAGTCTATTTCAACCAAGCATCATAGCTCCTTTTCGAGCCTCTTTTCAGCGTCGTCCCAGTTTACTATGTTCCACCAGTTCGCCACGTAGTCTGCCCTTTTGTTCTTGTATTGAAGGTAATACGCGTGCTCAAATTCATCAAGTATGAGAATGGTTGGCATTTCTGCTATGTGGTTCATGAAATGGTTTTCAATCGTCAGTATCTGGAGGTTGCTGTTCTCTCTGTCATATACGAGCAAGGCCCAACCCGTGCCGGGGTTTGAGTTTGCAGCTTCTGTAAATAGCTTCTTGAACCTCTCAAAGCTGCCATACTGCTTGTTTATTAGGTCAGCAAGCTTGCCGCCAGGCGTGCCTCCGCCTTTGCCGCTTGGTGCCATGTTGTTCCAATAGGCCTCGTGGAGCTTTGCCCCGTTTATGTTGAAGGTTATTGCCCTTAGCACGCCGTGTAGGTCGTAGCTTGTAACATCTCCTTTTATTATTCCGTTAAGCCTGTCCATTAGAGTGTTTGCTGTGTTGACATAACCCTTGTGGTGGCCGTTGTAATGCACATCTACGATCTCCTTGCTTATGTAGGGCTCTAGTGCATCTATTGAGTAAGGTAATGGCCTTAGTTCATACTTGTGCAAGCCTTCTATCTCCATCTTATCACCTAGTTATGTTCTCTACTCAGTATTAAATTCTTATTCGAAATTGCGAAAATAGAAAAACTTAGAGGCTAACAGCGAACAGTTATGCATATAAATGATTTTTGAGAAAACTTACTTATGCTAGCAGAAAAGCTCGAAGAAGAAGTGATAAAAGAGCTCAAGGCATACGGCTTCGCGCTCGTAAAAGCAGAGGGTATTAGGTCCATACCTAAGGTAATCGCTCAGAAGAATGCGCAAAGGTTAGTAATTAAAGTAGTGGCGAACATAGATGCTGTTAGTGAGAGCGATGCACGCATTCTTTACAAAATTGCCAAGTTCTTGGACTCAACCCCAGTAATCATAGGCGAAAAGTCGCAGAATGGCAAGCTAGAGAGGAACGTAAGCTATACCCGCTTCTCCATAGAATGCATAAGCAGTGAATCCATAAGCACTTACTTGTCATCGCCTAAGCGCTATTTCGCTTCGAAGAATGTAAGCATAAAGCGCCCTATAGACTCGGCTAGGCTGAGGCAGCTCAGGCGCATAAAGGGCATGACTATAAAGGAGCTTGCTGACGCCTTGCATGTTTCTTCGAGTACAATCTACAAATATGAGCACACATCTTCCTTTGCTTCTGAGGAAATACTGCGTAGGCTAGAAGACTTTTTCGGCGAAGACCTCACTGCTAGCGTTGTGCCTGAGGAGAGTTCTGAGAAAATCGAAGAAAAGCGTTTGGGCAAGAGCGAGATAAGGAGCGTAGAGCTCAACAACGCCCCTTTTGCCTTGCTAGCCAAAGGAAGAAACTATTATCCAATTGCCGGCGAAGCAGATGCAAGGACCCTTCTAAAGCGTGCTGCATTTTTCAAAGGCTTAATGGACAATTTCAGCGACGTCTATCCTTTCTTTCTAGGCAAAGCCTATACTAAGATAGGAAATATTACAGTAATGCCAAAGAAGCAGCTTAACGAGTTAACGTCTGAGGATGAGCTGCTTGAACTCATTTAGGTAGCGGCTGGAGCAAGAACAACACTATGTTGCCGAAGAGCAGGGAGATTACTACTCCTATTAGCACAAATACTGCAAAGGGCACAGCGTGGGCGTATACTGGCAGCCTCTTCCTCGTTTTCAGCCTTTTGAAATTTTCTACCATTCCTTTTGTAGCAAGCCTTGAAAAATTAGGATAAATCCTCCTAAAATAGGCAAGCTCCTCTCTGCTCATCATGTTTATTGCTATTATGTCGCCTTGCTGTATTTTGCTTGGATGCACATAGTCTATCATTTTTCCTGTTATTTCCTCCTCATACGCAAGTACGACAGCAGAAGGTATGCCGATCGCAGCAACTATTGCAAAGCTTATTATGCTTATTCCAAAAACAAAGTAGATGAAGAGAAGAAGCACCAAGTAGAGCGCAAGCAAGATTATGCCTAAAGTCCTGTATATTCTCTCATTTCCAGTCTTCTTGACTTGCTTTTTCTTGAATGCTAGGTAGTAAATGGGCACTATCCAAATCGCAGCAATGCCAGATGAGATGAAAAATGAAATTACAAAAGGAAGCCCCAGCTGGTTAAGGCTAACAAGCCAAGGCTTCGGCTGTATCGGCAATATGAGGCTTATTGTTGTTATTTCGAACAGGTCGCCTGCGCCCCAATACCCTGCTCTGTAAATGACGTAGCCAAAGCTCGCTATAATCACAGCGATGAGCAGGTCTATGATAAGTGTATTCGCAGGATATGTAAATGCGAGAGCAAGGCCTACAAGGAACGATGCGTATACAAAACCATCAGGCACTTCTCTTTTATTCAGCAAGTCGAACAGGGCGTAGACTAAGGCGATTGCAAGAAGTATCGCTATCCTGAGCAATTCTAAAAACATTTAAATGCCTACAAACTTTTTGTACAAAAGATTTATAAAAGATAACCATACAAAATCTTTTTCAGTGCAGTAAAATGAGCCTTGTGTCTGGCAACGTATGGCAAATGCATGCATTCTCATTGCCAGTCATAAGGAAGTATCTGAACTGCACATTTGATATAAAGCCGCCTGCGTAAGGGCGCTATAAAATTTCTCTTTTGTGTGGTGGTTCCTTATGCAGGCGTTCGATAATAGGATTAATGCTGAGGTTTTTGATAGCTCAAAGCTAAAACCTCAGTGGCTTTCTATACTTCGCAACATAGGCTTAGCCGAAAGCACAGCTACGAGCTTCGTTGAGGAGTATTGTGCAATAACTGGAGAAAGCAGGAGCACTGTGTGGTATAGGCTTAAAAGGCTAAAGGAGCTCGGCCTTGTGGATTTCACAGAGAAAGGCGACGAGCCTAAGCCCCTTAGGCTTACTCAGCAAGGGCAAAATGTGCTTAGGTCTAGCCTTGCGAGGCAGTACTATGTGGCTGTGGCATATAGGGCATGAGGTGGGCTGCGGGGCCTAGGGCCCCGCTTACGCTTATATTTCTAAGCCTTCAAATTCTTGATATGCGATACGTTTGGTTCGATGGAAAGTTTGTGCAATTTGAAAAGGCTACTGTAAATGTTCTTGTACACTCTCTACAATATGGCAGCGGTGTTTTCGAGGGAATCAGGGCCTACAAGGCTAAGAACGGCACTGCGATTTTCAGGCTTGAAGACCATGTCAAAAGATTCTTCAACAGCGCAAAGATCTACTCAATGCCTATAAAGTTCACCCCACAGCAGATTTCCAAGGCAATTGTAGATACTGTAAAGAAAAACGGCAGCATCGAATGCTACATAAGGCCTTTCGCCTTCTACACCAACACAAGCCTCGGCGTAAGCAATGTAGATGAGACAAGCGTAATAATTGCTACAGTCGAAATGGGCAAGTATTTCAAGAAAGAAGGTGGGCTAAAGTGCAAGGTTTCCTCTTGGAGGAGGATAAACTCCAGCATATTGCCGCCCGAAGCAAAAGGAAGCGGCAATTACCTGAATTCGCTGCTTGCAAGCCTGGAAGCCAAGAAGTCAGGCGCCGATGAAGCAATTCTTCTCACTTTCGATGGCTATGTGGCAGAAGGCCCTGGCGAAAACATATTCCTAGTGGAGGACAACAAGCTTGTTACACCTAGCAAGGAAGCAGATATTTTGCTCGGCATAACTAGGGACTCTGTTATCAAAATAGCAGAAAGCATGGGCATAGAAGTTGAGGAAAGGCAAGTCCACCAGGAAGAGCTAGAAACCTGCGATGAAGCATTCTTCACTGGCACTGCGGCCGAGATAACACCCATAGTGGAGATAAACGGAATAAAGGTTGGCAAGGGCAAGCCAGGCCCTATAACAAAGACTTTAATGCAAGAGTATGGTGACGTAGTAAGGGGCAATTCAGAAGAATTCCAGGAATGGCTCACCTACGTATGACATAAGCTGCAAAATTAGACAAGTTTGAGATTGCCGGTTAGTTTGTCTATTTCTTCTCCTTTCCACGGGCCTATGCCAAGCACTGTTATTGTATTAGGAGGAAGCTGTGTCAAGCCTGCATCGTGGACTAGTGCGCATGGAATGCCTTCCTTCTTCGCCTCTTCATAAAGTTGCATAAGCTCCTCTTCGCCACTAGCTTTTACCACTATTTTCTTTTCTCCTGTCTCAATCCATTCCTTTGCAAGGCTTTTGCTTTTCTTCTCCGCTTCGAAATAGCTCATCAAAGATGCGTGTGCTACTTGTGCGGCAAGCTTGCCTTTGCCCATTTTCAAGTCTGCCCTTACAACAAGCACCTGCTTTATTTCGCCAGCCACAGTTGTATTTGCCTGTTAAGCTTTTTATTTTGGTGCATTTGTGGTAATCAGAATCAATAGCCAAACAAGAAGATAAAGCAGAGCATTTGCATTTGCGAATCTCCGATCGATCAAGCTTGAGGCTTGCATGCAATCGCGTAGCTACTGCCCAGCGGCAGCAAGCTATTTATTGTTTTTTTCAATACTATCAGTGAGGGCATGCAGAAAAAGGGCTTGATATATAATAAACGTTCTAAAATACATCGCCATACCTATCCTATCATAACAAAGAAGCTCTTGGTTAAGGCTTAC